>NZ_CP022436.1:3164720-3481192 GCF_002224285.1 Arthrobacter sp. YN | reverse complement strand
TACGCGGGTCAGCCATCTCGACGGTGGTATTCTCGCCTGGGTGCGCGACGTCGAGCCGGCGAAGCCCGTTTACTAGCTCGTTTCCCGTCACCCTGGGGCTGGAAGGTGTGGCCCTGTCTGCTCAGGCGCTCTCTGAGCGGAGCTGCTGATGGTCCACGGGGCATTCGGCGGCCGGGACTGCAGCCTGGGGCTGTTCCACCTGGATTCCGTAGAGTGCCTCGAGGGCTGCGACGTAGTCGTCCTGCTGTCCGTTGGCGGCAAGTTCACGTGCACGGACTGTGGGGATGTGGAGGAGCTGCTTGACCATGCGGCGGAGTGCGAACTCCACCTCTTCGGCGGCAGCCGTGCAACCGTGACGGGCGCGGACCTTTTCCATCTCGGCGTCCAGGACGTTCATGGTGTGGCGGCGAAGCGCCACGATGGCCGTGTCCACGGAGCGGGCTTCGCGCTCGGATTCGAAGGACGCGGCAGCGCCGGTGACGATTGCACTTGCTTGGGACAGCGACTCTGCTTGTTCCTGGGGAGCAGCGAGCCGGACGGACTCAAGCGTCAGGAGTTCAACGCCGTCGAGTTCGCCCACGGCGGGGTCGAAATCATGGGTGAGGGCGAGGTCGATGGCGATCAACGGCTTGCCCGATTGTGCACGGACACGGGCGAGGTCTGCGGCCTCCACGCGGTTATCCGATCCGCTGCAGCCGATCATGACGTCAGCTGCGGCAACAGCGGCGGGGAGGGTGTCGGCGTCGAGCGCTGTTCCACCGCGGGTGGCGACGAAACCTTGGGCGCGGCCGGACGACGAGTAGACGGAAACTTCGGTGCAGCCCCGTTCGCGAAGCAATGACATGGTGGCGCCTGCGTAGGCGCCGGTGCCGAACACCACAACTTTCTTGGTGGACCAATCGTCGTTCTCGGCGAGGTCGGTTGCGAGGTCCAGGGCGACGGAAACAATGGAGAGCCCGCGCGAGCCGAGGGCGGTTTGCGCGCCAACGTCCTTGGCCGTCTTGGAAGCTGCCTGGAACAAGCGGACCAGCCCGGAACTCGCTGTGCCTTCCTGCTGGGCGGTGATCAGAGCCCGGCGGACCTGGCCGGCGATCTCACGCTCACCAACCACCGCGGAGTCGAGTCCGGCGCTCACGGCAAAGAGGTGCCGGGTGACCTCCGGGCCAGTGTGCGTTGCGAAGGAACGGGAAACCAGTTGCTCGTTGAGTCCGCTCAGTTCGCTGATCTGGGAGACCAAGGCGGATCGTGCGGCCTCGAGGTCTGCAGCATGGGCCGTTTCCCCGTAAACCTCATAGCGGTTGCAGGTTGCAAGGACCACGGCGCCGGACACCACGGGGGCGTCCGTCAGGGCTGCCGAGGCAAGCTCAGAGGAACCGTTGCTCAACTGAGCGACAGTTTCGAGGTCGATGTCGGCGTGTGTAGCCACCAATGAGAAAAGAACCACAGCACCCCAATCATAGCTTTTTCGTAGCCCGGTAGAACGATATGGCACCGTGGCGATCCCCACGCAGGGGAGTGATCGCCGCCACAAAGGCCCGGGAAGCGCTCAACGTGACAGCTTGTCGTTATCTTTTGCCCCGGATTTTCGGCACAATCGAAGGCATGACTTCTAGCTCGGCAGCATCCAAGAGTACGGCCTCCAACGCCCCGGCGGGAACCCTCGACGCCAACCACCCGCTGAAGGACGGCCGAACATCGGACTCGCCGTTGATTACCGCCTACCGCGGCGGCACGCCGTCCCGCAGGCCCGTCTGGTTCATGCGTCAAGCAGGCCGCTCCCTGCCCGAGTACCTGAAGGTACGCGAAGGTGTCGCGATGCTGGACTCCTGCCTGCGTCCGGAACTTGCGGCGGAAATCACCCTCCAGCCGGTTCGTCGCCATGACGTTGACGCGGCCATCTTCTTCTCCGACATCGTCATCCCGCTGAAGCTGGCCGGTGTGGGCGTGGACATCGTCCCCGGCGTTGGACCGGTTCTGGACAAACCTGTCCGCACTGCCGCTGATGTGGCAGCCCTGCCCACGCTGACGTGGGAGGCGCTGGAACCCATCCGCGAAGCCGTCCGCCTGACTGTTGCTGAACTCGGGAAAACCCCGCTCATCGGGTTCGCCGGCGCCCCCTTCACCTTGGCGGCCTACATGGTTGAAGGCAAGCCGTCCAGGGACCACCTTGGACCCCGGACCATGATGCACGCCGATCCTGAAACCTGGGCGGCACTGGCCAACTGGGCCGCCGACACCTCAGGAATGTTCCTCCAAGCCCAGCTCGAAGCGGGTGCTTCTGCTGCCCAGCTCTTCGACTCGTGGGCAGGCTCCCTGGGCCTGGCTGACTACACCAAGTACGTAGCGCCGGCTTCGGCCCGGGCGCTGGACCATGTTCGTGGCCTGGGTGCTCCGTTGATTCACTTCGGCACGGGTACGTCCGAGCTCCTGGTCGCCATGCGCGATGTCGGGGTGGACGTGGTGGGCGTGGACTACCGACTCCCGTTGGATGAGGCCAACCGCCGCTTGGGTGGCACCGTCCCGCTGCAGGGAAACATCGACCCCGCCCTTCTCTCCGCTCCCTGGGAGGTCCTTGAAGCCCACGTCCGTGAGGTCATTGCGGCCGGAGCCCACGCGCCGGGCCATGTGCTGAACCTGGGCCACGGAGTACCTCCGGAAACGGATCCCACCGTCCTGACCCGCGTCGTGGAACTTATCCACTCCGTCCCTGCGGAGTAGTGCCGATGCGCGGGGGACACCCATCGCCCAAGACACCGGCAGGCGGGCCATCCGCCGTTGTGGTGGGCGGTGGCGTCTCAGGCCTGATCGCTGCCCGTGAACTTGCCATGGCCGGCTTTGCCGTCACCATCCTGGAAGCGGGCGACGCCTGGGGCGGCTGCGTGGGAAGCCATGTTGTTGCCGGGCTGCAGCTTGACAGCGGAGCGGAATCCTTTGCCACCCGGTCGCCGGCTGTTGCCGACCTCGCCCGTGAGCTTGGTCTGGCGGACAAGATTGTTGCCCCGCACCCCGGAGGTGCCTGGGTGCAATTACCTGACGGGCCGCAGGAACTACCCAAAACGGGAATCCTGGGCATCCCCGCCAATCCCTGGGATCCGGAAGTCCGCCGTTCCTTGGGACTCGCCGGAGCAATCCGTGCCTCGTTGGACACCTGGCTTCCCGCGTCCTTTGGTACGTCCTCGGAGGTCACCAGTGTTTCCGCGCTGGTCCGGAGCCGTATGGGCAAGAGGGTCCTTGACCGGCTGGTTTCCCCAGTGGTGGGCGGTGTCCATTCGGCCGACCCCGATCTTCTCGATGTCGATATGGTTGCGCCCGGCCTTCGGGCGGGTATCCGTCAGCATGGTTCACTGGCTGCCGCCGTGGCGGCCCAGCGCAGGGCCGCCACCGGCTCCGCTTCCGGTCCGGCCAAGGCCGGATCCGCCGTCGCCGGCTTGAAAGGCGGCATGCATTCGCTGGTGACTGCGCTCGTGGCAGACCTGCGCGGACGTGGCGTCGGGCTGATGACCGGAAAGCGCGCCGACGCAGTGGCGAAGACCCCGGGCGGATGGCGGGTCACCGCCGGCGGTTCCACGTACGACGCCGGCCGGTTGGTGGTTGCGCTCGACGGCCCGGCCGCCGTCGGGCTTCTTGAGCAGTCCTTGCCGGAACTGTCAGGCTTGCGTCCGGCCCCCGGCCCGCTGGTGAGCCTGGTGACCATGGTGGTGGATCTTCCCGAACTCGACAGCAGGCCACGCGGGACCGGAATTTTGGTGGCACCACAAACTCCGGGAATCAAGGCCAAGGCGTTGACCCACGCAACGGCCAAATGGGACTGGTTGGCGGGCGAAGCCGGGCCGGGGACGCACGTCTTGCGCCTGTCCTATGGCCGGCGTGAAGAAGCTGCAGGGGGAGCGGATATCGTCTTGGATGATGATTCTCTCCTGTCCGCGGCGCTGGCGGATGCCTCCGCATTGTTGACAGTGCCGGTCTCACGGGCGGACATCGTTGATTGGGACGTGGTGCGGTGGGCCGGAGCCTTGCCGTTCGCCGCCGTCGGTCATAAACAGCGCGTCGGGCACGTACGCGCTGTGTGCGCCGCGGCCGCCGGCTTGACGGTGGTTGGAGGCTGGTTGGCGGGGAATGGCCTGGCTGCGGTGGTCGCCGACACCCGGGCACAGCTCGACGCAGCCGTAGCCGAGGATGCCCCAAATCTGTGATTTGCATCACTTCTACGCGTTGTAGAACTGATCCGTTTCGACTTAGGAGCTGGCACGGGGCAAACTTGAACCATGAGCCACACTTCTGCCGAATCTGTCACTAAAACTGCTGAAACCGAAGAACAGTTCTACACGCTGTGGACGGTCTTCAAGCGCTCGGCCGACGTCCTGCGCAGCGGCGATGCTGCCCAGGAATTCGAAGCCCTTGCGGAGAAGCTCGCTGAGGGTGGAGTGATTCTCCGCGGCAGCTATGACGTCTCGGCGATGCGCTCGGACGCGGACATCATGGTGTGGCTCCACGGGCCCAAGCCGGAGGACCTGCAGGCTGCCGTCCGCTCCATCCGCCGCAGCAAGCTTTTCGCCGGCACCGACATCGTTTGGTCCGCCATGGGCGTTCACCGCGAAGCCGAGTTCTCCAAGAGCCATGTGCCGGCATACGCCCGCGGCGTCGAGCCGAGCACCTGGCTCTGTGTCTATCCGTTTGTCCGCTCCTACGAGTGGTACCTGCTTCCGACCGACGAGCGCGGCAAGATGCTCCGCGACCACGGCCTGCTGGGACGCGAATTCCCGCAGGTCATCTCCAATACCGTTTCCTCCTTCGCGCTGGGTGACTGGGAATGGATCCTTGGCCTCGAAGCACCTGAATTGGTGGACCTGGTGGACCTGATGCGCCACCTGCGCGCCACCGAAGCACGCCACCACGTTCGCGAAGAAATCCCCTTCTACACCGGCCGTCGCGTCACGGCTGCCGAGATTGCCGAGGTTCTCGCATGACCAGCCCCGCTGTCTCCACTGCACTTAACGCCGTCACCGAGCGTGGCCGCCAGGAAGCAGCGCGTTACGACGCCGTGCTGCTGGCGTCCTTCGGAGGTCCCGAAGGCCAGGATGACGTCATTCCGTTCTTGCGGAACGTCACCCGTGGCCGCGGCATCCCCGATGAGCGGCTCGAAGAGGTCTCGCACCACTACCGCGCCTTCGGGGGCATCAGCCCCATCAACCAGCAGAACCGGGAACTGAAGGCTGCCATCGAGGCCGAGCTGGCCCGCCGCGGTATCGAACTGCCGGTCCTTTGGGGCAACCGCAACTGGGATCCCTACATCGCCCCGGTACTCCAGGACGCCTACGACGCCGGACACCGCCGGCTCCTGATGCTCACCACCAGCATCTACTCCTGTTACTCCAGCTGCCGCCAGTACCGCGAAGACATCGGCGTTGCACTGACGGAAACAGGGTTGGATGGCAAGCTCCAGGTGGACAAGATCCGCCAGTATTTCGACCACCCCGGCGTCGTCCAGCCTTTCCTGGAGGGTACGTCTGCGGGCTTGGAGGAGATCCGCGGCAAGCTCGCCGCTGCCGGTGAGGCTGATCCCGATGCGAAGATCCGCGTCCTGTTCGCAACGCACTCCATCCCTACGCGGGATGCCGAGGCCGCTGGCAGGTCAGAGGACGAGCCCCGCGAATTCGCCGAAGGCTCGGCTTATGCTGCCCAGCACTTGGCCAATGCCAAGGCCATTATGGATGTTGTGGCGCCCAACGTCGCCTGGGACTTGGTGTACCAGTCCCGTTCCGGCGCACCGCATATCCCGTGGCTTGAGCCGGACATCAATGACCACCTTGAGGAAATCGCCCCTGAAGGCGTCCGCGGTGTCGTCATTGTTCCCCTCGGCTTCGTGAGCGATCACATGGAAGTAGCCTGGGACCTTGACACCGAGGCCCTGGAAACCTGCAAGAACCTGGGTATCGAAGCAACCCGTGTTCCCACTCCGGGTACGCACGCGGCTTTCGTGTCCGGCCTGGTGGACCTGATCTGCGAACGCACGGTGGAGAACAACATCGCCGAGCGCCCCCACGTCACGGACCTTGGACCGTGGTATGACGTCTGCCGCCCCAACTGCTGCGAGAACTTCCGTGGGGCGAAGCCCGTCATTTCAGAAGTTGGCACCACGGTGGGCATCGGCCACGACGCCTACCCGGCTGCGGAGGCTGCCAAGTGACCGTCCGCATCGGCACCAGGGCCAGCAAGCTGGCGCTGACGCAGACGCAGCAGACGGCGGACAAGTTGTCCGCGGTTGGCGGCTTCCCGGTAGAGCTGGTTCACATCAAGACCGAGGGCGACGTCAAAACCGGCTCCCTCTCCCAGATGGGCGGAACAGGCGTGTTCGTCGCCGCCTTGCGTGACGCGTTGCTGGCTGACACCTGCGATGTCGCTGTGCACTCCCTCAAGGACCTGCCCACCGGCGCAGCCCTTGGCCTGAGCATCGCTGCAACACCCAAGCGGGTGGATGTCCGTGATGTTCTCTGCGCACGGGACGGTATGACACTCTCTGAGCTGCCGGGCGGGGCCAAGGTCGGCACGGGTTCACCACGCCGCGCTGCCCAGCTCCGTGCAGCCCGGCCGGATATTGAGGTTTTGGACATCAGGGGCAACGTGGATACCCGCCTCGGCCGGGTTCCCGGCCTGCCGGGCAACATCACGGATGAGGTTGTGCCGGGTAAGTCCTGCGACCTTGACGCCGTGGTGTTGGCCGCCGCTGGATTGGAACGAATGGACCGGCTGGACACCGTCAGTGAGTTCTTCGAAACCAACGTCATGTTGCCCGCACCCGGGCAAGGTGCGTTGGCCATCGAATGCCGAACTGAGGACGCTCCGCGCCAGCCAGGGTCCACCGCGGGTTCAGACGGCGTGCTGGCCCAGGCTCTGGCGGCATTGAACGACGACGACACCCGGCTGGCGGTGACAGCCGAGCGTGCCGTGCTGGCCAGGCTTGAGGCCGGCTGCGCCGCTCCGGTGGGCGCCTACGCCTTCCGAAAGGGCAGCATGCTGCACCTGGAAGCAGTGGTCTGCGCCGTGGATGGCACCAAGACTGTCCGTGAGAAAAAAGCCACCGATGGGCTCACGGAAGTTGGCGCCACGTTGCTCGGCATCGAGGTGGCTGAGTTGTTGCTCGCTGCCGGCGCCGCGGAGATCGCGGACCTTGCCGCGTCCTGAACTGCATGATCCACAAGGGCTGACCGGTCGGCGTGTCCTGATCACCAGGAGCGCCGACCGTGCCAAGCCGCTGGCGTCGTTGCTGACCGGCCGCGGCGCCGCACCCTTGGTGCTGCCCCTGATCGATTTTGAACGGGCAAGAGACCAGGCGATCCTGGACGATGTCCTCGACCGCCTGGCCGCCGGTGAATTCGATTGGCTGGTGATCAGCAGCATCACCAGTGCCCGTGTCCTTCTTGAGAAGGCTGCAGAGCGGGGAACCACCCCGGCAGGCTTGGTTCCGGCAGTTACCCGTGTGGCCACCATCGGCCCGTCCTCGTTGCGGGTCCTGGAATCCATTGGCCTCTCCGTTCACCTGGCACCGACGGAGCTTCAGTCTGCTGACGGCCTGGTGGAACTGTGGGAGCCCGCACCTGTCCGGGTGCTCCTGCCCCAGGCCGATATTGCGGCACCCGGCCTGAGGGAAGGCCTGACGTCAAAAGGTGCTGACGTGACCTCCGTGGTTGCCTACCACACCGTCGACTACCCGGCCGGGGCGGGACTCCGCCTGACGGCGGAACTGCCCGCCGCCGTCGAGGTTTCCGAGGACAGCTTGCCGCCAATGCTCAGCCCGGAAGAGGCACGGGCTGCCCTCGACGCAGGCACTGTGGACGCCGTGGTGGCTGCCTCGCCCAGCGCCGTGCGCCGCATTGCCGAGACACTGCTGCCCCTGGGCAACTGCAGACTGATCGCCATAGGACGTCCGACGGCGGCGGAGGCCACTCGCCTTGGCCTCACCGTGGCTGCCACAGCCAAAGAACCAACCCCGGACGGCATCGTGGCCGCCTTGGAATCTGTTTTCGCCAACGAAGGGAACCCGCAATGAGCTTTCCAAACCATCGTCCCCGCCGTCTGCGCACCACTCCTGCCATGCGCAGGCTCACCGCAGAGAACCGGCTGGCACCTGCGGACCTGATCCTTCCGGCGTTTATCCGGGAAGGGCTCACTGAACCGAGCCCCATCAGCTCCATGCCGGGTGTGGTCCAGCACACCACTGATTCCCTGAAGCGCGCTGCAGCTGAAGCCGTGGAGCTTGGAGTGGGCGGGATCATGCTGTTCGGCGTCCCCGCCGTGCGCGATGCGCAGGGCACGGCTTCCCTTGATCCGGACGGCGTCCTGAACAAGGCCATCCGCGACGTCAAGATTGAGGTGGGCGATGACCTGGTCATCATGGGCGACGTTTGCCTGGACGAGTTCACGGATCACGGCCACTGCGGGGTCCTC
Organism: Arthrobacter sp. YN; assembly: GCF_002224285.1. Lineage (GTDB taxonomy): Bacteria > Actinomycetota > Actinomycetes > Actinomycetales > Micrococcaceae > Arthrobacter. The sequence continues at coordinate 3,472,747 of NZ_CP022436.1, read as the reverse complement.
GACGCCGATGGCTATGTAGACAACGACGCCACCCTGGAGATCTACGGACGGATGGCCGTGGCACAGGCCGACGCGGGCGCCCACGTACTGGGACCCTCGGGCATGATGGATGGCCAGATCGCCGTCATCCGCCAGGCGTTGGAGGAATCCGGCCACCAGAACACCGCTGTCCTCGCTTACGCAGCCAAATATGCGTCAGCGTTCTACGGCCCGTTCCGTGAAGCGGTCGATTCCCAGCTCAAGGGTGATCGCCGGACCTACCAGATGGACGCAGCCAACCGCCGGGAAGCCATCCTGGAAGTGGAACTGGACCTTGAAGAAGGTGCCGACATGGTGATGGTCAAGCCGGCCATGAGCTACCTGGATATCCTGGCCGACGTCGCAGCCATGAGCCCGGTACCGGTCTCGGCCTACCAAATCTCCGGCGAGTACGCCATGATCGAAGCTGCTGCGGCCAACGGCTGGATCGACAGGCGCGGTGCCATCACCGAATCCGTCCTGGGAATCAAGCGTGCCGGAGCCGATACCGTGCTGACCTACTGGGCCTCCGAACTGGCAGGCTGGCTGAAGGAGTCCTGATGACATCCGTTCCCTCCGACCCCGTGGCGCCGGTAGCAGCCGATCAGATCCTCTTGGGCCTGAACACTTTTGGCGATGCCGGCGTCGACGCCGACGGGAATCCCAAGGAACATGCCCGCGTCCTCCGCGAGCTGCTCGAGGAAGCGAAGCTGGCCGACGCCGTCGGAATCCATGCCTTCGGGGTGGGAGAGCACCACCGCCGGGACTTCGCAGTCTCCGCCCCCGAGGTCTTCCTTGCCGCTGCCGCCGCAGTGACCTCCCGGATACGCCTGGGCTCGGCCGTTACGGTGCTGAGCTCGGATGATCCCATTCGTGTTTTCCAGCGCTTCTCCACTGTGGATGCGCTGTCCAACGGCAGGGCTGAAGTGATGCTGGGCAGGGGATCGTTCGTTGAATCCTTCCCGCTCTTCGGCCTCGACCTGGCTGATTACGAAGTCCTTTTCGAGGAGAAACTGGAGCTCTTCGACAAGGTTCGTGCCCAGAAGCCGGTCCACTGGGAGGGCCGTACCCGCCCCAATGTCAACGGACTGCAGGTGTACCCGAAATTGCAGCACCATTTGCTGCCTGCCTGGATTGGCGTTGGCGGAACACCCGAGTCCGTGCTGCGCTGCGCGGAATACGGCTACCCGATCATTTTCGCCATCATCGGGGGAGAACCCCGCCGCTTTGCCCCGTTGGTGAACCTGTACCGCGATGCGATGACGAAGTACGGGCACCCGATGCGCCAGATCGCAACGCACTCCCCGGGTTTCATCGCCGATACGGACGAGGCCGCCCGGGAGGAACTCTTCCCGCACTGGCTCGACCAGCGCAACAGGATCGGCGCTGAGCGCGGCTGGGGTCCGGGAAACCGCGGTGAATTCGAGGCCATGTGCGGCCCCGAAGGCGCCCTCTATGTGGGTTCGCCGGAAACCGTCGCGCAGAAGATCGTGCTGCTCAAACGCACCTTGGGTGTGGACCGCTTCGACCTGAAGTACAGCAACGGGACCCTGCCCCACCAATCCATGATGCGCTGCATCGAGCTCTACGGCACCGAGGTGGCCCCGCGGGTTGCCCGGCTGCTTGCTGCCGAATAGGCGCACCCGACGCAAACCGGCCGCTCCTGGATCGCAGACCGGCCGCTTCTGAATCACTGAAAGAATAGGAACCATGACTTCCAACACCCCTGTGTCCGATCAGCTCTTCGACCGCGCACGGTCCCTCATGCCTGGTGGCGTGAACTCCCCGGTCCGTGCCTTTGGATCCGTCGGTGGCAACCCGAAGTTCATGGTTTCGGCCAAGGGCGCCTACCTCACGGACGCCGACGGCAAGGAGTACGTGGACCTCGTCTGCTCCTGGGGGCCTGCGCTGCTGGGCCATGCCCACCCTGCCGTACTCGACGCCGTGCACGCCGCCGTGGACCGCGGCTTGTCCTTTGGTGCTTCCACTCCGGATGAGGCCAACCTGGCCGACATCGTCAAGGACCGCGTGTCCGCCGTCGAGCGCCTGCGCATGGTGTCCACCGGCACCGAGGCGACCATGACCGCCGTTCGCCTGGCCCGTGGCTTCACCGGCCGCAACCTGATCATCAAGTTCGCTGGTTGCTACCACGGCCACTTGGACGGTTTGCTGGCAGCCGCAGGTTCCGGTGTTGCCACCCTGGCCCTTCCGGGCTCGGCCGGCGTCACTGAGGCAACAGCGGCTGAAACCTTGGTCCTGCCCTACAACGATCTCGCCGCCGTGGAGGCTGCCTTCGCCACGCACGGTAACAACATTGCCGCTGTGATCACGGAAGCAGCTCCCGCCAACATGGGCGTTGTCACCCCGGGAGAGGGTTTCAACGCAGGCCTGTCCCGCATCACCAAGGAGCACGGGGCCCTCCTGATCGTGGACGAAGTCCTGACCGGTTTCCGCACTGGCTACTCCGGCTACTGGGGCCTGACAGGCCGCCAGGAAGGCTGGGCGCCTGACCTGCTCACCTTCGGCAAGGTCATCGGCGGCGGAATGCCGACGGCGGCACTCGGCGGCCGTGCCGACGTCATGGACTACCTTGCTCCCGTCGGCCCGGTCTACCAGGCCGGCACGCTGTCCGGAAACCCCGTGGCCATGGCAGCCGGTGTAGCAACACTGACCCACGCAACACCGGAGGTCTACGCCTACGTTGATGCCCGCTCGCTGGAACTCTCCGCGGCACTTTCGTCAGCTCTGGATGCTGCAGGCGTTGACCACTCCATCCAGCGGGCAGGGAACCTGTTCTCGGTTGCCTTTGGTACCTCGGCCCACGGCGTGCACAATTACGACGACGCGCAGGCTCAGGAGAGCTTCCGCTACGCACCGTTCTTCCACTCGATGTTGGACTCGGGCGTTTACCTGCCGCCGTCCGTCTTCGAGGCATGGTTCCTGTCTGCTGCCCACGACGACGCAGCAATGAACCGTATATTCGAGGCTCTTCCCGCAGCTGCGCAGGCTGCTGCCGGCGCCACGGCCTGACCCTGCTGATGCCCCGGCTGGTGCGGAAAGCACTTGGCCGGGGCATTGCTGTGTCCGCACGGGGTAGGCTCGTAGGTGGAAACCCACCCCCAACGAACTAACGGTTTACCATGCGCAAGACCCAGACAATTGCATCCTTCGGTGTAAGCATCGCGACGGCTGGAGCTTTGCTCGCCATGGCGTCCGGCTGCTCAAGCGGCAGCGGAAGCACCGCCCCACCCTCAACGGAAGCCACGTCGTCGGCTTCTGCCTCTTCGCCGCCAGGCACTACGCAGCCAGCCACCGCATCAGCGGCGCCAACGAAGCCATCCACGGTGCCGTCGCCCTCCGCTGCACCTGCCACCAGCGCTCCTACGGCTGCGGAACAACAGTTGGCGGCGCTAAGTCTTGAACAACGGGTAGGCCAACTGTTCATGGTGGCAGCCAAGGCCACCGGCGCCGAGCCGGGAACCATGCGGGCGTTGAAGGAATATCACACGGGCAATGTCTACCTGAGCGGGCGCAGCAAGGCAGGCAGTGCCGCCACCGCTGGCGTCGTGTCGTCGTTGACGGGAACGGTTTCCACTGCCACCACCGGCGGGGTGCCCCTCTTCGTGGCTACCGACCAGGAGGGCGGGTATGTCCAAGTTCTTTCGGGTCCGGGGTTCTCAACAATTCCCACCGCATTGGTCCAGGCAGGGGCAGGGCAGGCAAAGCTCCGTGCCGATGCTGCAATCTGGGGCAAGGAGCTGCGAAGCGCCGGCGTCAACGTCAATCTTGCGCCCGTGCTGGACACAGTCACCAGCCCGGAGTTTGCGCCGTCCAATGCCCCGATCGGCCACTTCCAGCGCGAGTACGGCTATGCACCTGGCACGGTGTCGACCCTTGGCAATGCCTTTGCCGATGGCATGAAGGACGCGGGCGTCGCGCCTGTAGTGAAACACTTCCCGGGCCTGGGCAGGGTAGTGCCCAATACAGATGTCACCAGCGATGTCAGGGATACTTCCACCACCCGGAACGATCCCGCCCTGGAGCCGTTCCACGCTGCCATCACATCAGGTACGCAGTGGGTCATGGTATCGAATGCCTACTACGACAAGATCGACCCCGCGAACATTGCACCCTTCTCGCCTACGGTGATGGACACCATGCTGCGTGCAGACGCCGGCTTCAAAGGGATTGTCCTCTCCGACGACCTCTGCAGTGCCGCGCAATTGGAAGCCTGGTCCGATGCGGACCGCGCCCTGAACTTCTTTGGGGCCGGTGGGACCATGCTGGTGTGCGCAGATCCTGCGAGCATTCCTGCCATGCAGCAGGCCGTGGTGAAGAAAGCCGCAACAGATGCTTCCTTCCGCGCCAAGGTGGATGCTGCCGCCCTGACAGTGCTGCGGGTCAAAGCAGGGCAATGATCACAGTAAAGAACCCCGCCTTCACAAGGAAGGCGGGGTTCTTTGGGCTGGCGCTTGTCCTGACTAAAGGACATCCGACAGGAAGCCCTGCAGGCGTTCCGTTTGCGGATTGGTGAACAGTTGTTCCGGGGGACCGGACTCCACCACCACTCCGGCGTCCATGAAGGTCACTACGTCGGAGACGTTGCGTGAGAAGCCCATCTCGTGGGTCACCACCACCATGGTCATGCCGTCTTGGGCCAGATCCGTCATGAGGGCCAGGACGCCCTTGACGAGTTCCGGGTCCAATGCGGAGGTGGCTTCATCGAAGAACATGACCTCGGGCTTCATGGCCAGAGCGCGGGCAATTGCTACGCGTTGCTGCTGTCCACCTGAGAGGTTGGCTGGCCGCGCGTCTGCCTTGTGCTTCAAACCCACCAGGTCCAACTGGGCCAGTGCTTCATCGCGGGCCTGTTCCTTGGACATGCCACGGAGCTTGCGCAGGGCCAGCGAAATGTTCTCCGCCACCGTCTTGTGGGGGAAAAGGTTGAACTGCTGGAAGACCATGCCAATGCGGCGGCGCAGTTCGTCCGGGTTGTCCTTGAGGACAGAGCGTCCATCCAGCAGGATGTCCCCCTGATCCGGCTCGATGAGCCGGTTCATCACACGCAGGAGCGTTGACTTGCCCGAGCCTGAAGGGCCGATCACGGAGGCCGTGGTGCCCTTCTCGACGTGCAGGTCAATGCCCCGCAACACGTGGTTGCTGCCGAAGGACAAATGGATGTTCTTCGCCGTCAACGTTCCTGAAGCGAATTCACTCATGCCTGGGCTCCCTTTCCTACCACTGCTGCGGCCTCGTCCGGTTCCTTCTTCTCCGGTCGGCCGGAGCGCATACGGGCATCAATCCAGTTCACGAAGTGCGTGAGCGGGATGGTCAGCGCGAGGTAGAAGATGGCTGCAGCGACATACGGGGACAGATTGCCGCTGTTGGCGGCGGCATCCTTGCCGATCTGGAAGATCTCGCGCTCTGTGGCAAGAAGACCCAGCATGAACACCAGCGAGGATTCTTTGATCAACGCGATGAACTGGTTCACCAAGGCAGGAAGAACCCTGCGGATTCCCTGGGGCACCACCACGAGGCGCATGGACGAGCCGTAGCTGAACCCGAGGGCACGGGTCGCTTCGAGTTGTCCCTTGTCCACACTCTGGATGCCGGAACGGAAGATCTCGCCGATGTACGCGCCGGACATCAAGGACAACGCCGCTATGGCCATGGGGTACGGGCTGGTGGACCCCGTCAGTTCACGAATGATGGGGCCGAAACCGAACCCGATCACCAGAATGGTCAGCACCGGAGGAAGCCCGCGGAGAATGTCTGTGTAAATGCGGGCTACCCACCGTGCTGCTGCGTTCCGGGAAATCCCCATCAGGGCGAGCAGCATCCCCAGCGCGGTCCCGATGATGCCCGAGACGACGGCCAGGACAATGGTATTGGGCAGGCCGACGGCGAACATCTTGGGGAGGACTTCGCCCATTGCCTCCCAGTCAAAGAAGGTCTCGGCCAGTTGATTGAGGATATCCATGGAACGCCCTGGTTACTTGGCGGGGAGCTGGACGGCCTTGCTGCCCGGCTTCCAGCCCTCGGGGGTCTGCTCGGCAGCAGTCGGACGGTCCTTGTACCACTCGGCCGTGAGCTTGGCCCACGTGCCGTCAGCAATGACAGCATCCAGGCCCGAGTTCAAGGCGTCGATCAGCGGCTGGTTGTCCTTGTTCACGGCGTAGGCGGTGAAGTTCTGGGTGTTGACAACCTTCTCGGCGATCTTGGTGTTGTCGCCTTCCTTGACCTGGCCCTCTGCCTGCTGGGAAGGAGCAACCCACGCATCGATCTGGCCGTTCTTCACATTGCCGTAGACCGTGTTGTAGTCAGGGAAACGGACCGGCTCGATCTTGAGCGTGTTCGTCATGTAGTCATCCTGGACGGTGCCCTGGACAACGCCGATGCGGAGGCCTTCCTTGACGTCGGCGAAGCCGGTGACCTTGGAGTCGCTCTTGGTCACGATGGCCATGTAGCCGAAATCATAGCCGTTGGTGAAACCGACCGTCTTGCGGCGGGCGTCCGTGGTGGAGATCGAGGAGGATCCGACGTCGAACTGCTTGTTGCCCACCTGGGACAGGAGTGCAGAGAAGTCAGTGGACGCGAACTCAACCTTGAGGCCCAGCTTGTCGCCAATGGCGCGCAAGAGCTCATTGTCGTAGCCGGTGAACTTGCCCGAAGGGTCGATGAAGATGTTCGGCGGGGCGTCGGAGAGGGTGCCCACGCGAAGGGTGCCGTCGGTGATGAGGCCCAGCTTGGACTTGTCGATCTTGTCCAGCGGCGTCACCTCGGACGTGGTGAACGTGTCGAGCGATTTCTGGTCGCTGCCGGCCAGTGCATCGGTGGGCGAACCGCTGGGCTCGGAAGTTCCACCGCCGCATGCTGCCAGGGAAATCACCAAGGCTGCGGCCACGGGGGCAACAGACAGCCACTTAGGGGCTTTGAATTTCATAAAGAAATCACTTTCATCGGGTCACGGAGACGATTCACGGTGGGCGGGGAATGTGGCAACCGAAAGAAAGGTTGGCTGCCTTAGCAGACTTCAACCCGCCAAACTTAATTATGTCACCAGCCCACCGGGGCATAGTGAATCGAAGAAATGGTGGTTCACACTCGATTACACCGAATATAGTTCCCGCAGCAACCTCTTCGACCGCCGTACTATTCCGGCGGTGCCGACGCTCGTGGAATCCGGGAGCGACTGAGGCTGAATCGCGGGTTCCCGATAATCATGTGACATGCGTCGCAGGGCGAAAACCTGGCGGGGTCTCCCCGGCTTAGAAACCGCCCCGGCTGGCGTCCTCGGGCGGCAGGACCGGCCACTCACCCTCGATGACCGCGGTGGGTTTGCTGCGGCGCAAGTACTGCTGGAAATCGGCGGCCTGCGACGCCGCCCAGTCTACTTGCAGCTGATGGAGGGTGGTTGCCGGCATCTGCAGCTTGGGGAACTTGCCGGCCATCGCGTCCAGGACACGGAGAGTGGCGAGTGCATCCGCGGCCGAGGTGTGGGCGTTTGCCAGGTCTACGCCGTACTCCTCACACAGGGCCGTGAGGGTGCGCTTACCCTTGCGGTAGCGGTCCACTTGCTTGTTCATAACGTAGGGATCCAGCACGGGGAACCGGCTTAGCTGCGGTACGCCATAGCGGGCGGACTCGGCCGCCAATACCGTGAAGTCGTAACTGGCGTTGAAAGCGATGACTGGAGTGCCGGCGTCGAAAAGTTCCTGGAGAACCGCGGCAACTTCACGTGTGACCTCCGCGGCCGGGCGGCCTTCCGCGCGGGCCCTCTCGGTGGTCACGCCATGTACCTCACTGGCCTCGAGGGGGATCTCAACGCCCGGATCCGCCAGCCATTCGTGTTCGGCGATGAGCTCTCCGTGGGCATCCACAACTGTGATCGAAGCGGTGACTATCCGCGCCGACCGCGAGTTCTTCCCGGTGGTCTCGAGGTCGAATGCGGCGCGGGAGAGGGTGTTCCAGGAGCTCATATCTTCAAGCTACCGGCTGGGTCCGACAGTCTTTGGGCGCGACACTCCTGCCGTTACGCTGAACACATGCGGATGGAGTATGTGACGGCGGTTCTTGGCGTCGTGGACCTCGTACCACCAGGTTCGGCGGTCTCCTACGGCGACGTCGCAGAGCTCCTGGGTGCCGGCGGACCGCGTCAGGTCGGCGCAGTCATGAGCCACTACGGCAGCTCCGTGGCCTGGTGGCGCGTCCTGCGGGCCAGCGGGGAAGCGCCTCCCGGTCACGAGGTGGATGCCTTGATGCATTACCTGCAGGAATCCACCCCGCTGCATGGTGCCTACGAGGCCTTCCTCAGGACGGGTGAAGGCCGTTGGCGGGTTGACCTGACAGCGGCGCGATGGGCGCCTTCGGACGCCGACTTCGATCAACTTGATGTGATCTCTGACCAGTTGGAGCGTCAACTCCATAAATTGTCGGTGCCCGATGATGAAATGACTGTGTGACCGCCACTCCTGCCAAAACCCGCCAAGCACCGGCCGCTCTTCGCCTGCTGCCTCCGCGCGAGACCCACTATGCGGCACCCGTTTTGTCCCCCGACCAGCATGCGGTCGTTTCCCTCCGGCAGGGGAGCGGCCCCGTTCTTGTGCCCGGGGGGCCCGGCACGGGCAAGTCAACGGTGCTCGTGGAATCCGCAGTGCGCCGCGTCCGTGAAGATGGACTGAATTCGGAGCAGATCCTCATACTCGCCCCCGGTCGCCACGCCGCCGCAGCTTTGCGCGACACCTTCACCGGACGGCTGGACCGCAGCCTCAGTACGACGCCGGCACGCACCTGGGCATCGTATGCCTTCGACGTCATTCGGCGGGCCAAGGCCGAGGGCGTCATACCCTTGGCCAGGCCCCCAAAGCTCCTCTCAGGTCCCGAGCAGGACCTCATCATCAAAGAACTCCTCGAAGGCCATGCACGGCCCGGTTTCCAGCTGCCCTGGCCGGAGGATCTCAGTGCGGCCCTTCCCACCCGGGGCTTCCGCCACGAGATCCGCCAGTTGTTCGACCGCATCATTGAGTCCGGCCGAACAGCTGAGGATCTGGTGGGGCTCGCCTACGAGTGCGGACGTCCCGATTGGATGGCCGCAGCGGAGCTGTACAGCGAATACCGGGACGTCCTGGACCTCCGCATGCCCGAGGCGTTTGACCCCGCAGGAATCATCACTACGGCGCGCCAGATCTTCCAGGATTCGCCGGCATTCCTGGCCGCGGAACGTGAACGCCTCCAGCTGATCCTGGTGGACGACGCCCAGGAATCCAATCCTGCGATTTTTGAACTTCTCGCCGATATATCGGAGGGCAAGGACGTCGTGGTCACTTACTCCCCGGATACCGTAGTGCAGGGCTTCCGCGGTGCCCGTCCTGACCTTGTGGCCGAGTTGCCTTCACTGTTGGGAGGCCCGCAGGGCTCGGTCACTGAACGTCCTTTGTGGTTCACCCACCGGCACCTGCCTGTGGTAGCCGAGGCCTGGACGCGCGTCGCGGCACGTATATCCCAGCGTTCCGGCGGTCAGCTGGCCAGACGGCTTGAGCAACCGACAGGTCCGGACACTGCCGGAAAGTCGCCGGCTCGTGATGGCAGGGTGGAAGGGCATGTGCTGCCGTCCGCGGTGCATGAGCTGCGCTACGTAGCCCAGCGGATTCTGGAAGCCCAGCTGAGGGAGCAACGGGAGTTCAGTGACATCGCCGTGATTGTGCGGAACGGTGGCCAAATTTCACAGATGCAGCGCTACCTGAGCGGCCAGGGCATTCCGGTGCGCGTTCCAGTGGCAGACTCGGCTGTTCGGGACGAAGTAGCTGTGCGTCCTCTGCTGGAGGCCTTCGCCATTGTCCTGGACCCGGCCAAGTTGACGCCCGAAAGCGCTGTTTCGCTGCTGACATCGCGCATCGGCGGAGCCACCGCCATCGAACTGCGAAGGCTCAGGCAGTCACTCAGGCGCGAGGAACTCCTGGGTGGAGGCGGCAGATCCAGCGATGCCCTGCTGGTGGAAGCGCTGCTGGAACCCGGAGCGCTGGCGTCGCTGGGAATTGAAGGCAGCGCGGCCCGCCGTCTTGCCCGCATGATCGCGGCAGGTTCCACAGCCGCTGCCGAGCCCGGCGCCAACGCGGAGTCAGTTTTATGGGCTTTGTGGCAGGCCACCGGTTTGTCGTCGCGCTGGGCGGACATGGCGCTGGAGGGTGGCAACGCCGGCGCACGTGCGGACCGCGACCTCGACGCCATGATGGCCCTGTTCCATACGGCCGAACGCTTTGTAGACCAACTGCCCGGATCGGGTCCCGAGCAGTTCCTGGACTATCTATTGAACCAGGAACTTCCCATGGACACGCTTGCGGCACGTGCCCAGCTTGAGGCGTGCGTGGAGATCATGACGCCGGCCAGCGCAGCGGGACGGGAATGGCCCGTGGTGATAGTCGCCGGTCTCCAGGAGGGCGTCTGGCCGAATACCCGCCTGCGTGGTGAACTGCTTGGCAGCACCGTCTACGCCGACGCCGTGGAGCATGGAGTGGACTACGCGGTGCGGCGGGGACCACTGAGCAAGCTCCGCGATATCCGCTATGACGAACTCAGGAGTTTCTCAACGGCGGTTTCCCGGGCCCGTGAAGTCTTGATATGCACGGCCGTCTCCTCTGAAGACGACCAACCCTCAGCGTTCCTGGACTACGTTGCATCGTTGGAGTCAGGCCAGTACAAACGCGACTACACTCCCGTGGACCGGCCCATGACACTCAGGGCGCTTGTCGCGGAGCTGAGGCAGCACGCGCAGTCGGAGGAGTCCGTTGCCGACGGCGTCGGCGGTACCGCCGCAGGGCAGGAAGCAGCGCGGATACTGGCCCGGCTTGCCAGCACGGATCCACCCGTTCCGGGGGCCCACCCGGACACATGGTGGGGTTTGGCGCCGCTGAGTTCCAGGGAGCCTGTTGTCCCTCCAGGGGGTGTAGTCTCCGTTTCGCCATCCAAGGTTGAAGCTGTCCATAAGTCACCGCTGGACTGGTTTGTCCAGGCTGCTGGTGGTGAGGCCGCCACTGATTTCGCGCGAAGCCTCGGCACGTTGGTCCACAGCATTGCCCAGGAACTGCCCGAGGCCTCGGGATCAGAATATGTGGCTGAACTCGTCCGCCGGTGGCCAACCTTGGGCATGAAGGATAACTGGGAAGGGAAGCTCGACTTCCAACGCGCAGAACAGATGGTGCGCAAATTGGCCCAGTACATCCTCATCATGCGCAGCGAGGGAAGGAGCCTGCTGGCCGTAGAGCACGACTTCGAAGTAGAGCTTCCCGAAGTCAGTCTCGAGGCCCCGGACCCGGCCTATCCCGAAGCGGTTGCCACCCGGCAGGCCGTGCTCCGGGGTCAAGTGGACCGCTTGGAGGTTGATTCCCAGGGCCGGCTTGTGGTGGTGGACCTTAAGACCGGCAAGCGTCAACCGGGCAAGGCCGAAGTTGCCAGGCACCCGCAATTGGGTGCCTATCAGGCCGCGGTGCTCAAAGGTGCCTTCCAGGACGCTGGGAGGGGCGAAGAAGCGCTCGACGCCGGGACCCGCACCGGCGCTGCTGGTTTCGCACCTGGCGGCGCGGTGCTGGCCCACCTTGGAACCAAGACAAAGACGCCTGCAGTGCAGCAGCAGGATCCCCTGGATCCTTCCGTGAACTGGGCGGAGGAGCTGGTCAACGACGCTGCTGCCTTAATGGCAGGGGCCTCATTCGAAGCACGGCACGATCCCGGCAAGAGCGGGCATGGCGGCCATGGGTGCCGCCTCCCGGATGTTTGCCCGTTGTGCGCCAGAGGAAAGCAGGTCACCGAATGACAACAGAGCTCCTGGACGGATTTGCCGCCGCGCTGCCCGGCACCCGTGGCGGCACACATGTTCCCGAACCCCGGTTTTCTCCGTCTGAGCTGGCCGGCATCCTTGGCGAGAAGAACCGTCCCACTGCCGAACAGTCGGACATCATTGCCTCTTCGCTGTCACCCCGGCTGGTGATCGCCGGCGCTGGCTCCGGTAAGACAGCCACCATGGCGGACAGAGTGGTGTGGCTCGTTGCCAATGGGTGGGTCCGTCCGGAGGAAGTGCTTGGCGTGACGTTCACGCGTAAAGCTGCCGGCGAACTGGCCAGCCGGATCAGAAGCAAACTGGCCACCCTCCAGCGCATCGCGGCAGAGGACGATGGCAGCATCGGGTTCCCGGAGGGGCTCCTGGGGGCTGACGACCTCGAACCCAAGGTTTCCACCTACCACTCCTATGCAAGCGGCATAGTGACCGATTATGGGCTGCGGCTGGGCATAGAGCGCGACGTCGTCCTGCTGGGTGGGGCACAGTCCTGGCAGCTGGCCAGCGAAGTAGTAGAGGCATACGACGGCGACTACGAGCATTTCACTGCGGCCAAGTCCACTTTGGTCAACGCCGTCATCCAGCTGGCGGGGGAGTGCGCCGAACACCTTCAGGATCCTGGCTCAGTACGCAACTGGGTGTTGGAGCGCGTGGAGACCTTCGAGCAGCTTCCCTATATAGCTGGTGCCAGCAAAAACCCTACCCAGGCAGCAGCATCATTGGCCGCCATGCTCCGGACCCGCGCCAGCGTGGCAGACATGGTGGTGCGCTACCAGGAAGCAAAGCGGCAACGCGGAGTCCTTGATTTTGGGGACCTCGTGGCCCTTGCTGCCCGGATCGCCAGCGACATTCCGCTCGCAGCCTCCACGGAGCGGGCCCGGTACAAGGTGGTTCTCCTGGACGAATTCCAGGACACCTCCCATGCCCAGCTGGTGCTCTTCTCACGCCTCTTCGGCCAAGGTCACGCCGTGACAGCGGTAGGGGACCCCAACCAGTCGATTTATGGATTCCGGGGTGCCTCTGCCGGGCAGCTCTTCCACTTTGTACAGGAGTTCCCGGTCCTGCACACGGACACCACCGGTGGCGCAGAGACTTATTCTGTGGCTCCGACCTCATACCTGACCACCGCCTGGCGGAACGGCAGGAACATCCTTGAGGCAGCCAACACCATCGCCGCGCCGCTGAACAATGCTGCGGCCACGGACGGCCCGGCAGGGGACAGGGACACAGCCGGCAACGTCTCAGTCCCGGCGCTGGCCCCGAGTCCGGCGGCGGTGGATGGAAGTGTGGTGATCGGTCGTTTCAGCACGGATGAGGATGAAGCTGCCGTCATTGCCCGTGATGTCCGTCGCTACAAACGGACAGTCTTCGAGGAAGAGAAGGACGGGACGCCCGTCAAGCCGACCGTGGCTGTCCTGTGCCGGAGGCGGGCACAGATGGAGTGCCTCCGCCGGGAATTCGAGCTGCAGGGTATCGCCTACGAGATCGTCGGTCTTGGCGGCCTGTTGGACACTCCGGAAATCGTGGACCTGGTGGCCACCTTGCGGGTGTTGGCTGATCCCGGGCGGTCCGATGCCCTGATGAGGCTGCTGGCCGGGGCCCGATGGCGTATTGGCCCGGCAGACCTGATGGCCTTCAATGACTGGTCGCGTTTCCTCGCTCGCCGCCGGTCAAATCCGGGCACGGCTTTCGAACCCATGGATGCCAACGAGGAACCGGCCGCGGTGGTGGTTGAAAGTGACATCACCGATGCCTCCAGCCTGGTGGAGGCCCTTGACTTCCTGCCCAAGCCCGGCTGGACGTCCGGGCATGGTCGCACCCTGAGTCCCGCAGCCCTGGAACGACTGACCCGTCTTGCCTCGGAACTTCGTTCCCTCCGGAGCTACATCGGGGATGACCTCACAACGCTCCTTGGTGAGGTTGAACGCGCCATGCTCCTGGATATCGAGGTTGCCGCCAAGCCTGGAATCAGCATCCACCAGGCACGCCGGAACCTGGATGCGTTCCAGGATGCCGCGGCCGGATTCCTGCAGACATCCCAACGGATTGATCTGCTGGCCTTCTTGTCGTGGTTGGAGGCAGCGGCCTCCGAAGAAGGCGGATTGGATCTGGCCCCTGTGGAGACCAACCGGGAAGCTGTGCAATTGCTGACGGTTCACGCCTCGAAGGGGCTGGAGTGGGACGTCGTCTTCGTCCCTGGCCTCAATGCCGGATCATTCCCCAGCACCAGGGATTCACGATGGAGCAGTGGGGCTGCGGCGCTGCCTTGGCCGTTGCGGGGCGACCGCGCCGACCTCCCGCAGTGGGACCTGGACCAGCCAGACCAAAAGGGATGGCTGGACGCGGAGAAGGATTTCAAGGCCGAGGTCCAGCATCACGGTGAGGCCGAGGAGCGACGGCTGGCTTATGTGGCCTACACCCGGGCAAAGTTCGTCTTATGGGCGTCCAGTGCTGCTTGGAACGGTTCGCGCTCCGGAATGGCCGGTATGTCCGCCTTCCTCTCCGACTTGGCGCCTCTTGCTGGAGTTGCGGGAGTTGCCGCAGGAGAAGGTACTGGGTCGCCCGCGGGCCGGACAGGTTCGGCGGTGGTTCATCCCGAATCCGTGGCCGAGGAAGCACTCCCTGAGGAAAGCCCACTGACGACCACACTTGAAGTTGCAGGGTTCCCCTACGATCCCCTTGAAGGCCCGTCCGATCCCCGGACGGGCGCCCGTCTTAGGCTGGCTCCCGGACGCAGGCTGGCCATGGACCAGGCCGCGGCCACCGTCCGTGCGTTCATCGCCGACGCACCGTACCAGACACAGGCCTCTGAGCTCACGGGGCCTGCGGCGAAATGGGCCCAGGAAGCAGACCTGCTCCTTGACCGTCAACAGCAGCGCAAGACCACCCAGGACGTCCACCTTCCGAGCCACATCTCTGCCTCACTCTTCGTGGACCTCGGCGCGGACCCGGCTGCAGTGCTTTCGCAGCTCCGCAGGCCGGTGCCAAGAGAACCCGGTATTTCGGCGCGTAAAGGCACGGCCTTCCATGCGTGGGTTGAAGAGTACTTCGGTACAACGGGCATGCTTGACCTCGATGAGGCCCCGGGCTCGGATTCCCACATCGACGAGGCATACGGCTTGGACGAGATGGTGGCGTCGTTCAAAAAGTCCGAGTGGGCCCAACGTGCGCCCGCCTTCGTCGAGGTGCCTGTGGAGACAAGGATTGGCGACGTCGTAGTCCGGGGACGCATCGATGCTGTGTTCCGCGACGCGGACGGCCGCTGGCAGTTGATCGACTGGAAAACCGGCCGACGACCCGCAGGCCAACAGTTGGCGACGCGTGCCGTGCAGTTGGCCGTTTACCGGCTGGCCTGGGCCCGGCTTCAGGGTGTGCCCCTCGAAGAGGTCAGCGCGGCGTTCTATTACGTGGCGGATGACTCAGTGGTCCGGCCACACGATCTGGGAACCGCCGACGAACTGGAACACATCGTTGCCAAGGCGTTGGAGGCCGGCGGTCAGGGACGCTAGGGCCGACCGGCGCGGGGGACCAATTGGTGCTAGGACCGGTCGGCTGTATGGAGCGGCGTCACCTTGACCACGCTGATGGCGGCCGTGGACGTGTCATCCGGATCGTTAATGCCATGGGAGTCGCCGCCCCCGGCCTGGACGGGCTTCTCCGTGTCCTCTGCGTCAGCGGTAGATCCCGGGGCAGTGGTTCCGTCCTGCACCGACTCCAGAGAGTACTCCGGGGACGTGGCCGACGTCCCGGGTATGGCTGCCACCGTAACCGTTGGTCCGGCGTTGGGAATCGCTACGACACTGACAGGAGGGTTCTGGCTTGCTGCAGTGGCGGCGGCCTGCGCTTCGGCAGCTTGGATTTCAGCGGCCTCATCCTCGGCGTCCTGCGCTGCTTCTTCGTCACGCCGCGCTTGCTCGTCAATGTCATCGGAGAGTGTCTGAAGCATTGACTCTGCCTCCGCCGTCATGCTTTGGTGCCCGGCAGCCATGGCCTTGACCAAGTACTGGGCCAAGGCGAACTCGGCCAACAAAGCTGCCCTCCGGAGCAAATGAGCGTCGGGTGTCTCACGGCGTGCCTGGGTGTAGTGGTTCAGGACGGCTTCTACGAACGACGCTTCGTTCGATGCCACCAACCATGCGAAGTCGTCGGCCGGATCACCAATCCGGAGATCGGTCCACCCCGTCAGGGCAGTCACGGAGTCATCTTGCACCATGAGGTTGTCTTCGTGGAGGTCACCGTGGACCACCGAGGTATTGAACCGCCACAGTGCCACGTCTTCAAGGGCGTGCTCCCAGCGCCGGAGCAGGGTGGCAGGAATCTTGCCGGTGGTTGCCGCCTGGTCCAGTTCATTGAGCTTCCGCTGCCGGAACTCGTTGGCAGAGTAGCTGGGCAGGTCCGCGTTGGTCACCAAGGTCAACGGGAGGTCATGAATGGCAGCCAGCGCTGAGCCGATCTCCCTGGCAAGGGCGGGACTCCCGGCCGATAGCTCTTCAATGGAGAGCATTGCGCCGTGCAGGTGGGTGTAGACAAAAGTGGTGAGGTCGCCCTGGCGCACAGTGCCGGCAATGGTTGGCACGTGGAAGGGCAGCTCCGCGCGAATGGACGGAGCAAAGGCGCGCAGCACCATGAATTCCGTTTCCAGCCGGGTGCTGGCCTCCGGATGGCGCGGCGAACGGACGCGCCAGCGTTTGCCATCCGCGTCGAGCAGCAACGCCGAGTCGAAGTCGGCGTCGTCGTCGGGGGAAAAGGCTGTAGCCGTCGGCGCCAGGCCAGGCACCGCCGCGGTTGCTACAGCGGCCAGTTCGAGCGGTGTTCTTCTCACCTTCTCAACGGTAGATTGAGTGGGGCCTGTGGCCATGATGCAGTGCGGCGAGTCTTCAGATCCGCCGTAAAACAGGGCATTTCTGCAGGCGATTGACGCCCGGGCGGGATGCATCCACAAGGGGGACCCTCCCAAATGTTTTTTGTCGGTACGAATCAGTACGGTAGATACATGAGCTATACGGAGTCACCGGCGCTGGCCAACCACCTGATGGAGACCGTTCTTCCAGTGCGCCCTGCCATGGTGGATCGTGGCTCCGGGGTCCGGATTAAGCCCGGCATGGTGGAGGACCTCGTGGCTTCCGGCACGGCCAAGGCCATGGTTGTTTCCCAGCGCAAGGCACTCGTGACCGCTGATGGACTGTGGTTCGGGGACGCCACGTCCCTGTGGAATGCCCTCCAGGGAGCAGATCACGGTACAACCGCGGCTGTTTACCTGGGTATCACGTTGGAATCGTCTTCCTTGCCTGAAGGCACTCCTGTTCTGTTGTTTACGGTAGCGGAACCCCCAGTGCCGGGCACCGCAACGGTGCCTGCCGATGCCCGGTGGGCGGGCTTCCGGGACGTCGCTGGGCGATTGGATGCCAGCGATACTGCGCTGTTCATCGAAGCCAGCGCAATCTCCAACTGGCACGCGACGCACACGCACTGCCCGCAGTGTGGCAATCCCACGGACATCGAGGCCGGCGGATGGGTGCGCCGGTGCCCCAAGGACAATTCAGAGCACTACCCCCGAACGGATCCCGCGATTATTGTCACGGTGGTGGGTCCGGACGGCCGACTTCTTCTCGGCGGTGGAGGCCCCACAGACGCCAGGAATTACTCCACACTCGCGGGCTTCGTGGAACCTGGAGAATCGCTGGAGCAGGCGGTTGTCCGGGAAATCGGGGAAGAAGTAGGTGTGCGCGTGTCGGCATGCCAGTACCTCGGCTCACAGTCCTGGCCATTTCCCGCTTCGCTGATGCTGGGCTTCACCGCCACCACTGAAGACTCGGTTGCCCGGCCGGATGGCATTGAAGTCACCAGGGCGCGCTGGTTCAGCCGCGAAGAGTTGCAGGCAGCTGTTTCCAGCGGCGAGATCACCATTTCCTCGCGCCTGTCCATTGCGCGTTCACTGATTGAACATTGGTATGGCGGCATTATCGAAGACCTCCAGCCGTGACCGAAGATGTTTTCGACGCCGGTGGTTCACTTGAGGAACGCATCCTCGGCGGCTTGGATGAAGAACAGCGCGAAGTAGCAAGTACCTTGACGGGTCCCCTGTGTGTTCTCGCGGGAGCGGGCACGGGTAAGACGCGTGCCATCACCCACCGCATCGCGTACGGGGTCCACTCCGGCGTTTACAGTCCGCAGCGGTTGCTGGCCGTAACGTTTACGGCGCGAGCCGCAGCGGAGATGCGCAGCAGGCTTCGGGACCTTGGTGTGGCGAATGTCCAAGCCCGTACGTTCCACGCAGCCGCCCTGAGGCAGTTGCAGTTCTTCTGGCCTCAGGCGATTGGCGGTACGTTGCCGAATCTGCTGGACCACAAGGCCAACATGATCGCGGAGGCTTCCCGCAGGCTTCGGCTCAGCACCGACCGCGCAACCATCAGGGATCTGGCCGCAGAAATCGAGTGGGCCAAAGTGTCCATGCTCACTCCCGCCAACTACCTTGAGAACGCCCAGGACCGTGGAACCCCTGGCGGTTTTGACCTCACAGCGGTATCCAGGGTTTTCCAGGCATACGAGGACATCAAGACTGACCGGAACGTCATCGACTTTGAAGACGTCCTCCTGATCACAGTAGGTATCCTCCAAGAGGATCCGAAAGTTGCGGCAACGGTCCGGGAACAGTACCGCCACTTCGTTGTGGACGAGTACCAGGACGTCTCGCCGCTGCAACAGCGGCTCCTGGATCTGTGGCTCGGAGGCCGGGACGAGTTATGCGTGGTGGGCGATGCCAGCCAGACAATCTACTCGTTCACGGGTGCCTCACCCAAGCACCTCTTGGGGTTCAAAGCGCAGTTCCCGAACGCTACTGTCGTTAAGCTGATTCGCGACTACCGGTCCACCCCGCAAGTGGTGAAGTTGGCCAATGACCTCCTCGGGTCCCGGCGAAGCGGTGGGCCCGTCGCGGATGCTGCCTGGGCGCCGCCGCTTAAACTTGTGGCCCAGAGGCCGGCCGGTCCCGAACCGCGCTTCATGGAATGCCCGGATGACGAGGCTGAGGCTGCAGTAGTGGCGGGCCGGATCCAGGAACTGCTTGATACCGGAATCAAGGCCAGCGAGATCGCCATTCTGTTCCGCACCAACGGCCAGTCCGAGGCATATGAACAGGCACTCGCTTCAGCGGGCATCGGATACCAGCTTCGGGGCGGCGAGCGGTTCTTCGCCCGCAAGGAAGTCCGCGATGCCATCCTCCAACTGCGCGCCGCAACCCGGGCGGTTGCTGAGGGCCGCAGGAACCGCTGGGGCAGATCGTTCGGGACATCGTTGCCTCGCTTGGTTATACCGACGCCGCGCCGCACAACGGAGGAGCGCTCCGTGAACGGTGGGAATCCTTGGCAGCATTGGTCGCTTTGGCAGATGAACTGGCGGTCAGCCGCGGCGAGGCTTTCACGCTGGCCGAATTCGTCAACGAACTCCAGGAACGCTCAGTAGCCCAGCACGCACCCACCGTCCAAGGGGTCACGCTTGCATCCCTTCACGCGGCCAAAGGACTTGAATGGGGTGCCGTGTTCCTGGTGGGCCTCAGCGAAGGACTCATGCCTATCTCCTTCGCAGACACCCCGGAAGACGTTGATGAGGAGCGACGACTGCTCTACGTCGGAATCACCCGGGCACGCGAACACCTGAACTTGTCCTGGTCCACGGCCCGTACGCCGGGTGGCCGTGCCAACCGCAAGCCATCCCGGTTCCTTGACGGACTCCGACCCAACTCAGTGGCGTCCGCAAACGCGCGCAGCAAGACAGGTCCCACACGCCGGAAAGCCGCCGCACCGGCGTCGTGCAGGGTGTGCGGAACCATGCTCGCCAGCGGTGCCGAACGCAAGGTGGGACGTTGCAACCAGTGCCCGCCGTCCTACGAGGAACAAACCTTTGATGCGCTAAGGCAATGGCGCAAGGATGAAGCGAAGTCCGCAGATGTCCCTGCCTATGTTGTTTTCACTGATGCAACACTCACTGCCATCGCCGAGGCCAAGCCATCGTCCCTGGAGGAGTTGGCCGGCTTGGCGGGAATCGGGCCGTCCAAACTCGAACGCTACGGTGAAGCGGTCCTGGCGGTCCTGGCAGAGAGCACCGAGCTCTGATGGCGCGCCGATCGGCTGCCGATGCTGACGTTCCCCTGGTCACCGACGACGGCGCTCCCGTGGTCGTGCGCCGATCAGCCAGACGGCGCAGGACGGTCGCTGCTTTCTGGGAGGATGGCAAAGCCGTTGTTGCCATCCCGGCCAGCTTCACCAAGTCCCAGGAACGGGAGTGGGTCCACCGCATGCTGGCCAAGCTGAAGAAGCAGGGCGAGCGGCGGTCAAGCCAGGGCAGGCGTCGCCCGGCGACAGACGAAGTCCTCGCGGAGCATGCCGCCCATCTTTCGCGGACCTATTTGGGCGGGCGGGCCGTCCCGACGTCGGTCCGTTGGGTCAGCAACCAAAATTCACGATGGGGTTCTGCCACTCCGGCGGACGGCACCATCAGGCTTTCCAACAAGCTTCAGTCCATGCCGCAGTGGGTTATCGACTATGTTCTGGTGCACGAGCTCGCGCACTTGCTGGTGGCGGGGCACAATGCCGACTTCTGGAGGCTGGTGGAGTCGTATCCCGAGACACAGCGCGCAAAGGCCTTTCTGGAAGGTGTTGCTTTTGCCACCTCAAGGGGTCTTCCACCGGATTCAAACCCGGCACCGGATACAGGGGCTTAACGCAGCAACGGCCACCAGGTAGTTGGTGGCCGTTGCTGCTTATAGCTCCCGGGGCCCGCCTACTTGGCCGGGCCCTCGGTGTCCGTGTCATCTTCTTCGGTTTCCTTGCCAGGGGTGTTATCCGAAGTATCGCCCTTTTCCGGGGCATCCGCGGCATCACTATCCCCGGCCTCGTTGGTGTCATAGCCGCCGCTGAGCAGCTTCTGCAGGGCGTCGTCAACTTCGCTGTCGCTGGCTTCGGCCAACCGGCGGCGTTCTGAGAAGCCCTTGGGATCGTCCAGGTCTTCACCAGTGGGCAGCAGATCCGGGTGGTGCCAGATCGCGTCACGGCCGGCAATGCCGCGTTCTTCCTTCAGCGTTGCCCACAGGGTTGCGGCCTCCCTGAGCCTGCGGGGACGCAACTCCAGGCCAACAAGGGACGAAAACGCGTGTTCTGCCGGGCCACCCGTGGCACGACGACGACGTACCGTCTCGCGGAGCGCGGTGGCGGAAGGAAGGACCTTGTCCGTGGCCTCCGCGGTGAGCTCGTCCACCCATCCTTCAACCAAAGCGAGGGCGGTTTCAAGCTTCTCCAGGGCGGCCGTCTGCACCGGCGTCCGTTCCGGGGTGAATACGCCCTGCGAGAGTGCTTCCTGGATTCCCTCAGGGTTGCTGGGATCAAGGTCGCGGGCGAGGTCTTCAATACGGGACATATCTATGTGGATGCCTCGGGCGTAAGCCTCAATGGCACCCAGGAGGTGGCCACGCAACCATGGAACCTGGACGAACAGCCTGGCGTGCGCCGCTTCACGGACTGCAAGGAACAGACGGACGTCGTTCTCCGGGAGGCTGAGGCCTTCACCGAATTTGGCGACGTTGGCCGGCAACAGCGCCATTTCCAGGTCAGCCAGGGGAACACCGATATCGGTGGAGCTGACAACTTCGGCCGAAAGCGCGCCGATGGCCTGCCCCAGCTGCATCCCGAAAATTGCGCCGCCCATGTTCTGCAGCATTGACGAGGCACCGCCCATCATGGACTTCATTTCCTCGGGCATTTGCTGGGTCAGCGCAGTGGACAGGGCGTTGGCGACGCTGTTGGCAACGGGCTCGGTCAGGCGCTTCCACGTACCGAGAGTCGCCTCCACCCACTCTGCCCGGGACCACGCGCGGCCGATCAGGCCGGTTGCTGAAAGATCGGTCACGGGGTCCAGCCAGAGTTCCGCAAGCCTGAGGGCTTCGTCGATCTCCCGTGCCTGCACGGCGCTCACTGAGGGATCGGTGCCTGCCGCTGCAACCCGCCGAGCATTCTCATGGGCAAGCTGCCAGTTCACGGGACCCTCGGAGGTGGAGCTCATCATGGCCTGAACTTGCGCGAACATCTGCTGGAGCAGTTGGGGATCGTTGGGCAGGCCGGCTGCCTTGGCCAGTTCGGCGGGATCGATGTTGCCCATGCCCTGGCCCCCCATCAGGTTCTGCAGCATCTCTGCCAGCGGATCCTTGGGAGTGTCGTCGTCGTTGGACGGGTTGTTGGGGTTGGATGTCATGGTGCCGCCGATCGTCGAACTGGCTGGTGATCTCTTTCACCGTACCCCGCGGCCGTAGCGCTGTCTGCCCGGATGCGGCGTCGTTCGCTGTAGGCAAAGCAGCCCGCCAACGTCGGACCGCGTAGTGTTGATGTTTGGTATGTGCAGCCGCCGTCTTCGGTGGCAACAGCCATGGAACCGGTCACGCAATGCCGGCATAGAGAGGCCTCAATGCTAACTTCGCCCAGCCCCGAGGGCTCATTGGATCCGCGTCAAACGCCCGACGCCGATCCCTCCCCGGTGTCTCCGGCACCTCCCCGCGACACCAGGTACATGATCATGGTGATCTCAGGCCTTTTGGCACTGGGACTCGGCATTGGCGCTGCCGCCCTGCCGGTTCCTTACGTTATTGAGTCAGCGGGGCCCACGTTCAATACTTTGGGCAAGGACGGCGATAAACCCGTTATCAAGATCTCCGGACGCGAGTCCTTCCCCGCCAGCGGCAACCTGGATCTCACCACCGTGGTCATGACAGGCGGTCCAAAGAGCCCGGCCACCATCTTTGATGTGTTCCGTGCTTGGTTGGACAGTTCCAAAGCCATCTATCCCGAGGAACTGATCTACCCCAAGGGCACCACCGCTGAGCAAACGGTTCAAGAGGGCGAGATCGCCATGGAGACATCCCAGGAGAATGCGTTCGCCGCCGCATTGCGGGAGCTGGATATCCCGTTTGAGCAACGGCTGAATGTCGCGGGACTCTCGGAAGCTTCACCTTCAGCCGGGAAAATCCAGGAGGGCGACCTCCTGAAGTCCATCAACGGCAAAGCCATCACGTCCATGAGCGTGATCCAGGCCGAGTTGGCTGCCGGTGCAGGGGCGCCGGCCGTGGTGGTGGTCGAGCGGAAGGGGGCTACGGTGACGGAAACCATCACGCCCACCAGGAATTCGGCCGACCGCTATGTCCTGGGTGTGCTCCTGGCCAGTGACTTCACGTTCCCGTTCGATGTCAGTATTTCCTTGGAGAACGTGGGCGGACCAAGCGCCGGAATGATGTTCGCGTTGGGAATCATCGACAACCTCGCCCCGGGCGACCTGACGGGCGGCAAACACGTGGCCGGCACCGGAACCATCACAGCCGATGGCGCCGTAGGTCCCATCGGTGGGATAGCCCAGAAGATGATCGGAGCACGGCAGCAGGGGCCACCATGTTCCTGGCTCCCGCCGCCAATTGTGCTGACGTCGTGGGCCATGTTCCCGATGGTTTGCAGGTGGTCAAGGTCGAAACACTGGCCGATGCCACGGCTGCTGTGGAACGGCTCGGTTCGGGAGACGACACGACGGGCCTTCCCACCTGCACAAACAACTAGACTGGCGGTGGAACTTAGCTCCACCGCCACTCGTGGCATATATGACGGCCTCCGCCATATCCCAGCGGCAGAGAATGTCAACCACTCGCATACCGACTGTTCACTGACACCAATGAGGTACAGAGTTTGTCCCGTCCCGCCAGCTCCAACCCGCCCGGAAGATCACCGCTGAGACGAGGTGCCCTGACGCCGACGCTCATTGTCGTGGCAGTGGCCGTCGTCGGGTTCATTTTCTTCGCCAATGTGTGGACCGACGTCCTCTGGTACCAGCAGCTTGGTTTCTTCGAAGTGTACATACGCGAAAACCTGGCCAGGATCATCACGTTCCTGATCGGTTTCGCCATGATGTTCGCTGCTGTGTTCTTTGCCATCAGGATCGCGTACCGCTCCCGCCCCGTTTATGCCCCGGATGCCGAGTCGCGGGATAATCTCAACCGCTACCAGGCCCAGCTTGAGCCAGTACGCCGGGTTGTCATGATCGGCCTGCCCATCCTGTTTGGCCTGTTTGCCGGCAGCGCGGCGGCCAGCCAGTGGCAGAAGGCCCTGCTGTTCTTCAACCAGGAGCCATTCGGACAGACGGATCCGCTGTTCAACCTCGACATCAGCTTCTACCTGATGTCGCTTCCCTTCCTGGGCTTCGTCACGGGCTTCCTGATCAGCATCGCCGTGGTGGCCGGCATCGCCGGAATCCTGACCCACTACCTTTACGGCAGCATCCGCCTGATGGAGCGCGGTATTTTCACCAGCCGCGCTGCCCAGATCCACATCGCTGTGACCGGTGCACTTTTCCTGATCCTGCTGGGTGTCAACTTCTGGCTGGACCGTTACACCACGGTGCAGAGCAATTCGGGCCGCTGGGCCGGTGCCCTCTACACGGATGTTAATGCCGTGGTTCCCACCAAAGCGATCCTCGCGGTTGCTGCGGGGCTTGTGGCCATTCTGTTCATCATTGCCGCGATCATCGGGCGCTGGCGTCTGCCGGTCATCGGTACCGCAATGTTGGTCATCACTGCCATCCTGGCCGGCGGTGTCTATCCGTGGGTTATTCAGCAGTTCCAAGTACGTCCCTCGGAAAATACGTTGGAGAAGGAATTTATTGACCGAAACATCAAGATGACCCGGGCCGCGTATGGCTTGGACCAGATTGATGTCTCGGCCTACAACGCCACCACCACTGCCACGACTGGCGCGCTCGCTGCAGATGCGCAAACGACGGCGAACATCCGCCTTCTGGACCCGAACCTCATTTCTTCAGCGTTCGCGCAGCTGGAACAGTACCGCCCGTACTACCAGTTCCCCCAGACCCTGAATGTTGACCGCTACATGGTTGACGGCAAGGTTCAGGACACAGTGATCGCAGTTCGCGAATTGAACCCGGATGGCCTGAGCGCCAACCAGCAGACGTGGGTCAACAGGCACATCGTCTACACCCATGGTTACGGTGTTGTGGCTGCCAAGGGCAACAAGTTCACCGCTGATGGAAAGCCGGAGTTCCTTCAGTCCGGCATTCCGTCAAATGGTGTCCTCGGCAATGACACCACCTACGAGCCCCGCATCTACTTCGGCGAGAACTCTCCCGAGTACTCCATCGTGGGTGCACCCGATGGTGCGCCGAACCGTGAGCAGGACCGGCCAGCAGGCAGGGAGGGTGGGGGAGAGACCCAGTACACCTTCAGCGGCAATGGTGGCCCCAACGTTGGAAACTGGCTCAACCGGATCCTCTACTCCATCAAATTCCAGTCTTCGGACTTGTTGCTGTCTGATGGTGTCAACGCTGAGTCCCAGATCCTGTACGAACGCAATCCCCGCGAACGCGTCGAGAAACTGGCCCCGTACCTGACTGTTGACGGCAATGCGTACCCGGCCGTTGTCGATGGTCGAGTGAAGTGGATTGTTGATGGCTACACCACCAGCCAGTACTTCCCGTATTCGCAGCCGCAGCAGTTGCAGAACGCCACTGCCGATTCGCAAACCAGCGCGGGCCGCACAGTCGCCTTGCCGAACAGCTCGGTCAACTACATCCGCAACTCGGTCAAGGCCACCGTGGATGCCTACGACGGTTCAGTGAACCTCTATGCCTGGGACGATCAGGACCCCATCCTGAAGGCCTGGCAGAAGGTCTTCCCGACCGTCATCAAGCCCTACTCGGAGATGTCTGGCGACCTCATGAGCCACGTTCGCTACCCGGAGGATCTCTTCAAGGTCCAGCGTGAGCTTCTAGGCCGTTACCACGTGACGGATCCGGACAGCTTCTACCAGAACAACGATGCTTGGAGCGTTCCGAACGATCCCACTGTTTCCGAAGCCGTCAAGCAGCCGCCGTTCTACATGTCGCTGCAGATGCCTGACCAGGAGAAGCCTGCCTTCCAGCTGACATCGTCCTTCATTCCACAGACGGTCAACGGCAGTGCGAGGAACATCCTGTATGGCTTCCTCGCTGCGGACTCTGATGCCGGAAATGTGAAGGGCGTCAAGGGGGAGAGCTACGGAAAACTGCGGCTCCTGGAGCTCCCGACCGATACCCAAGTCCCTGGGCCCGGCCAGGCACAGAACAAGTTCAACTCCGATCCCACCGTGTCCCAGGCGCTGAACCTCCTGCGCCAGGGAGCCTCGGACGTTTTGAACGGCAACCTGTTGACGCTGCCCGTGGGTGGCGGTCTGCTGTACGTGCAGCCCGTCTACCTGAAGTCCACCGGTGAAACGTCCTACCCGACGTTGCAGCGCGTGCTGGTGGCTTTCGGTGACAAGATCGGCTTTGCGCCAACCTTGGACGAGGCTTTGGACCAACTGTTCGGTGGCAACTCCGGTGCTACGGCCGGCGATGCCGATAACAACGGCCAAACGCCCACTTCGCCTCCGGGCACCACGACGCCGCCCGCTGGTCCCACCGATGCCAAGGCTGACCTCAAGGCAGCGCTGGACGAGGCCAACAAAGCGATTACGGATGGCCAAGCCGCATTGGCGAAGGGCGACTTTGCCGCTTACGGTGTCCAACAGACCAAGCTGTCTGAGGCGCTGAAGAAGGCCTTGGATGCGGAAACGCGTCTGGGCGCCACGGCGACTCCTTCGGCAACACCGGAAGCCAGCCCCAGCGCCACGCCGTCGCCTTCTCCCAGCAGCTAGGCCGCATAGCGAATGAATAGCGACTGATAAGGGCCGGTGCCCGCTCCTTTTGGAGCGGGCACCGGCCCTTATCAGCTGGGGGAGACGCACATCACGCAGCCAGGATTTGGTCTCCCATTCACCTGACGGTAATGTTGTTCTTGCGACGCGGGGTGGAGCAGTTCGGTAGCTCGCTGGGCTCATAACCCAGAGGTCACAGGTTCAAATCCTGTCCCCGCAACTGGAGAAAAGATCCGGATCAGTAATCACTGATCCGGATCTTTTGTTTTCGCGGAGTCCTGTGATGTTCACTGTGCCGAGGTGTCCTCGAAGAGGGGTTGCGGTGGTCAACGCAGATCCGCTGGAACCCCTTAGGTGTGGAAGTGATCTGCGGCACCATTGCCTCCATATGGTCAGAAGCACCCTGAAGGGTGCGGTAGAGTTGATATTGCGACGCGGGGTGGAGCAGTTCGGTAGCTCGCTGGGCTCATAACCCAGAGGTCACAGGTTCAAATCCTGTCCCCGCAACTGGAGAAAAGATCCGGATCAGTAATCACTGATCCGGATCTTTTGTTTAAGCGGCCTTCGGAATGACGGGTGCTAGCATCAGATCCGGATTTGCTGAGGCAGGAAAGGGAATGGGACGGACCCATGGTCAATGAAGACATCAAGCCTGGCCTCACTCGTGAAGTCCTTCAGAGGGACAGCCCCGTTGCTGTCTACCAGCAGGTGGCTGACGTTCTGGTGGACCAGGTCAGCCGGCTGGAGCCGGGATCCCGGATACCTACGGAAGAGTCCCTGATGGACGAGTACGGCATTAGCCGCACTACAGTCCGGAAGGCGATCGAAACGCTGGTCGTCAAAGGCCTGTTGGTTCGCAGGCAGGGCAAGGGGACGTTCGTGATGGCCCAACGTCCGGTCAAAATGCTGAACCGCCTGGCTCCTTTCATGGAAACCTTCACGGCGGCGGGGATGAAGACCGTCAAGGGCCTTATCGAATACAAATGGATGGAAAAGGACAAGTCAGTTCCGGCGAAGCTGGTCTCTGATGACAACCTTGTCCTGGTGATCCGCCGATCGTATTCAAGCGCCGGCTGGCCGTATGCCATTGCGGAGATCTTCATCCCTTCGCACATCGGGCGCCACATCAGCCTTGCGGATGCCGAACGGAATTCCATCTACCAAGTCATCCAGGACAGGACACTGAAGCCGCTCCAGCGGGCGGAAATCACCGTCACCATGCATGAGCCCCCGGAGCACCTCGCAGACGCGCTCAACGTCCGTGGCTTCGCCATGGTGCCCCGTCTGGAGCGGACCACGTTGGGCCCCCACGGCGAGGTGCTGGAATGCACGGTGACCTACTTCCATCCGAAAGGGTTCGAGATCCGTGCTGAAGTGGCTACCGACGTAAGCCCCGGGCAGGATTCCGTGGTTCAAACTGCGGCGGGCTAGGCACATGCCATCAAAGAAAATGGGCCGGATCCTTTCGAGGATCCGGCCCATTGGGTTTGTTCAGCGGTACATCACGGGCACTTTGCCCGATAAGTGCTAGAGCTTGTCGAAGTCAGCTTCGTCGACGGTTGAGCCGGTGGTAGCGGCCGCACCGGCGCCGATGGCCGGCTTGGAACCACCGGACTTCAATGCTGCGAGGCGAGCCTCGATCTCCGTCTGCTCTCCAAGGTCCTCCAACTGGTTGAACTGGGCGTCGAGGCTGGAGCTGGCGAGCTCCTGCTGGCCCAGGACCTTGGCCTCTTCGCGACGGATCTTCTCTTCGAAGCGGCCTACCTCGCTGGTGGGATCCATGATGTCGATGCTCTTGAGGGCATCGTGAACCTGGGACTGCGCCGCTGCGGTCTTGGAGCGTGCCACAAGCTCGTTTCGCTTGGCAGTGAGCTGGTTCAGCTTGCCCTTCATCTGGTCGAGCCCGGTCTTGAGCTTGTCCACTACCTCAGTCTGGGATGCGATGCTCGGCTCAGCTGCCTTGGCCTCGGACTCCGCGGTCATCTGGCGCTGAATGGCCACCTTGGCAAGGTTGTCGAACTTCTGGGCATCGACGGGGTCGCCGGCGGAGCGGTACTCGTCGGCCTTCCGGGATGCCGCAAGGGCCTTGTTGCCCCAATCCTGGGCGTTCTTGATGTCCTCGTTGTAGTCCGCCTGCAGCATCCGGAGATTACCGATGGTCTGGGCCACGGCTGATTCGGCCTCGGCAATGTTGTTCGTGTAGTCGCGGACCATCTGGTCCAGCATCTTCTGCGGGTCCTCAGCCTGGTCCAGCAAAGCATTGATGTTTGCCTTGGCGAGCTGTGAGATCCGACCGAAAATGGACTGCTTAACCATGGTGTTGCCTTTCGTCCTGCTCAGTGGTGCCACTGAAATCAGTGATCAGTTGTTGTACCGCTTCTATGCGGGGCATGGACCCCACCTAGTCTGTCTGGCTAGAAGTCGCCTCCGCCTCCGCCGTCGCCGCCGCCCCAGCCGCCGCCGTCGAATCCACCGCCGGAATCGCCGCCGCCACCGAACATACCGCCGTCGCCTCCGCCATCATTCCCACCGCCCCAGCCGCCTCCGCCGCCGTTGAGGATGGAGTTGATGAGGATGCCGCCGAGGATGGCACCGCCGAGGCCGCCTCCGCCGCCACCGCCGCCGAACATGCCACCGCGTCCGTATCCTTGCCCCTGGTCTGCGTAGCCGAACTGGTCCACGTCGGACTGTGCAAGCTGGGCGGCCTGGGCAGCGAGTGAATGGGCCTGTTGCGCGTAGGTCAGAGCTGTTACGGGGTCATTCCGTGAAATGGACAGGGCGTAATCGAGGTTGCGCTGGGCTTCGGCCAGCCGGGTCCGTGCCTCCGTACCTACGCCACCGCGACGGGCTGTGATGTAGTCGGATGTCGCGCTGATCTGGGCCTGGGCAGCCATGATGGTCTGCTGCAGCGATGCTTGTGCGCGCCGGGCCTGCTCCTGCTGGTTGCGAATCCCTGAGAGGGACTGGTCCAGTGCCTGATGGGCGGACTCCACGCGGCCAAGGGTGGCAATGGGGTCGATTTTTCCGCCCTGAATCTCCGTTTTGACCTGCGCAAGTGCGGCTTCCACGCCAGCCACTGGGCCGGCAAGTTCCGGATGTTCGCCGGATTGGATCATGGCCCGGGCTTGGGCAAGGTCCTGGCTGGTTTCAGCCACTGCGCCTTCCAGTGAAGCGCGCGCCTCATCGAGGCTTCCGGCCGTCTTGGAGATGGCATCGATCAACACGGTGGTCTGGTGCAGACTTTCCTCGGCAGCACGAACAGCCACGGCCGCAAGGCTGCTCTCACCGGCGGACAACTTCTCTTCTGCTGCGGTGACGGCATTCTGCACGAACGCAAGACGCTCTTTAGCCTGCAGGATGTTGTCGGAGACCTGGGTCAACGCCGATTCGGCGTATTTGGCGCGCAGTCCCTCGAGCGATTGTTCGGCGCTGGCGATCTTCGAGTCCGCGTCCTTGGCTCCCGCGGACACCGCTGCAAGAGCCTGGGGCGCGTTCTTTTCGAGCTCCCGCAAGGAGTCGAAATCGGCTTTCTGATCACGCAGTGAAGCCAGTGCTGCATCCGACCGGCGGATGATCTCCCCGAGCCAGCTCCGCTGCTGTTCTTCGGTGTCGGGGATGTGATCATCCAGTTGCTGCTGCAGCTTGAAGGACTCTGTCATGTGGCCCTTGGCTTCTTCCAAAGCCTTTGTGAAGTTGCCAATGGCGGAGTCACCGTACTGTGCCTGGGCGAATCCGAGTTCCTGCTCGCTGGATTTGATGGCGTCATCCGCCTCGATCAACAGCGAGCCGCTCTTCTGCCGCAGTTCCGGGATGCTCAACCCGGCGAGCGGATCAAGCTGTTCACCTTGCGGTCCATAGCTGGCGCTGACGGCCTTGGTGCCGCCCTTCTTGCGTCGGTTCCGCAGGTAGAGATACGTGCCAGCGCCGCCAGCCGCCACAACGCCCACCCCTACGAGCACGCCGACTCCGGCGTTACCGTTTGGCACTGTTCCGCTGCCGCCACCGGCGGCATCTCCGATTGCGGCAGCTGCGTCGATGGCAGCCTGGGCATAATTGCCTGAACGCAACTGAGGGTCGATTGCCTTAGAGGTAATCGTGTCCCGTTGGGCATTGGTGATCTTGCTGTTACTGGGTTTGCTCAGCTGGTACTGACGCGTCTCGGTTGCTACGGCGAGAACAAGGGCGTTGGGGCCGAGCTGCGCTTTTTCTGCGACCTCGGCAGCCCATGCAACCCGGTCTGTCGGATTCTCGAAGCGCTTGACGAACACAGCGTGCAGCGTCATGGCGTGGTCTGTACCAAGCTTCTGGATGGCCTCTTGGACCTTGGATTTGTCTCCGCCGAGAACACCTGCCGAGTCCACAATCTTGGTTGTGGGATCGAGCGTCACAGGACTTTCGGCCCAAGCTGAAGTGGCCGGGAAGGCCAACATTCCAGCCAGGCCGATCACGGCGAGTACGCGTTTAACTATTGACCGCATGTGCAACCCTTCAGCACGTCTGCGACTGGAACAAGGCGTACCAATCGTCACAGAATGCTCAGCGCCCCCACGCATGGTGTAAAGCCGCAGGTCGCTGTGGCAATTCCTCTTGATTCTATGGTGCACCCCATGGCCCGTCCACAGGAGTGAATATGCCACCAGCGAAATATAGAATCGAGCAGGATTGCCCAGCCGTTGAGGGTAATCCAGCAGGAGCCAGGAGAGGCCGGATGAGCCTTTCAGGAAGCTCCCAGCGAACGTCCGCTTTTGTTCCAGTTATTGGGTCCATAGTTGTTGGAGACAAGGACGAAAGGAAGACCCATGACGGAGAACCCAGCGCAGGGCACCGCACCGGAGGATCGCGAGCCATCAGAGCCGCGGGATACCACCAGCGACCACAGTGATGCCAACGCCACCCAGCAGCAGCCTGCCTGGACGTCAGGGCAAGGGGCAGGTGCGGAGAACGCGGCACAGCCCACTACGCCGCTGCCGGCCTTCCAGTCGAATGCCACCCCGGAGCCCCAATCAGGCCAGGAGCACCAGCCAGGACAACAGCGTCAGCCCGGCCAGGAGAATGCCCCGGCGCACCACGCCAGCCAGCACGCGGCCCCGGCCCAGCACACACCCCAGCAGTACACCGCACAGCACGGAGGGCAGCACGCCAGCCAGCACGCGGCTCCGTCCCAGCCGTCCACCCAGCACAACGCCACCACGCAGCAGCCGCAGTACTACGGCGTGCCGCAACAGGACCCGGCCCACCGCCCCAGCTACCCCAGCACCAGCCGTTCTACGGCGGAGGCGCCAGCCCCAGGGCCAGCACGGTCCTGGAATGCAGCACGCTCCCGCCAACGCCAATGGACCCACCAAGCGCAAGCCTGCGTTCGGTGTGGGAACCCTGGTAGCCAGCATGCTGGCGGCAGGACTGATCGGTGGCGGCGTCGTGGCCGGAAGCAATGTGCTCTGGGACCAGCCGGCTCCGGCCGCGTCAACGAGCGGACAGTCCAGCACGGTCATTGTCAATAACAAGGATGACGTTAACGTGATCACCGCGGCTGCCGCCAAGGCGTCGCCCAGCGTGGTAACCATCAAGGCAACCAGTGGCAATGAGGGCGGAACCGGTTCCGGCATCATCCTCGATGACCAAGGCCACATCCTGACGAACACACACGTTGTGACGCTCGACGGCGCAACGGCCAACGCAGCCATTGAGGTACGGACCAACGACGGCAAGGTTCTCAAGGCCACCGTGGTGGGCACTGACCCGTTGTCAGACCTCGCCGTGATCAAGGTCAGCGACGCTTCCGGACTGGTCCCGGCAACGCTCGGTGACTCTTCCAAGATCAACGTGGGGGACACCGCCGTCGCCATCGGTTCGCCGCTGGGCCTCACCGGTACGGTGACGGATGGCATTGTCTCAACGCTAAACCGCACTATCAGCGTTGCTTCGTCGGCAGTGCCGGAGGGAACGCCTGACGAGAGCCAAGGTGGCGACGAGGGCTTCCAATTCGCGCCTCCCAACGGCGGCCAGAGCCAGCGCACGGCCAATGAGGGCTCCATTGCCATCAATGTCATCCAAACGGATGCCGCGATCAACCCGGGCAACTCCGGCGGTGCGCTGGTGAACAACAAGGGCGAAGTCATTGGTGTCAACGTTGCGATCGCATCTGCCGGCAGTGGAACCTCCGATTCCTCCACCGGCAACATCGGCGTTGGCTTCAGCGTGCCGATCAATCACGCCAAGCGCGTAGCCCAGGAAATCATTGACTCAGGGAAGGCCAGCCACGGACAGTTCGGCGTGTCGGTTCGCTCCAAGTCGTCGACGGGCAGCGATTCTGGATTCTCCGTGGGTGCCGAGGTTGCCGCGGTGACCACCGGTTCGGCCGCAGCGAAGGCCGGCCTCAAGGTGGGCGATGTCGTGACCAAGTTCGGCGATTACACGGTCAGTGACCCGAATCAGCTGACGGCCGCTGTGCGTGAGCAGCCGGCCGGTGCCAAGGTCAAGGTCACCATTCAGCGCGGTGGCCAGTCTCAAGAGGTCGAGGTCACCCTCGACGCCGCGCAGCAGTAGGCAGCAGTAGGCAGCAGGAACAGCGTACGACGGCGGGCGTCACCTCACGGGTGGCGCCCGCCGTCGTGCCGTTCCCGACACTCAAACGACAACGTCGGCCAGGGGAATCTGAAACAGGGGTTAACGCTGGGAGTGGTTTTCTGCGGGCAATATGCTTAGCTAGGACGAGCCCACGCGCTGGGCTATTCACGGCCACGCTGCTGCGGTTGGCCGTCCACAAGCATGGAAGGCTGCTTCGAAGACAGTGGAAGAGACATTGAAGATTGTCGTTCTGGTCAAGCACGTCCCGGACGCGCAGTTCGACCGGCACATCACCGGACCTGGCAACACAACCGACCGTGACGAGAGCATCTTGTCCGAGCTGGATGAGTACGCACTTGAGGCAGCCCTGCAGCTGGCCGAGGAACGTGGCGGACCCAAGGCCGGCAATGAGGTCATCGCCTTGAGCATGGGACCGTCCGGCGCCGTTAACGCGGTGAAGAAGTCGCTCCAGATCGGTGCGTACTCGGGCGTGCACCTGAGCGATGACGCTTTGGCCGGTTCGGATGCCGCGGCCACCTCATTGGCTCTCGCGGCCGCCATCCGCTACCTTTCGGCCGACGGCCGCCCGGTGGACCTGGTCCTGACCGGCATGGCGTCCACTGATGGTGAGACGTCGCTGATCCCGGCACAGCTGGCCGAGCGCTTGCAGTTCCCGCAGGTCACCTTTGCTTCCAGCCTGGACGTTGCCGGTAGCCAGGTCACGGCCCGCCGTGATGCCGGCGCCTTCTCTGAAACCGTTGAAGCGCAGCTTCCTGCCGTTGTTTCGGTGACAGACCAGATCAACGAGCCGCGCTATCCCAACTTCAAGGGCATCCTTGCGGCCAAGAAGAAGAAAATCGCCTCCCTGTCGCTGGCCGACATCGGTGTGGACGCCTCGCAGGTGGGCTTGGCTGGCTCCTGGACCGTGGTGGAATCAGCGGAGGCCCGCCCGCCGCGGACAGCCGGCACCATCATCACCGACGACGGCGACGCCGGCATCAAGCTGGTCGACTTCCTCGCCGCACAGAAGCTGCTCTAAAGGGGATCGCAACCATGGCAAATGCACTTGTTTTCATTGATAACCCGGGAGCAGCTCTTAAAAAGAGCAGCCTGGAACTCCTGACCATCGCCCGATCGCTGGGCGAGACCGCTGTCGCGTTCTCCGGTGAGCTGCACGACGACGTCGCCGCCACCTTGGGTGCCTACGGCGTCGCCACCGTTTACCGGCCGTCGGCGGACGACCTCGACAACTACCTGGTGGGCCCGAAGGCCGCTTACCTCGCCGCTGCCGTGCACGCTTCGGGAGCAACAGCCGTTCTCCTGGACAACTCGCCGGAGGGCAAGGAAATTGCGGGCAGGCTTGGTATCAAGCTCAACGCCGGCGTTATTACCGACGTCGTGGGCGTGGAGGCTGACGGCACCGCGCACAAGTCGGTTCTTGCAGGCTCTTACAACACCACGGCGAAGGCCACCACTTCGGTGACGGTTCTTTCGGTCAAGGCCAACAACGTTGAGCCTGCACCGGCCGGCGCAGCGGAAATTCCCGCGTCTGTCACGGTTGACGTCCCGGCGGATGCCTTGGCGAACTCTGCACGCATCGCGTCGCGGTCCGAGAAGCCGGTCAGTGGCCGGCCGGACCTCAGCGAGGCCCGGATCGTCGTGGCCGGTGGCCGCGGCGTGGACGGCGACTTCGGTCCCGTGGAAGAGCTTGCCGATGCACTGGGTGCTGCAGTGGGTGCATCCCGCGCTGCTACCGACGCCGGCTGGATCGCGCACGATGCCCAGGTGGGCCAGACCGGTGTCACGGTTTCGCCCCAGCTGTACATCTCGGCCGGCATCTCCGGAGCCATCCAGCAGAAGGCCGGCATGCAGACCTCCAAGGTCATTGTGGCCATCAACAAGGACGCAGAATCTCCGGTCTTCGAAATTGCCGACTACGGCATCATCGGCGACCTCTTCAAGGTGCTCCCGCAGGCTGCTGCCGAGATCAAGAAGCGGAAAGGCTGATCCCTTTGTCTCCTGGCGTTTCGTCAGCAAAGAGCCCGTTCGATGCCTCCTCGGAGCGCGTTGAGCGGGTGCTTTGTTTTACTGCCCATCCTGACGACATCGACTTCGGGGCCGCCGGCACTATTGCGGCATGGACGGCGGCCGGCGTCGAGGTCAGCTACTGCATCATGACTGACGGCGACGCCGGAGGCTTTGATCCGGTGGACAGGGAACGGATCATCGAGCTCCGCGCGGAGGAGCAGAAGCATGCAGCCGCCCTGGTGGGCGTCAGCGACATCCACTATCTGCACGAGCGTGATGGCTATCTTGAACCGACGCATGGCGTCATCAAGCAGGTTGTGAAACTGATCCGGGAAATCCGTCCGGACATCGTGCTGACCATGCACCCGGAACGTAACTGGGATCGGCTCCAGAAGAGCCATCCGGACCACCTCGCGGCCGGCGAGGCCGTCACCCGGGCTGTTTATCCTGCGGTGGAGAATCCCTTTGCCTACCCGGAACTGGCCGAGGCCGGCCTGGGCGCGTACAAGTTGCCGTGGTTGTGGTTTATTTCCAGTCCGGAGGCCCGGGAGAACCACTTTGTGGATGTTTCAAGCCAGGTCGATGCCAAGCTGGAAGCCATCCGTATCCATGCCAGCCAGCATCCCGATATTGACGCCATGGAGCGTGTTGTCAGGGGCTTGATGCTGGCCAATGGAGAACGTGCCGGGCTGCCCGCCGGGACCAGCGCTGAGGGCTTCCACGTGGTGTCAGTCAACGGATCGAGCACCATCGCCGGCTTCTGACGTTGCCGTGGTGTTACCCGTGTCATATGCTTGATCTCGGTTAAATCATATTTATTCGAGGAAGGCAGACTTTGATGGCGAAGACTGCGCAACAACCCGTACTGGTGATTATGGGAGTCTCCGGTTCCGGGAAATCGACCGTAGCCGGCGTTCTGGCCGGCAAATTGGGATGGGACCTGGCCGAGGGCGACGACCTTCATCCCGCAGCGAACGTGGCTAAAATGCAGGCTGGTCAAGCCCTCAGTGATGAGGACCGCTGGCCGTGGCTGGGTATCATTTCGGACTGGATCCGGGAGCACGTGGAGGCTGGAACGCCGGCCATTATTACGTGCTCGGCGCTGAAGAAGAAGTATCGCGATGTTCTCCGCGGCGAAGGCGTAGTGTTCGTCTTCCTGCAGGGGAGCAAGGACAAGATCTCTGATCGCCTGGCATCCAGGCATGGCCACTTCATGCCGCCGTCGCTCCTTGAATCCCAGTTCGACGCCCTGGAGGAGCCGACGGAAGACGAGAACCACATCTCGCTGTGCGTTTCCGCATCGCCGGCCGAAGAAGCCGACGAGGTCATTGACCGGCTGGGTCTCCGGCCTGCTGGTGCCGGTACCGGATTTACCGTCTCGTGAAAGTCCTGGATACCGCGACGCAAGTGCAGGAATGGACCGGGCACGACACCCAACTCCTTGTGGTCGCTGCACTGGGCATTGCCCTGATCGTCGTACTGATCGCGAAATTGAAGCTCCACCCCTTCCTGGCGCTGGTCCTGGGTTCTGCCTTCGTGGGCCTGGCCTCCGGAGTGGAGCTGGGCAAGGTCATCACCAACTTCGAAGACGGGGTTGGCAGTGTCCTCAAGGAAGTCGGGCTGCTGATCGCGCTCGGAGCCATGCTCGGCAAGCTGCTGGCCGATTCCGGTGGCGCCAACCGTGTGGTGGACACCTTGTTGGCCAAAGCCAGCGGCAACAAGCTGGTCTGGATGATCACCCTGGTAGCCGTGATCATTGGCTTGCCCATGTTCTTCGAAATCGGGCTCGTGCTGCTGCTTCCGGTGATCGTCCTGGTCACCCAGCGTTCCAAGATGAAGCTGATGCGCATCGCGATCCCGGCGCTGGCCGGCTTGTCCGTGCTGCACGGACTGGTACCGCCGCACCCGGGACCGCTGATTGCCATCAGCGCGGTCAAGGCCGAGCTGGGAACAACACTCGGCCTGGGCATCCTTGTGGCGATTCCCACCGTGATCATCTGTGGCCCGCTCTTCTCCCGGCTCGCCGCGCGGTGGGTGCCTGTTGACGCTCCCGCCGTAGCCGGCGGCATCGACACCCAGCATGCGGCTGACATGAGCGAGGTCAAGCGCCAGCCATCGTTCCTGGTGACGCTGCTGACCATCATCTTCCCGGTGGTGCTGATGCTGCTGAAGGCTTTGGGCGGCATCATCTGGCCGAACCCCGAGACAGCACCTGCCCTCCGGATCTTCTTCGACTTTGTGGGCCAGCCTTTGGTGGCCATGACACTGGCCGTGCTGCTGGCCATAGTCACGTTCGGCTACGCCGTGGGCTTCACGGGCAGCAGGATCACAGCCAAGCTGGGCGAGAGCCTGGGTCCGATCGCGGCGATCCTCCTCATTGTCGGTGCCGGTGGCGGTTTCAAGCAGACCTTGATCGGCGCCGGCGTGGGGGACTCCGTCAAGAAATGGGCGGAGGGCACCAATATGTCGGTCCTGGTCCTCGGCTTCATCGTTGCTGTGGCGCTCCGCCTCGCCACGGGGTCTGCGACGGTGGCCACAGTTACGGCCGCCGGCATCGTTGCACCCCTTGCCAGCAGCCTGAGCCCGACGCACGCGGCCTTGCTGGCCCTGGCCATCGGGGCAGGCTCCCTGTTCTTGTCCCACGTCA
Organism: Arthrobacter sp. YN; assembly: GCF_002224285.1. Taxonomy (GTDB): domain Bacteria; phylum Actinomycetota; class Actinomycetes; order Actinomycetales; family Micrococcaceae; genus Arthrobacter. The sequence goes on along the minus strand of NZ_CP022436.1, from coordinate 3,434,946 downwards.
ACGACGCCGGATTCTGGTTGGTCAAAGAACTGTTTGGACTCACCGTTGGGCAGACGTTCAAGACCTGGTCCGTCATGGAGACACTGATCTCCGTGGTCGGCTTCGGCTTCGTGATGCTTCTGTCGCTCGTGTTATAGCTGCGAAAGCGACTGTGTAAAGCTCGACGGCGGCCGTCCCCAAGGTGGGACGGCCGCCGTCGAGCGTTAATTCCTGTTCAGCGTCAGGCGCTCAGCGCGACCACCAGGACAGGGTCTGTGGTGGGGGCGTTTGATCCGCCCGTGGGCTCCACGGTGATGGCAACCGACGATGCTGAGGAAAGGCCCTTGACAATGGCTGGCTTGGAGAGCGTCTGGGCGTCCATGGTGCCCTGCGGCACCGGGGCAGAGCCGTCCTTGGGCAGGGTCCACAGCTGGTAGACCTTGCCCTCCGGGGCGGGGGCAACGCCATCCATCAGAACCACGAAGGAGTCCTTGGCCGAAGACGCGGAGATGGTGGCCGTACCACCGCCGGGAACGGGCGCGGACTTCTGCTGGACATCCTGTGCCTGCAGCACCTGGTTGACGGGGTCGTTCTGCACCGAGACGTAGGCGCCCACACCGATGCCTCCGAGCGCGATCACGGCCGCTGCGGCCGCTCCGATGATCCACCTGCGTGCGCCACCGGTGCGCTGGCGTTCCTCGCGCTTGGCCCTGGCGGCCGCGAGGTCGTCGACGTCGGGAGCCAGCGACGGCGGGGCAACCGGCTCAGCGGGCGCTTGGGCGGCAGCATCCGTGGTGATGCGTTCCATGATGTTATCGAAGAGCCTGGCTGGTGGCGCTTCCTCCGGGGCAAAGCTGACTGCGAGGGTCTCGCGGGCTTCGCGGACCCGCTCCAGGAATTCAGGACCCTCGGGAGCATCCTTGACGTAGTCATCGATCATGGCCCGTTCGTCGTCACTGACGGCGTCCAAGGCATAGATCTCAGCAAGCTCCAGCACGCGTCCCTCGGCGAGGTCGGTAGCGATGTCGTTGGCAAACATTCTGCGGATAAAGTTTCCACTGGTGTTCTCGCTCATATCAAGCCACCCCCAGGCAGGTCTTGAGGCGCAGCAGCCCGTCGCGGATGCGGGACTTAATGGTGGGGACGGCGGCGCCCAGGTGCTCGGCGACTTCCCGGTAGGTCAGACCGCCGTAGTAGGCGAGTCGGACGGATTCGCGCTGGGTGTCGGTCAGTGTGCCGAGACATCGGCTGACTGCTTCCGCTTCCAGGTTGGTGTCGGCTTCCTCTGCCACCAGGTCCCGATCGGGGTCCTGGCTTGCTGCGCCGTATCTGGCCTCGCGGTCAGTGGCAGCCTGCACGGCACGGACACGGTCAATGGCGCGGCGATGGGCGATGGTCATGAGCCACGCCAGCGGGGTTCCGGCAGCGCGATCAAATTTGCTTGCGCCCTGCCACACCTGGAGGAAAACTTCCTGGGTGGCGTCTTCGCTCAGGTCCGGGTCTATCAAGACGCGCTTGGCCATGCCGAACACGCGCCGTGAGGTCAGGCGGTAGAACTCGGCAAAAGCCGGCTGGTCACCGGCAGCCACGAGCTCGAGCAAGGCAGTCAACTGCGTATTCAAGTCTGTCGCAGTGCCTGTGGCCTCGAAGACCGGGGGACCGGGGTTGTTGGGGATGTCCATCACTGTCCAGCATATGTCGTCCCGTTTGAAACCGGCAGCACGGCCATATGGTGTTGCGGGCGTGGCGGCGCAGCGGTCTCCCGTTGTCACCCTGGTCTGCAGCGCGCTCACGAATGCTCCCTCAACGAATGTCCTGATGCAGGACCTGTCCCTGCAAAAGGTATTCGGTGCCGTGGCGCCCTTGGATGGGCTACACCTTGGCGCCTGCGAACCCGTTCTGGCGCCAGGCCTCAAACACAGCGATCGAGGCAGCATTGGCCAAATTGAGCGAACGGAGTGACGGCTTCATGGGAAGGCGGACACGGGCGGTGACGTGCGGGTCCTGTTTCAGCCAGCCAGGCAGGCCAACCGACTCGGGCCCGAACATCAGGACGTCGCCCTCACGGTAGCTGATATCCGTATAGGACGTTTCGCCGTCGGACGTGTACGCGAAGACGCGTTCCGGCTGCAAGGCCTCCCACGCGGCGTCGATGTCCTTATGAACGGTTACCACCGCAAGGTCGTGGTAATCCAGGCCGGCGCGGCGAAGCTTGGCATCGGAAAAGTCGAAGCCGAGGGGCTCCACCAAATGGAGCTCGGCTCCCGTGATGGCGGCCAAGCGGATGGCGTTGCCCGTGTTGCCCGGGATTTCAGGGGTGTGGAAGAGGATGCGGAACACTGTTCCATCTTAGCCAGCCAGGACCAGCCTCCGGTGGCTCGATCGCCTAGTGCATCCCGCGCAGCAGCCGCGCCAGAACCGGAACCACCACTGTATTGGGCGCAGGCCCTGAGCTCAGGAACTGCTTCAAGCCCCTGACCAGCCCGGCCGCGTTGACTACTTCCACGGCATTGTTGCTGGACTGGCCTTTGCCGTACTGGTCGATCACCGGTTCGTGCAGGTTGCCATCGGGACTGTGCAGGACAACCCATCCGGTGACATTGAGTTCAGGGAAGATGTCCTGCATATGCCGGACAATGTGGGCAAGCTGCGGGGGCGCGACGGACCGGCCGCCGTGCCGCAGTGAGTGGCCATCCCAGGCGTAGGCACCCTTGGGGAGCAGCATGGAGCCCACCAAGGCCAGCCGGTAGCCGGACAAGACCGCGTGGTCGATGTGGTTGTTGTCCGACGGCGAGCGAAGACCGTTGATGAGCCGGGCAGCAGGAATGGCAGGCAGGACCTGCCTGCTGATGAGCTGGACGGTACGCATTTCCCGTTGGATCCGTGCTTCGGCACCAAAGATGCCGCGCTTGCGCGGTAACCCATGGACCTGCTGTGCTGCTTCCGCAGCAGAAATGAGCGGCACTTCATCGGGATCGTCGAAGGCCGGGACGTAGACAGGGGGATCACCGGCGGTGTTGCGCTGGGTCTGGGGTCGTCTGACGCTGCCCGTGGCGAAAGGGCCCGGCGCCGCGGTGCCCGTGTAGTACCCGGGCTGCGGCTGGCCGCGGCCTGAGGAGCCGCTGGCGTACCTGCGATCGTACTCAGCCCTCCGCTGCGGGTCGATCAAGGTTTCGTAGGCGAGAGTCACGCGCCTGAACATCTCTGCTTCTCCGCCGTGGTCGGGGTGCGCTTTCCGGGCAGCCTTGCGGTAGGCGACCTTGATCTCCTTGTCCGTAGCTGTGACGGAAACACGGAGAACCTGATAGTGCGAACTGCTGCCGTCGGCCAAGCACGGGCCCTTCTCTAAAAGTGGTGCGCTCCAGGGAGGCGCGGTAGTGGCCAGTTTATCCAGCCACTATGTGAACGTTGGTATCGGGGCGGGTGGTTCCCGGCTGGCATAATTCACGCTGTGACCCCACCGGCAGCCATGAACCCCTCCAGCAAGGCGGGGACGATCGCCGTGGCGATAAACCCTGCGGCGTCCTTTGGCCGGACCCGCAACGCCGGGGACCACGCCGCAGCGCAGTTCCGCGCCGCCGGACGGGACGTCGTCGTCCTCGAAGCGGATAGTTACGACGCCCTGCAGCGGCTTGTAGCCCAAACCCTGTCCGGCACCGCAGTCGACACCCTGGTAGTGGTGGGAGGCGACGGTATGGTCCATCTGGGGGTCAACGCCCTCGCCGGGCTAGACGTTGCCCTGGGTATCGTTCCCAGCGGAACAGGCAACGATGTTGCCCGGCTCCTGGGTTTGCCGCTGCATGACACCGCCGCTGCCTGCCGCCTGATCCTGGCCTCAATGGTTTCAGGTGGACGGACCATCGACACCGGACGGGTTGCTGCGGATGGGCGGACCACCTATTTTGCCGGGGTTCTCTCGGCCGGGTTCGATGCCGCGGTCAATGAACGGGCCAACTCGTGGCGCTGGCCGCGCGGAAAGAGCCGCTACAACCTGGCGATGCTCATGGAGCTGGGTTCCTTCCGCCGGATCGACTATACGGTGACTGCCGATGAGGTGACCTGGCGCCAGCCGGCGTTGCTGATTTCGGTGGCGAACGGACAGTACATCGGCGGCGGCATGCGGGTCACCCCGGAGGCTTCGCCCGACGACGGCTTCCTGGATCTTTTTGTGGTCAAACCATTGACACGGCTCCGATTCCTCGCGGTTTTTCCGAAAGTTTTTGCCGGCAGGCACACCAGCCACCCCGCTGTGGAGATCAGGCGTGTCCGGAAGGTGCGGTTGGAGGCGAAGGGCGTGGTGGCATATGCGGACGGCGAGCGCATCGGCGCGTTGCCTGTAGAGGTCGAGATTGTTCCAGGTGCACTACGGGTCCTCGCGTAGGGGGCGTGACGGCTAGACTCGATCGCGGCAGATGCCATGCCATCCGGCAGGGCAGGGGGATGAGGAGCGATGGTGGTGCGAAACGTTCGACGACGGGTGGCTGGGATTGGTGCCCTGGCAGCCGTTGGTGCCGTGATGGCGGGCTGCACCGTTAACGTTCCTGATCCAGCGGCGCCGAAACCGTCGCCGACGGAGTCCACGCTGGCGACGCCCAGCATCACGCCCGGGCATGATGCTGCCGCCGTTGCGGGGAAGGACTTGCCGTTGGCAGCTGGGAACACGTTGGCTCCGGGGGATCCGGTGACGGTCTCCACGCGGCTGGAAGAAGTTCCGGGGTGGACTGTTGTGCATTCGGGCCTCCAGGGCGAAGTCCGGTATCGGAAGAATGATGGCTGCACCCTGGCAGCCCGCGTCAGCGTTAACCAAGGTCCCTTGACCGTTGCGGAGGATGACGCAGCCTCCACCAAGGAGCTCTTCCGCTACCTTGATCCCGGCATTGCGGTGGATCACCTGAAGCCGGTGTCGCTGCGGTGGGGCCAGGACTCGGATAAGCCGCAGCACAGCGTGGAGTTCCTCGCTTTGGAATCGTCAGCCGCAACGGGCGGCAACGCCGCTGTGGTGATGGCCCGGTTGTTCAGTGTTCCGGCGTCGTCGGTGTATATTTCGGTGGCTTGCCCGGATGACGGTTCCTTGGACAAGGCCCGTGCTGAAGCGGCGGCCCAGCTTGTGGTGGTCCCGCCAGGTTAAGCTGCCTGTCTTGCACGGATCGTGGCCGCGAAAGGGACCGCTGCGTCCCCGGTCCCACCGGTAGAATGGCAAGGTGCCTGTATACCTCGATCACGCTGCCACCACGCCCCTGTCGGCCGAGGCGCTCGCCGTCATGACGCGGGAGCTGGCGCGAACGGGCAATCCGTCCTCGCTGCACGGAGCGGGTCGTCGCGCCCGGCGCACCGTGGAGGAGGCCCGTGAGATGCTGGCCGCAGCAGCCGGCGCCCACCCTTCGGAGGTCATTTTCACCTCGGGTGGAACCGAAGCGGACAATTTGGCCGTCAAGGGCTTGTTCTGGGCACGCCGGGACGAGGACCCCCGCCGGACGCGGGTCCTGTGCTCCGCCGTCGAACATCATGCGGTCCTGGACACTGTGGAGTGGCTGGAGCGGCACGAAGGCGCAGACGTTGTGTGGCTTCCCGTCGATGAGTCCGGCACCGTGCAGCTCGAGGTCCTCCAACGGGAGATCGAGCGGGATCCCGGATCCATTGCACTCGTCACCATCATGTGGGCCAACAATGAAGTGGGCACCATCCAACCAGTCGCGGAGATCGTTGACCTCGCAAAGCCCCATGGAATCCCGGTCCACTCCGACGCCGTGCAGGCTTTCGGTTCGGTCCCTGTGGATTTCCGGGGGAGCGGACTCGCAGCGATGTCGGTGTCCGGGCACAAGCTTGGCGGTCCGGTGGGCGTTGGCGCGCTCTTTTTGGGGCGGGCCGTGAAATTGACGCCGGTACAGCACGGTGGCGGCCAGGAACGCGATGTTCGTTCGGGAACCTTGGACACCCCGGCCATTGCGGCATTCGCAGCCGCGGCAGAGGCGGTCACCGGGAACCTGGCCGAAGAGCGGGAACGGCTCAGCGCGTTGCGCGACCGTCTGATCGATGGCGTCCGGGCTGCCGTGCCCGACGCAGTGCTGCGGGGTGCTGCGGGAGAACAGCGGCTGCCGGGAAATGCCCACTTCACGTTTCCGGGGTGCGAAGGCGATTCGCTCCTCTTCCTCCTGGACCTGGCAGGCGTTGAATCATCCACTGGCTCTGCCTGTACGGCAGGAGTCCCGCGCCCGTCCCACGTGCTGTTGGCCATGGGCCTGGACGAGGATACTGCCCGCGGCGCCCAGCGCTTCACTTTGGGCCACAGCTCCACGGACGCGGATGTGGACGCGCTGCTGAAGGCTCTTCCCGAGGCATGCTCACGGGCACGGCAAGCAGGAATGGCCGGTCACGAGTCCAGCATCCAGACGGCGGCAACAGTGGCTCGGCAGGGATCGCCGACGTCCTTGTAGCGGTGGCCTCGGTGGGGCGGGTGAAGGAATTTAGTGCAGTCATGGTATTGCAGGCTAGAATGGATGGGCACGCCGGCTGGTCTGAGCCGGACCGTTGCCACAGACCCAACCACAGAAAGCCAGCATGCGAGTACTTGCAGCAATGAGCGGCGGAGTTGACTCCGCCGTGGCCGCCGCCCGCGCCGTCGAGGCCGGACACGACGTCGTCGGAGTCCACCTCGCGTTGTCGCGCATGCCCGGCACCCTGCGTACCGGAAGCCGGGGTTGCTGCACCATCGAGGACTCCCGTGATGCCTGGCGGGCCTGCGACGTCCTGGGAATCCCCTACTACGTGTGGGACTTCTCGGAGCGCTTCAAGGAAGACGTCGTCCAGGACTTCATTGACGAATATGCTGCAGGGCGGACGCCAAACCCCTGCATGCGCTGCAACGAACGCATCAAGTTTGCTGCCCTGCTGGAGAAGGCCATCGCGCTGGGCTTCGACGCCGTATGCACCGGACATTACGCCAAGGTGATCGAAGACGCCGACGGCAACCGGGAACTCCACCGCGCGGCCGATTGGGCCAAGGACCAGAGCTACGTTCTGGGCGTCCTGACCCATGAGCAGCTCAAGCACTCCATGTTCCCGTTGGCGGACACGCCGTCCAAGGCAGAAGTGCGTGCGGAAGCTGAGCGACGGGGCCTGTCCGTGGCCAACAAGCCGGACAGCCACGACATCTGCTTCATCTCCGACGGCGACACCCGTGGCTGGCTGGCCGAGAAGATTGATATGACCACCGGCGACATCGTTGACGAGACCGGGGCCAAGGTAGGCGAACATCCCGGTGCCAACGCCTTCACGGTGGGACAGCGCCGCGGATTGAAGCTGGGAACTCCGGCCGCCGATGGCAAGCCGCGCTTTGTCCTTGAGATCCGTCCCAAGGAAAACAAAGTGGTGGTGGGACCCGAAGCCTTGCTTGCCATCGACGAGATCCGGGGCATCAAGGTTTCGTGGGCAGGCTTGCCCATCTCCGAAGTTGCGACTGGTGCGGAGTTCGATTGCCACGCCCAGGTACGGGCGCACGGAGATCCCGTTCCTGCGCGCGCACACGTGGAAACCGTTGACGACGACTCAGGCGTTCAGCGGGCCGAACTCGTTGTCACCCTGACCGACCCGCTCCGCGGTGTGGCTCCGGGACAAACAGTGGTCCTTTACCAGGGCAGCCGCGTTTTGGGGCAGGCAACCATCGACGCCGCCCGTTCCCTTCAGCGCGTGGCTCTCTAAGAGCTCTCGCCCGCAAGACCCATTGCCTCCGGAATGGGGCGCCTCCATACTGGGCTAAGCAGCGCTTCCGCTGCGGTGTTTGGGGTCCGCATTCGGGACGGCGATGACTGTGGCATTTCCAAAAAAGAGCCCGGGAGACATCAAAGCCGGGCAGATGGTCTCGGTGACCGTCCTGGCCGAGGGGCCTATCGGCGCCCCGGGAGCACCTCCGCTGACAGCGCAGGTCCGGATCCCGGTTGAACGACTCAGGCGTGGTCCCACTGGCCACCGCTACGCCATCCACATCAGGAAGTGGCGTGGAACCACTGTTTCCCCGGTGACGCTGACGCAGCAGGGTGATCCCTGGCAGCTGATCTCGGAACCTCCTGCGGCGGGTTTGCGTGAACTCCTGGATGACACACGTTTCCTGGCGCAGCACGTTTACGGCGTGGCCATGAGTACCTTGGACATCTTTGAAACGACGCTCGGCAGGCGCATGCCCTGGAATCCGGAAGGGCGTGTGGTTCTCAAGGCGCGGGACCTGATCACCGCCACTGACACCGGCTACGAACGGGGAACCAACATCATCCGCTTCGGTTCGGTGGACCGGATGGGATATAAAGTCCCCACAGCCCTCTACCGGGACATCGTCGCCCATGAAGTGACCCATGCCATCCTGGACGGGTTCCGGCCGGCGTGGGCCGACCACATGGCCACCATGGAGCAGCTGGCCATGCACGAGGCCTTGGCCGACATCGTGGCCATCCTTTCCGTCTTTTCTTCCCGCGACGTGGTGTCGCGTCAGCTTGAAGCGGCCGGCGGTGGGTTTGAGGCCGGGCAAGTAGTTGATGATGCCATGCTGATGCGCTCCCTTTTTGATTTTGCGCGTGATCTCTTTGCCCGCGGGCCACTGCGCGAGCCCTTCGTTGGCTCCGTGCCGGACGGCTGGCAGTCACTGCCGGAGCCGCACGCGAGGGGTGCCGTGGTGGTAGGGGCGGTGCTCCGGGCCGTCCAGCGGCTGTGGTCGGAGCGGAACGCGCGGTTCGGCGGCGGCCAAGGTCTGCAACAGAAGGCCGAATCGGGCTCGATTGTGGCCACCCGGGTCCTGCGGATGGTGATCCGCGGACTCTCCTACATGCCACCTGTGGACGTCTCGTGGCGGGATCTTCTCCGCGGCATCATCGCGGCCGACCTCGACATGGTTCCCGAAGACAATCACGGATACCGCGAGGCGATCCAAACCGAGTTCTCCGCCATCGGGATACGTCGGGTCTCCTTGAACAACATCAGCGGCGTGGATAACTACCAGGGGCTCCGCTACCCCATCAGGCTTTCGGCCCTCGGCTCCGATCCCCAGGAGGTGCAGCGCTTTGTCTGGGAAAATCCCCGGCTCCTGGAGGCGGCTCGGCTTGAGCGGCGAACACCCCTGAGTTCCACGCGTGTACGTACCTCTGAGCGTGTGTCCCCGGATGGATTCATCATTTCCGAGATAGGGGCCTCTTTCATCCAGACGGTCCGGATGAGCCGGCGGGAAGCGTATGTGCGCCTTGGCTTGAAAACCCGGAGGGACTTCGTGGACATCCGTGGGGGAGGGCTGTTGCGCTTCGACGCCGGTGGCCGGTTGGTGTATGCGGCCCTCAAGCCCGTGATGGACAGGGAACGTCAAGGACAGATGTTCGGTTCGGACCAGCACCACGATGCCGAGGAGGCCGCCTCCTCGGGAGTCCGGGATAAGTTTCACGGCACCGGGGACTAAGCTTCCGGCATCCAGCGGACTTCCTCAGGCGCCCAGTTCAGGCGCCCAATTCAGACGCCCGGTTCAGGCGCCCCACGCGGCCTTGCGTGCCGCCGTCGAGCCTTCCAGTTGGGCGATCTGATCGAAGCCGCCGGACTTGAGGCCCTTGCTGACCTGCTTGAGGATCTCGGCCCGCGCCGCGCTACCGTCACCCATGAGGGCCTTCACGAAGTTGTAGGTAAAGGCGCCGTTGTACCGGCCATCTATGAAGGCATCGGCAGCAGTCTGGTCTGAGCGGCAGGCTGCCAACAGAACCGGCGCGGAAAGCCTGGCAGTCTTGACCATGTCCCGCAGGCTGCGGGTGTCCTTGGATTCATTGGCGATGACTGCCCGGGGCGTAGGCGCCGGCAGGAACCGGGGACGGCGTCCGGGAAGGAGGTCCAATGACTTCAGGCCCGTTCCGCTGTGGCAGGTGTCCAGCACAACATCCATCAGGACTCCCTTCGGCAGCCGGGCAAACAAGACTGCCAGTTCGTCGTCGGTGATCACCGTGGTGGCATCCCAGCGGTCACCGGAGTTGTTGATGTCGTAGCACGCAAAGGCCTCGTCCAAGCGGTCGCTTTCATCGCCGCTGGTGTCCGGCACTTGGGTTCCATGGCTGGAAAAGGTGAACACGATGTGGGTGGTGGTACCCGCCACGGCAGCATCCACCAAGGCGTTGAGAGCAGCCATAACTGTTTTTTTCACCGCTTTGGCGTCCCGCAGCACAGTGATGTTGGAACCTTCGAAGCCATAGTGTTTTTCAAGCATCGCTGCGAGGTCTTCGGCGTCGTTGACGCAGCCATTGAGCCAGCTGGCTTGGGGTAGAAACTTGAACTTGTTGATCCCTACACAAAGTGCTGCCTTGCTCATGTGCTTGTCCTTTGGGCGGTCTTTCAGTGAGTGGGGACTCGGAACCTACGATATTCCGGCGCATCACCCGGAGCAATGGCCGGGAGGCACTCGAAGAAAGCTACTGGAAAGTAAATTTTGTGTCTCAAATCACTAAAATGAGGGTTCGCGGCCTGCGAAGTCTGGTTGAATCGAGGCACTAAGAGTGTGCGCCGTCACAAATATCCCACGGCGGCGCGCCGAATCCATCGAACAGAAGGTTCATCAGATGGCACTGAACAAGAAGGCCCTGCACGGCGCTATCGCGCTGGCGGGCATTTCCGCGCTCGCCCTGACGGCATGCACGGGACCCTCCGGCGGCGGCTCATCGTCTGCGCCGGCCGCTGCAGGCCCCATAGCCTACGGCACCACAGACAAGGTCACATCACTGGACCCCGCTGGATCATATGACAATGGTTCGTTCATGGTGATGAACCAGATCTATTCCTTCCTCTTGAACTCCAAGCCCGGTGGCGCGGACCCCGTGCCCGACCTCGCGGAATCGTCGTCGTTCACGACGCCGTCCGAGTACACGGTCAAGCTCAAGTCCGGATTGAAGTGGGCCAATGGCCACACCTTGGATTCCAAGGACGTCAAGTTCTCGTTTGACCGCCAGGTGGCGATCAATGACCCCGCCGGTCCGGCGTCGTTGCTGACCAATATCGAGAGTGTCACTGCGCCCGACGCCACCACCGTGGTGTTCAAGCTCAAGAACGCCAACGACCAAACGTTCAGCCAGATCCTCAGCAGCCCTGCCGCGCCGATCGTCGACGACGAAGTCTTCCCGGCGGACAAAGTGCTTTCCGACGACGAGATCATCAAGGCCAACGCGTTCCACGGCCAGTACACCATTGACAGCTACAAGAAGAACGAGCTCGTCAGCTTCAAGGCGTTCGCGGACTACCAAGGCGTTCTGGGTAAGCCGGCAAACGATGCAGCCACCATCAAGTACTACGCCAGTCCCACCAACCTGAAGCTGGAAATCCAGCAGGGAGCCATTGACGTTGCCTTCCGCAGCCTGAGCGCGACGGACATCGACGATCTCCGCAAGGATTCCAAGGTCAAGGTGCTCACGGGGCCGGGTGGCGAAATCCGCTACATCACGTTCAACTTCGACACCATGCCATACGGAACCAAAGCTGCGGGCGCGGACCCGGCCAAGGCTCTGGCGGTACGCCAGGCCGTGGCCAACCTTGTTGACCGCCAGGCAATCGCCGACCAGGTTTACAAGGGCACCTACCTGCCGTTGTACTCCAACGTTCCGAGTGGATTCCTCGGTGCCAACGAGTCGTTCAAGGACGCTTATGGTGATGCCGGCAAGCCGAGCCTGGACAAGGCCAAGAAAGTCCTGGCCGACGCCGGGATCACCGAACCCGTGGCCCTGAACCTCCAGTACAACCCGGACCACTACGGCGGATCCTCGGGCGACGAGTACGCCATGGTCAAGGAGCAGTTGGAAAAGTCCGGCCTCTTCACAGTGAACCTGCAGTCCACCGAGTGGGTCACCTACAGCAAGGCCAGCCGTGCCGATGAGTACCCGTTGTTCCAGTTCGGCTGGTTCCCGGACTTCAGCGATGCCGATAACTACCTGACGCCGTTCTTCCCGGAGGGTGGCTTCCTGAAGAACCACTACAACAACGCCACGGTGAACGAACTGATCAGCAAGCAGCTCACTGATGCGGACAAGACCAGCCGCGAGTCGGCCATCAAGGATGTCCAGAATGCGCTCGCCAAGGACATTTCCACGCTGCCCCTGCTTCAGGGTGCACAGGTGGCCGTGGTCGGAAGTGGCGTGAACGGCGTCGACAAGACGCTGGATCCGTCCTTCAAGTTCCGTCTGGGAGTCATTTCCAAGTAACCGCACCACTGTGACCAGAAGGCAGGCGGGACACTGATCCGGTGTCCCGCCTCCTTTGCTGACCACCACCTTGGCCGGCACGCATGAGCCGATCCCGCGCAATCCACGGGCAGGAAATACAGGTAATAATGACAACACTTATTGAGGTACCCGAGGCCGAGCCCGGGATCGTTGCTCCGAAGAGCAAATCCAAAGCCGGGGGAGGGCTGGGCAGGTACATCGTGATCAGGTTCTTCCTGATCATCCCCACCGTCTTCATCCTGGTGACACTGGTGTTCTTCCTGATGAGGGTCATTGGAGATCCCATCACGGCATCACAAGGTGGCCGGCTTCCTCCGGATGTCCTGGCGCAGCGCATCCAAGACGCCGGCTACGACCGCCCCATTCTGATCCAGTACTTCGAATACATCGGCCAGCTCCTCACGGGCAATTTCGGCACCACCATTACAGACCGGCGTCCAGTGGTGGAGGTGCTGACCACCTTCGGGGCAGCCACCCTTGAACTTTCCATCAATGCACTGATCGTCGCTCTCCTGGTGGGTATCCCGTTCGGTCTCATCGCGGCCCAGCACCGGGATAAGACTCCGGATGCGCTGCTGAGGTTCTTTGCGATCCTTTGCTATGCCACGCCTGTCTTTTTCTCCGGCCTGCTCCTCAAGCTGACGTTCTCCGTGTGGCTGGGATGGTTCCCGGTGGCAGGCCGTGCCTCCACCCGCACGGAACTGACCATGAGCGGTCTGGCCGCACCATCAGGCATCTATTGGCTGGACGCGCTCCGCAGCGGCAACTTCACGGCCCTGGTTGACATCGCTTCCCATGCGGTCCTCCCTGCCCTTGCCCTCGGCCTGCTCACGGCCGGCGTCTTCCTGCGCCTGGTACGCACCAACGTCATTGGCACACTGGGTAAGGACTACGTCGAGGCCGGGCGTTCCAGGGGTGTCAGTGAGTTCCGGTTGGTGACCAAGCACGCTTACAAGCCGGCGTTGATCCCCATCATTACCGTGATGGGCCTGCAGATTGCCCTGATGCTGGGCGGCGCCATCCTGACGGAAACCACCTTTGAATGGAAGGGACTGGGGTACCAGTTGGTGCAGTACCTGAATGCCCGCGACTTCGTGGCCGTCCAGGGAATCGTCGTGCTGCTGGCCATCATTGTGGCCGTCACCAACTTCATCGTGGACATCATTGCCGCGCTCATCGACCCCCGAGTGAGGTACTGACCATGAGCACTCCTGCACTGACCGCACCCAAGCAGCCGTTCTTCTCCCGGCTGCCCGTCGTTTCCCATTTCAAGAAGAGTGTCGGCCTCCAACGTGGCATGTTGATAGTGGGCCTCGTCCTGACCGGACTATTGATCCTCACCAGTATCTTCGCGCCACTGCTTGCACCCTACGGCTACTCACAACTCAGCGATGCTTCCGGTTCCTTCCCCACCCAGGAAGCGCCGGGCGCCAAGCACCTGCTCGGAACCACCGTCAGCGGCTATGACGTCCTGTCCCGTGTTGTCTGGGGATCCCAGACCGCTGTCACAGTCATTGTTGTGTCAGTCGCCATGTCGATTTTCCTTGGCGTTGCCCTGGGCTTGCTCAGCGGCTACTTCGGCGGCTGGCTGGACCGGATCCTGGTGGTGGTGGCAGATGCCATCTACGCTTTCCCCACCTTGCTCCTGGCCATTGTCATCTCGATCGTCATCAGCCGGGGTCAGTCCAGCTTCTGGGGTGGCATCTTCTCCTGCGCTTTCTCCATCACCGTTGTCTTCGTGCCGCAGTACTTCAGGGTGATCCGGGCAGAGACCATCCGGCTGAAAGCTGAACCGTTCGTCGAGTCGGCCAAGGTGCTGGGGGCTTCCAGCATGCGCATTATCGGGCGTCACATCTTCAAGAACGCCACGCGGACCCTGCCGCTCATGTTCACCCTCAACGCATCCGAGGCGATCCTCACCCTCGCGGGGCTGGGCTTCCTGGGCTTCGGCATTGAACCTACCTCTGCTGCTGAATGGGGTTTTGACCTGAACAAGGCGCTGGCTGATACCTCGTCCGGGATTTGGTGGACCGGTGTCTTCCCCGGTATTGCCATTGTGCTCACCGTCTTGGGCCTGACCTTGGTCGGCGAGAGCATCAACGACCTCAACGACCCCCGGATCCGTGGACGCAAGCGGGCGGGCGGGACGCCGGCAGCACCAACCCCGGCAACCCCCGCAGCACCAACAGCAGCGTCTACGCCGGCAGAAACAGGTAAGCCATGACAACCAACCTTGGACATGTTCCGGACCAGGCCGGCAGCGGCCGGCCCGTCCTCACCATCGACCGGCTCCAAGTCACCTTCGCCACCGACGGCGGGGACGTCCACGCCGTCAAGGATGTCAGCCTTGACGTGAAAGCCGGCGAGGTCGTTGCGATCGTGGGGGAGTCGGGATCCGGAAAGACCGTAACCGCCAAGACCATCCTGGGCCTGCTTCCTGAAACGGCCATCAGTTCCGGGGCTGTGTTGATCAACGGCAACAATGTGATCAGCGTCAGCAAATCCACGCTGCGCAAGATCCGTGGCCGCGATGTTGCCATGGTGTTCCAGGAGCCGTCCACCGCGTTGAATCCGGTCTTCACTGTCGGCTGGCAGATCGCCGAAGGCATCCGGGCACACGCAACGGACGGCAAACACGTCTCGGCCAAAGAGGCCAAGCAGCGGGCCACCGAGGCATTGCGCAAGGTGGGCATCCCGGACCCCGAAACGCGGGTCAACTATTACCCGCATCAGTTCTCCGGCGGCCAGAAACAACGTGTGGTCATCGCGGCCGCACTTGCCCTGAACCCGGGCCTGATTGTGGCCGACGAGCCGACCACTGCCCTGGACGTCACCGTCCAGGCGGAAATCCTGCAACTCCTCCGGGATCTGCGGGACAACTACGGCACCTCGATTGTCCTTATCACCCACAACATGGGCGTGGTGGCCGACTTGGCGGACCGGGTGGTGGTCATGTACCAGGGAGACGTAGTGGAGGAGGCCCCTTCCCGGGTGCTCTTCGCGGAACCACGGGAGGAGTACACCAAGAAGCTGCTGGCCGCCGTTCCGCATCTGGGACGCCATTCAGCCTCCGAAGGTGCCCGGGCCCGGCTTCATCAGGACGGCAGGGTTTTGGTGGAAGCGAAGAACCTCACCATCGAATATCCCGGCAGGTTCGGGCGCCACGGCTTCAAGGCGGTGGACAACGTCAGCTTTACGGTCTCGGAGAACGAGGTCTTCGGCCTGGTGGGCGAGTCGGGTTCCGGCAAGTCCACCATCGGCCGTGCCATTGCGGGCCTGAACCGCGTGACGGGTGGCAGCTTGAAGGTCCTTGGCTACGAGATGCTGGACTTCAAGGAACGCTCCTTCCGCCCGCTCCGAAAGGAGATCGGTTTCGTCTTCCAGGACCCGGCGGCGTCGTTCAACCCGCATCTGACCATTGGTGAGTGCGTCGCCGAGCCCCTGATGATCCACACCAAGCCGAGCGCGGCTGAGGCGAGGAAAAAGGTAGGCGAGCTGCTCGAGTCAGTCCAGCTGCCGGCGTCGTACGCGCAACGCTATCCGCATGAGCTGTCCGGCGGACAGCGGCAGCGCGCTTCCCTGGCGAGGTCGCTGGCGCTGAACCCGCGTCTCCTGATCGCCGACGAACCGACGTCCGCCCTGGACGTTTCGGTGCAGGCGAAAGTCCTGGACCTGTTCAAGGACATCCAGGAGCAGTTCGGCTTTGCAGCGCTCTTCATCAGCCACGACCTCGCCGTGGTGGACATGTTGTCCCACTGGGTGGGCGTGCTCTACAAGGGGCAACTGGTGGAGCAGGGGATCGGCAACCACGTGATGGGATCACCCCGGCACGATTACACCAAGAGGCTCATCGCGTCCCTGCCGGTGCCGGACCCTGACGAACAGGCACGACGGCGGGAGGCCCACCGCGCGCTGTTGGGCGGCTAGGCCAGGCAACTGAATTCCGGAAGGAAGGAAAGGCACGTTCCGTGGCCAGGGGCGTGCCTTTCCTGGTGTCCGGGCCGGAAAGGTAACACCCGCGGCGCTACCGGCCAGCACCATAGACTGGGGTGCATGACCGAGCAGAACAATGCCCTTCCCGATGACGCCGATTCCTTCAACCCGGCAGCGAGTTCCCTGGCCGGCCAAGTGGACCGCGCCGTCATGGATGAGTTGCTGTCCATCCGGTCCAGCATCGACAACATCGACGCCACCCTTGTCTTCCTGCTCGCTGAGCGTTTCAAAGCCACCCAGAAGGTAGGCATCCTCAAAGCCACGCACAAGCTTCCAGCCGGAGACCCGGGCCGGGAATCAGCGCAGATTGCCCGCCTCCGCCGGCTCGCCGAGGATGCGCACCTGGATCCAGCGTTTGCCGAGAAATTCCTGAACTTCATCATCAGCGAAGTGATCCGCCACCACGAGGCAATCGCCGAGGATCACCAGATTTCACGCCGGCAGGCTTGATCCATGGCATCAGTGAATGACCTGCGCGCCAGCGCAACCGCTCTGGGGCCGTGGCCGGGCACCGATCCCGCCGAGGCAAGCCGGATCATCCGCGGCGAGCTCGGCGACCCCCACCTTCCGTTCCTGCCCGAACTTCCGGACCGCGGAGTAGGCTCGGACGCCGTGGGCCGTTCGGGGTCCCTGCTGCTGGACCTGGCCCTCGACGTCCAGCCGCATGGGTGGCGGCTTGTGGACCGACCCGGGAAGGACGCCCAGCGTGCCCGATCTGCGCTGTCCACGGACATCAATATCCTGGCCGACGTAGCCGGGGCCGAGGACGTTTCAGCGTCTGAATTCAAGATCCGGGTGTTGGGTCCCCTGAGCCTTGCTGCCAATCTCTACCTGCACAATGGAGAACGCGCGCTTCTTGACTATGGCGCCCGCCGCGACATTGCTGAGTCCCTGGCAGCCGGCGTTGGTGAGCACATCCGCCGGGTCTCGGGAGCAGTGCCGGGCGCTGACATTGTGGTCCAGGTGGACGAGCCGGACATCGCCTCGGTCATGGCCGGGACCATCCCGACTGCAAGCGGCTACAGAACACTGCGGTCGATTGCCGGTGACGAGGTCACAGCGGCCTGGCGGTTGGTGGTCGAGGCACTTAAGGCGGTTGGCGTCGTCGAGACCGTGGTGTCTGTACCGGAGATCGAAGCGCCGATCGAACGGATTCTGGCTGCTGGAGCAGACGGCCTGGCCGTCCCCCTGAGGGCGCTGACCATGCGTCAGTGGGAACAGTTGGCCGCCGCCGTGGAAAGCGGCAAGCGTGTTTGGGCAGGCGCGCTGCCCACCCACGATCCGCAGGCACAGCTGCCACGGACTTCGGACATCGTGGAGAGTATCTGGAAGCCGTGGCGGCAGCTTGGCCTGCCCGCAGCGGGCCTGGCTGGATTGCGTGTCACGCCGTCCACGGGACTCGCTGGCTACACGCCTGCAGCTGCCACGGACGTATTGACGAAACTCACCCAGGTGGCCGACGGACTGGACCAACTGGCACAAGGCTGACGGGCACTCCTTGGCAGAGGTCTGACGTGCCGCCCAGCGCTGGGCGCCACGTCAGATTCGCCGTTCCCAGTGCTCCGGTTCCGCGTAGCGCGGGAGCGTCGTACCAGTGGCGGCTCCCGGCAGATACGGGGCCAACCGGTAATCGAAGCGTCCGGCATAGACCAGTACCAAGCCAATCTGCGGCTGGATAACCTTGACCTGGATGCGGTGTTTGCCCTGGGCACTGTCCCACCATTGCTCTGCGTAGGCGCGTGCGTCCAGGGCCGCTGGCAACGGAATGCGCAAAGGCCCCAGGAGCAGTCGGCTCGCGTTGGAAACACCACGAAGCCTGCCTTCGGAGGTGACGCTGACATCCAGATCCGTCACCAGCCGCCGATACCGTCCCACGTGGTCCACCAGACGGGCCCGCTGCTTGCTGTTGCCCTGTCCGGGACCGGGCACTATGGCACTCGTTGTATCGTGGAACAGCCTCGTCTTTGAGGGGAAGTAGATCTCCCGCCGTGCTGTAAGGGCTGGTCGTCCAAAGGGATCCACATGCGCATGGTTCTCGATCCTGAACCGGATGCCTTCGCCGTATTCAGGAAAGAACGCTTCCTCACCGCCCGTGAGGGCAAGCAGGGGCCGCAACCATTTCTGCCGGCAGCCCACTACGTCAAAGACGCCTTCGCCTATCCCATAGGAGCCGGAACCCGCTGCCAGCGAAAAGTACTCCTGAAGCTCGGGAGTCAGCTTGGTGAAGTCATTGCCGAGTGCCAGCTGGTAAATGGGTGCATTCATGGCAGTCCTTTCCGGACGTGGGAACTAGAGTCTTCCGGCCGCTTTGAGCCGGATATAGGTGTCGGCAAGCAGGGGTGGGACGTCAAGTGGTTCGGCATCCACCACTTCGGCGCCCAGCTGCCGCAACTGGGCTGTGACCGCAGCGCGTTCCAACAGGGCGCGTTCGGCCGCTGCGGCCCGGAATACCTGCCTTGCCGTAGTCCTTTCCTCCTTCATGGCCGCGAGCAGGGGATCCCTGACTGATGCCACCACCACCACATGTTGGCGGGACAATTGCGCCACCGTGGGGAGGAGGCCCTCTTCGGGGGCACCGCCGTCGAGCGCTGTCAACAGCACCACCAGCGACCGGTGCGCCGAGACTGCCCTCACCTGTCCAGGAATTTGTTGCCAGTCCAACTCAATCAGTTCTGCCTCCAACGGGGCCATGGCCTGGACCAGTTGGCCAAGCATGTTGCTTTTGGAGGCCGACTCGACCCGGGCACGCAATCTGCGGTCGTACGCGAGGAAGTCAACCCGGTCCCCTCCGCGTTCGGCCAGCACGGAGAGCAGCAACGCCGCTTCAATGCCGGTATCGAGTCGGGGTTCGTCCTCGATCCGGGCGGCAGCGGTGCGGGATGTATCCAGGACAATGACCACGCGTCTGTCGCGTTCGGGGCGCCAAGTGCGCACCACCACGGAGGTGCGGCGCGCCGTGGCCCGCCAGTCGATGGAGCGGACGTCATCACCCCGCACGTAATCGCGAAGGGAATCGAATTCCGTTCCGGCTCCGCGGATCTGCACGGCGGCCCTGCCGTCAAGTTCCCGGAGCTTCCGGAGCTTGGACGGCAGATGGCGTTTGGAGTGGAAAGGGGGCAGGACCCTCAGATGCCCGGGAA
The DNA here is from genome assembly GCF_002224285.1 of Arthrobacter sp. YN. GTDB lineage: Bacteria > Actinomycetota > Actinomycetes > Actinomycetales > Micrococcaceae > Arthrobacter. The sequence goes on along the minus strand of NZ_CP022436.1, from coordinate 3,415,613 downwards.
GCACACGCGTGCGCTGCCTGGCGGCCAGCCCGAGTGGTCCCTGGGACCTGATGGTGACGTGGGGGCTTTCCAGGTCACCGCGGCGCCGGGGAACCAAGGCCACCCTCATGCGTCGCCGCTCGCCCGGGGGAACAACCAGGGACTGCTCATTATCGACGGCACCGGCAGAGGGCTGCCACGCATCCCTGACTTTCGCCCGCAGCGTCCGCCGGGTGGGGTTGGCAACAGTCACCACTGTCTCCACCTGGCCCTCCAGCGTCACGTTTCCCGGGTGCTGGCGGTCCAGGCCGAGACGTGCCGGTGACGCAGCCAGCAGCAGGTCAAGGACCAGCAACAGCAACAAACCCACGGTGACGGACAGGACTGTGCTCCAAGCGGGAAACAGCACCAGCGGAATGAGGCCGGCCAGGCCAAGCACCACGAAACGACCCGTAATGGCCATTCAGGCCGCCTCGGTCAGGCCCGCGTCGGAAGTCACCTGCGTGCCCGAACCCACCTGCGTGCCCGAACTCACCGCGGCACCGGAACGGACGCCAGGATGCTGCCCAGGACATCATCCACCTGGATGCCGTCCATCTGGGCTTCTGGTCGAAGGCCAACACGGTGCCGCAGGCATGGCAACGACAAAGCCTTGACGTCGTCCGGGGTAACGAAGGTCCGTCCGGACAGCCAAGCCCAGGCCTTGGACGTATTGAGCAGCGCTGTGGCACCACGGGGGGAGACACCGAGTTGGAAGGACGGAGCGGACCGGGTGGCACGGACAACGTCAACAATGTACGCCAGGATTTCCGGGGCCACCGCTACCTGGGCTACTGCGGCCTGGGCGGCGGAAAGCTCAGCGGCGCCGGCCACCGGACGCACACCGGCGGCGGCGAGGTTCCTCGGATCGAAGCCGCTTGCGTGGCGCCGGATGACCTCGATTTCTTCGGCCCTTCCGGGCAAAGGCATGGTCAGTTTGAGGAGGAACCGGTCAAGTTGGGCCTCGGGGAGGGGATAGGTGCCTTCATACTCCACCGGGTTCTGCGTCGCCGCGACGATGAACGGGCTCGGCAGTGGGCGGGAGACGCCATCCACGGAAACCTGGCGCTCTTCCATGGCTTCCAGGAGGGACGCCTGGGTCTTTGGAGGGGTGCGGTTGATTTCGTCCGCGAGCATGATGTTGGTGAAGACGGGGCCTTCACGGAAAGTGAACTCCGACGAGTGGGAATCGTAGACCAACGATCCTGTGACGTCACCCGGCATGAGGTCGGGGGTGAACTGGACACGCTTGGTATCCAGGCTCAAAGCAGTGGAAAGCGCCCTCACCAGCAGGGTCTTGGCCACGCCTGGGACACCCTCCAAGAGGACGTGGCCCCCGCAGAGGAGCGCGATGAGCATACCGGTGACGGTGGGATCCTGGCCTACTACGGCTTTGCCCACTTCGGCGCGGACGTTCAACAGCGACTGCCGCGCGGGGTCCTCCGGCGCAGAGCGGTGCCCGTTTCCTGAGGGATCGCCTCCTTGCGGCGCAGCCTGCTGCGGCAAGCCTTGGTGCGGGACATCCTGCTGGGGCGGGACACCACCGGCGTGTTGGCTGTTGCTGTCTGTGTAGCTGTTCGGCTGGCTGCTCATCGGGCGGTCGCCTCCTGTTCGATTCGTTCGATCTGTTGTGCCCATTGCACCAGTTGTCCTTCGTTGTCCGGCCGGACGTCGAGCAGCACAGACCTGACTTCTGAAGCCGGCCGCTCCACACGTCTGGCTGAGGCGTCCACAATTGCTTCCGGGGTGGCATCCACCCCCAGATTGAAGTGCCGCGCCAAGCGGGCCAAGGTGCCCGCCCGGAGGTTCTCGGCCGCACGCCCCACTGCCCGCGAGTCCTGATAAAGACGCGCCCTGCCCTCTGCGGTCTCAGCAGCCTTCACCACAACGGGAAGCGGCTCGAAAACCAGCGGGCCAAGGCGTCGACCCCGCCAAGCGATGGCCAGGAGCGCCACGATTCCCAGCCACGGACCCACGAACGCCAGCCACCGGGGTGCCAACTCGTTCAGGGTAGGAGTCGAATCAGTCGTAGCGAGGTCACCAACTCCGGGCAAGTACCAGACAAGGTTCTGATCCTTGCCCAAGGTGCGGAGTGCGAGGGCTGCGTTGCCTTCTGAGGCGAGGTGCTGGTTGTCAACCAGGTCCGTACTGCCAAGGACCACCACGCGGCCGTCGCCGGACGCCGCATAGAGACCCGAGGCCTTGCCCGCGACGGGGTAGCACACGACGGGTCCCGAATAGATGAAGCCCTGGGCAGAGACCATGCCCGCCGCTGCGGCATCGTCCTGATCGCAGCGTGGTTCAAGACCCTTCGTTGCTTCAGGAACCACGCCGCCGGGCCGGAAGTCCTGCTCCAGTGAGTTGAGTGTCCTGAGGCGTGGATTGACCAGCACCACGTGGTCCGCGGCATCCGTGATGCCTTCCAGCTGTGTCCGGTCGAGGAAGCCGCGGGGGTCGTAGAGGAGGACCGTGGCGTCATCCCGGTCGGCCAAGGCATCCATGGTCTCCGCCAGGGTATCCGTGGCTGTCACTGCGACGCCGTGGCGCCCCAGGATTTCAGCCAACGCCATGGCGCCATCCGGGGCCGGGTTCCGGGAGGACAGCGGCCGCGGATCCTTGGCGCCCGAGACACTCGAAACAACCAGGTAGGTCACCAGACCGGCCAGGAGTGCGCCAATGAGGATCCATGCCAAGTGTTTCCGGAACCAGACGCGGAAACCTTTGCCCGTGGGCTGCTGGAGGGCAGCAGCTTCGCCTTGGACCGTGCTGTCCTTCGCCAAGGATGTGGTCATCGCGGCACCGCGAATCCGGTGTGGGCCTGACCGGCAAAGTCTGGTTTCATCTCCAGGAGGTCTGCATCGAGTCCGCGGACATCCTCGAAGTCAGTCGCTGATGCACCTTGCTCGCCATAGCGCACAGCGTCAAAAAGGCGGGCGGCTGCATCCAGCCGGGACTGCGCTGCGCCGAACACCTGTCCAAGCTGACCTGCCGCTTCATCAGCCGTCCGCCCTGCGCGCGGGTCAATGATGTCACGCTCCTCCGCGGAGCGGACCAGCGCCCGGAACTGGTCGACGACGGCGGCCGGCCAGTTGCCGTCGTCGGCCGCGGTTGCCGCGCGCTTCCGGTAGCCTTCCGAATCCACACTGTCGTCATCCCCATAGATGTCCGCTGCAGCGGCTTTTCGGCGTGCATTCAACCTGGGCCGGACCACAACAACCGCAGCGATGATGATCGCAAGAGCCACGGCGATCATCAGAGGAACAGCAAGGTCAGGTCCCTGGCCCATCCCGTCGCCTTCCAACGACGATAACCAGTCGAGAAAATCACGCCACAACTGCTCCAGCCAAGCAGGTTGGGCGTCCGGGTATTGGGGTTTGGAAAGTTCTTCAGCCGCCCAGCGCCGCCCCTCTTCGCGGTCCGGCGTCACGGGCGGTTCCATGGCCGCCAACGTGGTGGATGCATCCAGCAGGCTCAGTGTCATGCCGGTGGCCGTGGCCCGGACGGAGGCGCAGACGGGAACTGCCCGCCGTTCGGTGGCCACATGGGGGCTTGGGGCTGGCTCGGCGGGTTTTGGAGGTTGGTCGGCGGGTATCCGGGTTGGGCAGGGTTTCCGGGTTGGGCCGGGTTTCCGGCTTGGGCAGGGTTTCCGGGTTGGGCCGGGTTTCCGGCTTGGGCTGGCGGGCCTCCCGGCACGCCATCAGGATCGGCGCCGGTTTCCATCAGTCGCATCAGCTCAACGTCCAAACCATCCCGGCGCATCCGCAGATCCATATAAATCAAGGCGAACACCGAGGCTTGGAAAGCGAACGTCACGGACCCCACCAGAGCGCCGATAGCTGAAGAAATCACAGTGGTGATCACCAGGGTGGAAGCAATCGACTCAGCGTCCGGGTGGGGAGTAACCACCTCGCCAATGGCCGCCGCTGCCAGGGAAGCCGGGATCTGGACAATCTGGGCGATGACGCCCACCATTATGGCGACCACAAGGGTAATGCCGAAGATTCGCCACCAGTTGTTCCTGGTCAGCTGCCAGGACCTGAGAAGTCCGCCGAAGACGCCTGTCCGCTCAACCACGATCGCGGCGGGCGCCAGCATCACCTTCAGCCCGATCCAAACGAAGGCCACTACCGATCCCAGGCCCAGAGGCAAGACAAGGAGCAGGGCTCCGGGGCCCATGGAAGTGAACAACAGCACCGAAATCCCCACCACCGCAGTTGCTGCCAGAAGCCCGCCGAGTGTCAACAGGAGAGCAACGCCCAGCAGCGGCCAGATCCTTCGGCCGGCAAGTTTCCACATCTGTTTGAAGCCCGTACGCCGGTTGAGGACCGAGCGCGCCACCGGCACCACCAGGACCCCTTGAAGGACCGAACCAAGAAAACCGATCAGGACCGAGACACCCAAAGTGCCGGCCATGATGGCCAGGAAAGGACCCATGGCTTCGGTGAATTCCGCCTCAGTGCTGACGGATTCAAAGGACATCGAGAGCTGGAACATCCCCACTGTGACGATCCCGATGAACACCGCACCGAGTGCTTGTACGATCAGCGCTGATCCAAACATGGAAGCGGCGTTGCGACGGATTGTCTGGAACGAGCCATCCAGGATCTCGCCGAACTGCAGTGGACGCAAGGGAATTATGCCCGGCTTGGGAGGAGCGACGTAGAGGGGTTGTCCATAAGGAGGGCCCGGCGGCCAACCGGGTGCCGGTTGGCCCTGGCCATATTGTCCACCGCTCTGGGGAGCCGCCCATGCCGGGGGACCGCCCCACTGTGGCTGGTTTCCCCACTGCGGCTGGTTTCCCCACCCGGGCTGATTGCCCGGCAATGGATGGTTGCCATGCTCTGGCTGTGACACGATATCCTCCCCATAAGACCCGGCGCGCCGGCATCCGACGTCCCCCATACGGACCTTGGCACCCAGCCTATAGTCCCGCCGTCGTCCCTCATAGCCTGACGCCCGGCCAGCCATGACAGATGGGCCGCCGCTGTTGTGCAGTACGGTGGAAGTTGCCCTTGGGGCGCCATGCCGTGCGCCGCGCCCAACGGGACAAAGACTTGGTGATAAGGGAATATATAACTATGAAGGCACGCATTCTGGTAGTTGACGACGACGAAGCGCTCGCAGAGATGATTGGCATCGTCTTGCGCAATGATGGCTTCGAGCCGGTGTTCTGCGCAGATGGCGGCCAGGCCTTGGAGGTCTTCCGTTCTTCCAAGCCGGACTTGGTGCTGCTGGACCTCATGCTGCCGGGCTCCGACGGCATCGAGGTGTGCCGGCAAATCCGCGGTGAGTCCGACGTCCCCATCGTCATGCTCACGGCAAAGTCCGATACCTCCGACGTGGTCCGGGGGCTGGAATCCGGTGCCGACGATTACGTGCCCAAGCCCTTTAAACCCGCCGAGCTTGTGGCGCGTGTTCGTGCGCGGCTCCGCCCGGGCGATCAGAAGGCACCCGAAACCCTGCGTATTGCTGACGTGACCATCGACGTCGCCGGCCACTTGGTCACCCGCGGCGGCGAGCGGATTTCGCTCACCCCCTTGGAATTTGATCTCCTGGTGGCCCTGGCGCGGAAGCCTTGGCAGGTCTTTACCCGCGAACTCCTCCTTGAGCAGGTTTGGGGCTACCGCCATGCCGCGGACACGCGTTTGGTCAATGTCCACGTCCAGCGTCTGCGCTCCAAGATCGAACGCGACCCGGAGGCGCCTGAGGTCGTTTTGACGGTGCGTGGTGTCGGATATAAAGCAGGTTCCTGAGTCCCCGGTCGGCAAGACCGGCGCGGCAGGAGAGGGCCCTGATACCCAGGGGCAGGACGGGGCCGGTGTCCATCAGATGACACCGGCTGAGTCAACCACCTCCGAATCGACGCCCGCCCCGTCCCCCGCCCCGTCACTTGGGGGGTCTGCCTCGCCTTCCCCAGGGCAACCGTCGTCCTCCGGGCAACCGGCACGGAGTGTGCGGTCCCTGCCGTGGATTATTACCCGGGCGAGGATATGGACGCGACGCGGACTCATCCTGGTTCTGCGGGTTTCGCGGTTGGTATCCCTCGGCATCCGGCAGATCAGGCCGGGAATTCGCTACCTCTGGCGCTCAGTGCTCAGGCGCTGGCGGCGCTCGCTGGAGTTCAGGACAGTCCTCACCACCTTGTTGCTGGCAGTGACATCCTTCGCAATCGTGGGCGCGTACCTGTCGAACCAGATCGCGAACAACCTTTTCCAGGAGCGTCTGGCCCAAGCGGAATCCGAGTCGCGCTACAACGTCAAGCAGGTTCAAGACACGTTCGACGGCGCGCAAGTCACCGATCAGTCCAGCGTCATCACCCTTGTTTACGACACCTTGACCGCCGTTGAGGGTCGTGGTTCGGTCATCCAACGCCGCTACGTCTTTGAAGCGAAACCTGAACAGACCAAGCCCCGCAATCGCTGGGTCGAGTCACGTGCATCGGATCAACTGACGGTCCGGGTCATACCGCCGGAGTTGCGGAAAGCCGTCCAGGAAGGTGGCAAGCAGCAGTTCTGGGCCTCCACCCAGTTCCCTGTCGGCAATGAGGACCGCCCCGGCATAGCGGTCGGCAACATGGTGACGTTCAATGGCACATCCTATGAGCTGTACCTTATCTATGACCTCAACACCGCCCAGCAGACGTTGGACGAAATCCAGAACGTCCTTTGGGCAGGCGGGGCAGCGCTGGTCCTCATGATCTGGGCCATCGCTTGGTACGTCACACGCAATGTGGTCAGTCCTGTCAGCCACGCTGCCGTGGTCTCCGAAAAGCTCGCGGCAGGACAGCTCCAGGAGCGCATGGTGGTCAAGGGCGAGGATGAGGTCGCGAGATTGGGCGCTTCGTTCAACCACATGGCTGCCAGCCTGCAGGAGCAGATCACCCAATTGGCCACTTTGTCGCAAATGCAGCAGCGGTTTGTCTCCGATGTCTCGCATGAGCTACGGACGCCGCTCACCACGGTCCGAATGGCTGCCGAGGTCCTCTTCGACGCCCGTGACGACTTTGACCCCATGAACAAAAGGTCGGCCGAGCTCCTTTACCACCAGGTCGAGCGCTTTCAGTCGTTGCTTTCCGACCTGCTGGAGATCTCCCGCTTCGACGCCGGGGCAGCTGTTCTGGATGCAGAACCCCAGGACATTTTCCAAGTCATCTCCCACGTCATGGACGGCGCCGCGCCTGTCGCTGCAGAGTACGGCTCAGAAGTCCGGCTGAATGCCCGGCAAAAGAGCATCGTGGTGGAAATGGACTCCCGGAGGATTGACCGGATCCTCCGCAATTTGCTGCTCAACGCCCTGGAACACGGAGAAGGCAAACCGATTCACATATCCGTGGCAGCCAACCACGACGCTGTGGCAGTTTCCGTAAGGGACCACGGCATCGGCATGACCCAGACTGAGGCCGCGAGGGTTTTCGACCGATTCTGGCGTGCAGATCCTGCACGCGCCCGGACCACGGGCGGCAGCGGCTTGGGCCTCTCCATTGCCGCCGAGGATACCAAGCTGCACAACGGCTGGCTTCAGGCGTGGGGCCGCAAGGGATCCGGTTCCAATTTCCGGTTGACCCTGCCCCTTCGCCAGGGTGGCACCATCGTGAAATCACCGCTTCAGCTCGAACCTGCTGACATTGAATTCCCTGGCACCGCAAGCGAGCGGCACATGCTCCTTCTGGGTACAGAGTCCGGGATTGCCCCGCAATCGTCCCCTTCCGGTGCCGGAAAGCCTTCGGCTGATGATGACTCTGGGGAGAGGGACTGAACATGGTACGTCTCCGGCGTTCACGGGCGGTTGTGGTCGTCCTGGCGGTGCTGATGGTGTTGCTGGCTTCCTGTGCACAGATTCCACGGTCCGGTCCTGTAGGCAAGAGTAAGGATGAGGGGGCAGGCAATCCCAATGCGCCGGTCTTCTTTCCGGCGGCTCCGCGCGCGGGTTCGAGTCCGGAGACTGTGATCGAGGACTTCTACATGGCGGGCAGCGGTTATGAGGACGATTACCCTGTTGCACGCCAGTACCTGACGCAGGCACAGTCCGTCACCTGGAAACCGGACAAGCGAGCCATCGTTTTTCGCGAGGCGCAGGTAGTCAAGGCCGCGGGGGAGAACGAGTACCTCTACGAATTGGACCTCGCGTATTCGGTGGATGCCGATGGCGTGGCAACGCAATTCCCGCCGGGTACCAAGGAGACCATTCCGCTGACTCTCGAGCAGGTGGAAGGCCAATGGCGGATTTCCAAGGTGCCTGACGGGACGGCCATACCGGAAGAGACGTTCAAGGTCATTTATGGGGCCTTCCCCATCTATTTCTACGACCCCACGTTTACCTATGCCGTGCCCGACTACCGGTGGTTCATCAAGAAGAACACGGTCAAGTCCATGACTTCTGCCGTGCTGGCCGGCCCTGCTCCATACCTTCGGGGGGCAGTTGTCAGCGCCTTCCCTTCCGGTATGAAACTCGCACGGGAATCCGTTCCGGTGGTCTCCGGTTCTGCGCAGGTGGACCTGTCCGCCAAGGAACTGTTTGATGCCTCGGCGGAGGACCGCCAGAGGATGCAGAACCAATTGGCGTTGACCTTCCGCGACCAGCCCGATGTCATCAACGTCCAACTGCGGGCGGATCAGGACCTGGTACGGGTTGAGGACAACGGCACCGTGTTGCCTCCCGTCGTGGACAAGAGCGTTCCGGCCCGCCAGATTGCTGTGAACAACGGCGATTTGGTGCGCTATGAGAACAACAGGATGACTCCGCTTCCTGACATACAACCCGTGTCCGGGTTGGGGCCCCACTCGCCGGCTGAGTCCCCCGTGTCCCAAACGGCCGCGTTCCTCAACGGTGACAAGACAACCCTGTATGCAATCGAACCCGGGCAGCCCGCACGCCAGCTGACTACCAGGAGCACGCTCACGGGGCCGTCATTCAGCCCACACGACTGGGTATGGACCGCAGGGCCGGGTGCCAACGGGGCTGCCGAAGTGGTGGCCTTCAAACCCACGGGCATTGCACCTGGCATGGCCATTCCCAATGTCACCATCACCCCTGCCTGGCTGTCCGGGCGGACCGTCAAGGACTTCAGGGTTTCCCGGGAAGGGACCAGGGCGCTGGTCATTTCTGAAGCAAACGGGAAGTCAACGGTGCAGATTACCGGAATAGTCCGGAATGCCGACGGCGTCCCCAAAGACCTCACATCGCCCATCACCTTGGTCAGCACCGGATCTGCTGACCAGGGAGTCTGGGTCAACAGTTCAACGGTGGCTGTGATGTCCGGATCGGCGACGGGAACCGTGGTTCCCGAGCTGCTTTCCCTCGAATCGGGAGAGCCGCAGCAACTGGCCCCCTGGGACGGCCTGACCAGTCTCAGTGCCGGCAACGGCTCCGAGCAGATTTATGGGCAGTCCGAGGCCGGGGTGTTCCAACGGGTCGGCAACGGATGGGAGCTCCAACTGAAAGGACCCACGGAGCCCGCCTTCCCCGGCTAGGTTGCCGTCAAAATGTCATGCCGGATGTCCACATAGGGTCCAACGTGGCTTCCGCCTTGGTCTGCGTCCGGGCAGGCTTGCACCATGATCACACCAGATACGGGGACCGCGCCGGGCACTGGAACTCACTCTGTCATTGGGGCAGGCTCTGTCCTCGGGAGAGGCTCCGACCAAGGTGCTGCTTCCGAATCCAGTATCGGGACACGCAGACTGCAGCCTCTGCGGGCACGCGACCCGGACCTTCACCCGGTGGATCCCGGCCGGGCCCGACGTCGTGGTCCGGATCAACAGGGGCTGGGCCGGTTGCTGGCGGTGCTCCAAGGTACCGTTGTCGATCTGCTGAGGCTGCTGGTCCCCGTGGATTGTGTCTGCTGTTCAGTGGAGGACACGGTGTTATGTGGAGGCTGCGCAAAGCGCGTCCGCCAACTCTGCAGCCAACCCTTCCGTGCAGAACAGGAATCGCCCGCATTGGTTGAGACGGATGGCACGGTAAAGATCGGGGTGGTGGCCGCCGGCCCATACCGTGATGAGCTGGCACAGTGCCTCTTGTCCTTTAAGCGCTTCGGCCAGTGGCGCTTGGCCGGGGTCTTGGCGCCATGTCTGGGCAAGGCAGTGGAACGGGCCATCGGAGGTAAATCCGGATTATGTCTTGTGCCAGTTCCTACCAGCGGCCGGGCATACCGCATGCGGGGATTCAGTCCGCTGCACCTCTTGCTTTTGTGCTTGCGGATGCGAGGCATGGTGCCGGGATGCCCAAGCATTGACGCGCTTGAGAAGAGACGCGATTCGCCGGCAGCGTACATCAGCAGGGATTCGATCAGGTCCCTGCTTGCCCGGGCCGCCGATTCTCTTGCCGGCCAGGGGACATGGGGCTCCGGCGCGGGCCAAAAAGGGCTGGGACGTGGCGCGCGGGCCAGCAGGGTCCGCGGATCCATGCGCGTACGAAGCCGATCCCTCAAGGAGATCAGAGGCAGGAAGTGCATTCTCGTAGACGATGTCCTCACTACCGGCGCCACCCTTGCCGAAGCGATGAGGGCGGTGGAAACCGCGGGTGGTGTGGTCTGCGGGGCTGTTGTCCTCGCGGCCACGAGGCCACCAGCCTATGCTTTCAACAGTGCAAGGCGCGATCCCTGTTAAGTCCTAACGACTCAATCAAAAAATAAGTGACTAAAGGATGAATAACGCGTGGCGATGAACTAACGTCGGTTGTGGGTACCAAGAACAGATGTACCTGTCGATAGCGGCTCGGAAAGGGGCTCGACTGTCCGTCAGACAAGCCCCCACCAGCGTCGTTGTCGTGTCACCTGAGTTATTTGGAGGGCACCATGGAGTTCATGATCAGCGGACGAAATCTCACAGTTTCTGACCGCTTTCGCGAATACGCCGGCGAGAAAATCTCAAAGATTGAATCGCTGGGGGATAAGGTCCAGCGAGTCGACGCCAAAGTTTCCAAGGAAACCAACCCGAGGCAAACGCCAGGCCAGCTCACCGTAGAAGTGACAGTCCTGGGCCGCGGCCCCGTCATCCGTGCCGAGGCCACAGCCGCTGACAAATTCGCTGCCTTCGATCTCGCGTACAACAAGCTTCTTGAGAGGCTTCGCCGTGCGAAAGACCGGAAAAAGGTGCACCACGGACGCCACACCCCGAAAGCCGTGCGGGAGGCCACCGCAACACTCGAGCCAGCCAGCCCGAGCGAACCGCTCTACGTCGAGGCGAGCAACCACCAAGAACCCGTTCCCGCCGCAGACGAGCGTTCTCCTTATGAGATCGAGAACGACATTCCGGCAGGCGATTCACCCGTCCTGATCCGCCGGAAAGTCTTCCCCGCAGCTTCCCTGACACTGGATGACGCTGTGGACAATATGGAACTCGTTGGCCACAACTTCTACCTTTTCCTGGACAAGGAAACCAACGCGCCGTCGGTTGTCTACCGGCGCAACGGTTGGACCTACGGCGTGATCACCCTCGACTCCACCTGTGAACCGGGTGAGGAGGCTGTGGAAGAGAAGATCCACGCCTACCGTTCCGATGATGAGGCGTCCAGGGCCAAATAGGCCCACCTTTACCGCATGAAGGGACTTCAATGACCGCTTCGCTGAGCCTGTCACAGGCACGGCGGATCGCATTGGCAGCTCAAGGATTGGCTAAGATCCGGCCCGCCGGCCCCGTGACACCACGGGCGGTGGGCCGGACCTTTGCCCAACTCCAGCTAGTTCAGATCGATTCCGTGAACGTGGTGGCACGAAGCCACTACCTGCCGTTCTTCTCCCGTCTGGGTGACTACGACCCCCGCATCCTCCATGCCATGGCTGGACGGAAACCCCGCAGGATGATGGAGTACTGGGCTCACGAGGCAAGCTTTATCCGCCCGGAGCACTTTCAAGACCTCTTGGTGTGGCAAAAGCGGGGTTGGGTGGGCGCCCACAACCTTGAGCCAGTTGTCCGTCAGGATATGGAAGGCCGCATTCTCGCTGCACTCACTGCCGGAAAACCCATGACGGCGTCGGAACTGACGGCCGAGCTCGGACACAACGAGGAAGCTGACCGTGGCAACTGGGGATGGAATTGGAACATCGTTAAGCGGGTCCTGGAACATCTGTTTGAACAGGGACGCATTTCTGCCGCCTCACGCACACAGCAATTCGAACGCAAGTACACCTTGACCTCCAAGGTTGTTCCTGCCATGGCACAGCCCGGGGGTACTCCGGAAGAAACGCTCGACCGCCTGATGGACGCGGCCGCCCAGGCACATGGCATCGGCACTGTGCGCTGCTTTTCCGACTACTTCCGTACGCCACTGAAAGCCGGAGCGGACTCGGTCCAGCGATTGGTCCGGGCAGGGCGCCTCCATCCAGTCTCTGTGCGTGGTTGGGACAGGGAAACCTACAAGCACGTCAATGCCAGGATTCCACGCCGGGCGGTCGGGCGTGCACTGCTGAGCCCATTCGACTCGCTGGTCTTTGAGCGACGGCGTCTTGAGGAACTGTTCGGCTTCCACTATCGGATTGAGATCTACACTCCCGCGGCCAAGCGTCAGTTCGGCTACTACGTTCTCCCATTCCTCCTCAGGGACGCTGTCGTCGCAAGAGTGGACTTGAAGGCTGACCGCGCGTCCGGCCAGCTTCTGGTGCGTTCGGCGTTCGCGGAGGTTGGCGCTCCGGCGGATACCGCCGTCGAACTTGCTGCCGAGCTGGAACTCATGGCCGCTTGGCTTAGGCTGCAGGAGGTAGTGGTGTGGCCTGTGGGGGACCTCGCCGGCGTTCTCGCCGAAGCTGTGGCGGACGGGGCTGATGGCCGGGGCGGGCCGCTGCAATCGGACAGTCCGCTCAGAGGTGAACGCGGCAACGTGGCGCTGGTCTCTCCCGTAGACTGAAACAGCCAGAATTCGGCAGCATGAGACTGGGAGCAATTTCACGTGGCATCACTAATCGAAAAACTTCTCCGCACGGGTGACAAAAAGACACTCAAGCAATTGCGGAACTATGCCGATTCCATCAATGCCCTGGAAGACTCCTTCAAGTCCTTCACGGACGCCGAACTCCGCGAGGAGACGGACCATTTCCGGTCCCGTCACCAAGATGGCGAGACCTTGGAGGCCCTCCTCCCGGAAGCATTCGCCGCTGTGCGTGAGGCCTCTTCCCGCACCTTGGGCATGCGCCACTTCGATGTCCAGCTGATGGGCGGTGCCGCACTCCACCTGGGCAACATCGCAGAAATGAAAACCGGTGAAGGCAAGACCCTCGTAGCTACCGCCCCCGCGTATCTGAACGCGCTGGCGGGCAAGGGTGTCCACGTCGTCACGGTCAACGACTACCTCGCCGAATACCAGTCCGAACTAATGGGCCGGGTTTACAGGTTCCTGGGACTTACCAGCGGCTGCATCCTGTCGAATCAGGATCCAGCGGTCCGCCGGCAGCAGTACGCTGCGGACATCACCTACGGAACCAACAACGAGTTCGGCTTCGACTACCTGCGCGACAACATGGCCTGGGATGGCAGCGAACTGGTTCAGCGCGGCCACAATTTCGCGATCGTGGATGAGGTCGACTCCATCCTGATCGATGAAGCCCGTACTCCGCTCATCATTTCCGGTCCTGCCCAGGGCGACACCAACCGCTGGTACAGCGAATTCGCCAAAGTCGTGCTCCGCCTGCAACCCGAAGTCGACTACGAGGTCGATGAAAAGAAGCGCACCGTAGGCGTGCTCGAAGCCGGTATCGAAAAGGTGGAGGACTACCTCGGAATCCAAAACCTCTACGAATCAGCCAACACACCTTTGATCGGCTTCCTCAACAACGCCATCAAGGCGAAGGAACTGTTCAAGCGGGACAAGGATTACGTCATCCTCGACGGCGAGGTCCTGATTGTTGACGAACACACTGGCCGCATCCTGGCCGGCCGCCGCTACAACGAAGGCATGCACCAGGCCATTGAGGCCAAGGAAAATGTCGAGATCAAGGCGGAGAACCAGACCCTCGCCACCGTGACCTTGCAGAACTACTTCCGCATGTACTCGAAGCTTGCCGGCATGACCGGCACGGCCGAGACTGAGGCCGCGGAGTTCATGAGCACCTACAAGCTGGGTGTCGTCCCCATCCCCACCAACCGTGACATGCAGCGCATCGACCAGGCGGACCTTGTCTACAAGAACGAAGTCGTGAAGTTCGACGCCGTGGTCCAGGACATCGCCGAAAGGCACGAGAAGGGCCAGCCTGTGCTGGTCGGCACCACGAGCGTTGAGAAGAGCGAGTATCTCTCCAAGCTGCTGGCCAAGGAAGGTATCCGGCACGAGGTTCTGAACGCCAAGAACCACGCACGTGAAGCGTCCATCGTGGCGCAGGCCGGACGAAAAGGTGCCGTCACTGTTGCCACCAACATGGCCGGTCGCGGTACTGACATCATGCTTGGCGGCAACGCCGAGTTCACTGCCATTGCAGAGTTGGCAAAGCGTGGGCTCGATCCCGAGGAGAACTCGGAAGAGTACGAGGCCGCGTGGCCCGAAGCGCTTTCGGCTGCCAAGCAGGCGGTCAAGGATGAACACGAAGAGGTCTTGGACCTCGGAGGGCTATACGTCCTGGGTACCGAGCGACACGAGTCCCGCCGGATCGACAACCAGCTGCGCGGCCGTTCAGGACGTCAGGGTGACCCGGGCGAATCGCGCTTCTACCTGTCGCTGACGGACGACCTCATGAGGTTGTTCAACTCAGGTGCGGCCGAACGTCTCATGAACAGTTCGGTCCCGGATGATGTTGCCCTTGAATCCAAGCTCGTCTCCCGCGCCATCGCATCGGCCCAAGGCCAGGTGGAAGGGCGCAACGCCGAACAGCGTAAGAACGTTCTCAAGTACGACGACGTCCTCAACCGGCAGCGTGAAGCGATCTATGGCGACCGCCGTCGAATCCTTGAGGGCGACGACCTTCACGAGAAGGTCCAGTTCTTCCTTGAAGACACCATCAACGCCCTCATCGAGGCTGCTACTGCCGAAGGAACGGGTGACGATTGGGACTTCAACCAACTCTGGGCCAATCTGAAGACGTTGTACCCGGCAACCGTGACGGCCGATGAAATTGTTGAGGAAGCTGGCGGAAAGTCACGTGTCACTGCCGAGTTCCTGAAAGAGGAGATCCTCTCGGATGCCCGGCTGGTGTACCAGGCCCGCGAGGAGGCCATCGGCTCTGAGAGCATGCGCGAGCTCGAGCGTCGTGTTGTGCTTTCGGTTTTGGGTCGGAAATGGCAGGAACATCTCTACGAGATGGATTACCTCAAGGAGGGTATTGGTCTCCGGGCGATGGCCCAACGCGATCCCCTGGTGGAGTACCAGCGCGAAGGTTTCGTGATGTTCCAGAGCATGATGGAAGCCATCCGTGAAGAAAGCATCGGTTTCCTCTACAACCTGGAGGTGGAGGTAACACCCGCCGAAGACGTTGTTGTGGCCGACGATACCGCCGCTGGGGCGCACACCGAACATCATGAACCCCAAATCCGGGCGGCGGGTCTGCAGGCACCGGAAAAGCCGGCCCAGTTGCAGTACACCGCCCCAGGTGAAGATGGCGCTACCCAAACACGCATCGAGGGCCGGGCTTCCGGTCGATCCGGCAACCCAGCGAAGGCAGCAGGCCAAGAGCAACGTAAGCCGGCGAAAAAGAAGCGTCGCTGACCCGGTAACATCCAGCGGGCCCAGCCAATTTGCTGGTCTGCCAGGTACGAATAGCGCGCACTCAAAAGGGTGGACTCCGGACTCAATGTCCGGAATCCACCCTTTTTGTTGCCCGCGGATTTTGTTGCCCGCGGGATGGATTCGACAAGTCTAGCCAATCTCCAGGGCCGTCACCCGCCACACGCCGTCCAAGCGTTCCAACCTCATGGCGACAGCCCGGCATCTCAGTTCTTCCGCAACCACAATGCTTGCCTCGCAAATATCCTCGGAGATGGAGCAGGTTCGAACAGAGCGGACCATGGGGCTGCGGTGGGGCTGCAGGTTCCCCCGGACCCTGGCGGCGTGCTTGCGGGTGAGGGCCGCCCTATGTTGTAGGGCTACATAGCAGTCAGGGTCCAAGGAACGGGAAAGCTGGCTCACCGCACGTGTTCCGGCCAATACCTCCAAAGCTGCCTGCGCAATACTGCGCGCAACCAGCCGAACGTCGATGTCCGCACCGCTCGAACCGTAGCCGGAAAATGTTCGTTGGTTGCTCTGTCGGCCCGCGGGCCGGTGTGCAGTCGCAACGGTCATGGTCATACCTCAGGCATTCACTACACGAACGGGAACGTGGGGACGCTCTGTTCTGGTGGCTTCTGCTGGGATGACGCTGAACTTGGTTTGATACGGGGGATACGGCCCCTGAGTGGGCCAAAGAATCGGTGGGTCGGATGACCCGTACTGTCAGTCAGGTGCGGGTGGCCGCAGGACCTGACCCGGAGTCAACACTGAAGGGTCGCCGCCGATGACGGTGAGGTTTGCGGCATACCACTTGGGCCACATCAGGGCGACTTCCACGTCCGTTGCAAAGGGACCAAGCCGCGATGCTGCAAGCGACCACAGGGAGTCTCCTGCCTTCACGACGACGCCGGCGTCACGGGAGATCTCTTGCCTGGACGAAGGGCGGCTTAGAAGCCCAGGGTCAGGTGCAGGGGCTTTAGGCTTCCAGCGCGGATCGCCCGCATTTGCCGTGGTGTCGGCCACGGACATCTGTGATGAAGACGCGGGCCCGGCAACGGGCGCCGGCCTCCATGCCGGGTGGGGAGACGTTTCCACACTCGCGGTTGTCGGTCCCCAACCGGGGTCGGGGGGAGGCGTTGCTTGCGCCATGGTGACGCCCAAGAGATTCACGCTCACCACCGCTACGGCAAGCCGCAGCATAAAGGCAGGGCTGAACTTGGCAAAGGTGTTGGCCCCTCTCTCCCGTCCACTCCGATGCAACAGCGATGCGACGACGGCGAGCAGTAAGGAAAGGACCCACCATGCCACCAGCGCTATGCCGACGCCGTTCGCGAGAAAACCGAGGAGGTCCTCAAACGAGAAGTTCTGATGATGGTGATCTGCTGACCGCCATTGGTCAAGGAGCATGCTGCCCACATGGACGAGCAGTAGCCCAAGCCCCAGAATTGTTGCAGCGAGGCAGGCGTCGCTCCGTAACGTTCTTGCCATTCAAAGCCCCCAAGCTTCGTTTGATGCAGTTTGATGCATTTTGACATCGTTAGGCCTATTGTGGGCACGTCCCGGGCTATCTGTCCAATTCGCGTCACCGGATCACGCAGTATTCGCCCTGCCTACATGTTGCAGCCTAGTCTGATGACATGAGATGGGACTCTCTCTTTGACGACTTGGAAGCACAATTTTCTGCCGGGCGTGCCTTGGAGGCGGAATCGGAGATCACCGAGCGGGCCAGGGTAGAGCTTGCGGGGATCGAGCTGGGTGACCGCCTCCGTGGCGCAGCCGGAGTCGAGATCAGGCTCTTCCTCGCTGATGGCAACGCTATTCAGGGAGTGCTGGGCCGCGTGGGTGGTGGGTGGTTGGTGTTGTCCGAGGGCTCGCGGCAATGGCTGGTGCCCTTCGCCGCAGTGCTCACATTCCAAGGTCTGGGGAGGCTGGCCCTCAACCCCGTGTCCACGGTCCGGCAATTGCCGGGGATCGCCTCAGCCCTGAGGGCATTGGCCAGGGACAGGTCCGCCTTGGTTGTTCATTTGAGCACGCGGACCGGAGACGGCGCCAGGGTCAATGGTGTCATCGACAGAGTCGGCAGGGACCACTTCGATGTCGCTGTGGTCCGCGACGGTGAAGTGCGGCGGGCGGGCAACGTGGTGTCGGTCATGACCGTCCCGTTCAGTGCTGTTGCAGCCCTGTGTTCGGCAGGCGGAGAGTAACCCCTCCGCAGCAGCCTCTAGGGCTGGTTCGCCTTGGATTTTGCTTCCTGGATCATGCGGGTTGCTTCTGCGTAGCGCTCTTGGATGTACTGCTCAAGCATCGTCTCCTCGATACGCCATTGTCCACGCCCTCCTACCTGGATGGCTTTCAACTCGCCGCTTCGCACCAAGGCGTAAGCCTGTGGTGAATTGATTTGGAGTTGTTCGGCGACATCCGCCAGAGTCAGGAATCGGGGCATGGCACCATTTTGCCACCGTTGGCCCACTTTGGTGTCTTTATCCACAGTTTCGGCCCCTTTGGGGTCGATGGCTTTTGTCCTGCAGGAACGGCCGGTAAGAATGAGGTGGCGGGTCCGTCGGCCATGCCTTTAGCTCATCGGGGGTAGCAGAAACATGGGTCAAGATACAGTGGTCGCTGCAGCAAGATTGAAGAAGCCATCGCGGAAGGACCCGAGGCTTCTCATCGGCATGCTGCTGGTGCTTGTGTCCATTGCCGGCGTCATCGCCTTGGTTGGATCGGCTGACAGGACTACGCAGGTCTACGCTGCACGCGAAGACATCGCAGTCGGCCAGGTGGTCGCCGTGGCCGACCTTTCAATTGTCAATGTTCGCCTGGATGATGTTGAGTCCGGGTACGTCACTGTGGAGGGTGGCCTGGCAGAAGGTCGGGTAGCCCTGCAGCGGGTGGCGAAAAACCAACTCGTTCCAACGGAGAGCCTGGGAAAAGCTGATGCCCTGAACAGGAAGCCAGTGGCTATTTCCGTGGAGGGAGAACTTCCCGCCCAGGCAGTCGGTGGAGCGCGGGTGGATGTCTGGGTTGCCTTGCCCGGTGCGAGCAGTGCCTTTGATGAGCCGCAGCTGCTCTTGCCCGGTGCGGAAATCGCCCAGGTGGTCTCAGGCGCCGCTTCCTTGGGGGCGTCGAAGACCACCCAAGTGCTGGTCCTGGTGACGGATGAGCAGATGCCCAAGTTGTTGGGAGCTCAAGCAAATAAGGCCAGTATCTCCGTCGTTTGGAACCCGGCGGGCCTCAACCCATGAGTATTCCGGTAATCACTGTGGGTCCTGCGCAGGAGGCCGTAGTGGGCGGGCTGGAGGGCCTGCATGGTCCGGTGACGGTGGTTCGCCGTTGTTCAGAGCTTGCTGAGCTGATGGCCGCCTGCCAAAGCGGGCTTGCCATGGCGGCCGTCGTTGCGGAGGGCTGCGAGGAATTGACCACGACTTTGGTGGATCGACTTGGCGCTGTTGGAGTTTCGATTGTGGCCCTGACGGATGACCCGGCCGAAGTACGGCGATTGCACGCCATCGGAGTCGTTGTGGCGGCTTCCGGAATAGAACCGTCTGCGCTCGCGGCAAGAATATCCGAGGCTGTGGGCCGTGAGCATGCGCGCGGACGCCTGGGCGCGGGGCAGGACGCAGGTTTCGCTGATGCGGGAGGCGGACCACTTCTGATGCCTGCTCCGGAAGCTGTGGAGGACTCTCCGGAGGGTTCAGGTCTGGTCTTTGCTGTATGGGGACCCATAGGTTCGCCCGGCAGGACCCTGCTGGCGGTCAACCTCGCTGCCGAATTGGCAGCAGAGGGTAAATCCGTCATCCTCGTGGATGCTGACAGTTATGGTGCCAGTGTGTCTGCTGTGCTCGGGTTGTTGGACGAAGCCGCGGGACTGGCCCAAGCCTGCAGGCTTGCGGACCAGGGGATGCTCGACGCCAGTGCTTTGAAGGCCGCGGCGACCCCCGTCTTCACCAAAGAGGGCTCCTTTCGGGTGCTCACGGGGACCACACGCGCGGATCGATGGACGGAACTGAGGGCGGCTGCGCTGTCGCAGGTCCTTGAGCGAGCCAAAGATGTGTCTGATGTCGTGGTGGTCGATACCGGATTCTGCCTAGAAGCAGATGAGGAACTGAGCTTCGACACCATGGCCCCACGGCGGAACGCAGCAACTCTCAGGACTTTGGAAATGGCTGACGTCGTATTCGCTGTGGGAGCAGCCGACGCAATCGGAATACCGAGGCTGGTTCGGGGGCTGGCGGACCTTCAAGCAGCCGTTCCACAAGCATCCCTCCGCGTGGTGCTGAATAAGGTGAAGAGGGCGGCCGTGGGGCACGCACCCAAGCAGCAACTGGCGGAAGCATGGGACCGGTACGGGCCGGGCTTGGCGATCGATGCCTACCTCCCGGCAGATCCAGTGGCCTGCGACGCCGCCTTGCTCTCCGGCTCGGTCCTCCTTGAAACTGCGCCCGAATCCGCCCTGCGGATCGCTATCGCCAACTTGGTCTGTGCGCCTGCCCAGCAAAAACGAAATTCCTTTGGCCGAAGTACCAGAGCCGTCCGCTTGCTTAAGCGCTAGGCTCAAAATGTGGGCTGCAGAGTCGCAGCAATCAACATGTGATGGAGGCGTTTGTAGATGTCGTCAGGATCCAGCGTGGAGGATCGGTCCGATGCAGCAGTTGTCCGTGAAGGGTTCTTCGGTGACTACTATGAACACCTCGCAGAGGAGGATGCCCGGGCGTATTCGCCTGAGCTGCTGATCTCGCGGGCAACGAATCACAAAAAGGTCGCGCAGTCCCGTATGCCGGGCAACGCCGTCGTCGAAATCGCGGGTGAAGCGGACCGGAGCGTCGTGTACATCGTCACTGACGATATGCCGTTCCTGGTGGACTCAGTAAATGCAGAACTCGTTCGCCAGAACTGTGCGATCCGTCTTGTCATGCACCCCTTGTTTGTGATCACCCGCGACCGCGTGTCCGGGGAGCTCCGAAACATCTCCCGGGTTCCTTCGAACGTCGGGATCTCGAGCGGCGATACCGCTGCACTGCCAAGCGTGGCGCACCTCTTGGGCGACGGTGACAACTCGTCGCACATGGAGTCGTGGATTGCAGTGGAGATTGACCGTGTCAACGACGACGCCCGTGCAGAATTGGTCGAAGGACTGCAACGTGTCCTCGGCGATGTCAGGGCAGCCGTGGAAGACTGGCCCAAGATGCGCAGCAAAGCACTGGAACTGGCAGAAGCCCTTGGCGGCATATCCCACCCGGAGCAGATCGCCGAACTCCGGCAGGCACAGGATCTCCTGCGCTGGCTGGACAACGGCAACTTCACCTTCCTCGGATACCGCGAGTACGACCTCGTGGACCAGGAAGGCGAGGACGTCCTTCAACTGCGTGAAGACAGCGGTCTTGGGCTTCTGCGCGCGGGGGACACCACCCGTCAGGTCCAGCACCTCACGGATGCCGGGCGGAAGCGCGCCCGGGAAAAGCGGGCACTGGTGATTACCAAAGCCAACTCCCGATCGACTGTCCACCGGCCTGCCTACCTCGACTACATCGGCGTCAAGAGCTTCGACGCCCAGGGCAACGTCAATGGGGAACGGCGATTCATCGGGCTTTTTGCAACAAGTGCCTACACCGGTTCTGTGCGCAACATCCCTATTGTCCGCGACAAGGTGGACGCCGTCCTGCGGAACGCCGGGTTCCCTATTGACTCCCACTCCGGCAAGGATCTCCTGGGTATCCTCGAGACGTACCCGCGCGATGAACTGTTCCAGATCGAGATTCCGGACCTGGCTGCTACTGCCACGGGGATCCAGCGGTTGCAGGAACGTCGCCGTACAAAGTTGTTCCTCCGACCTGACATTTACGGTCGCTTCATGTCGGCGGTGGTCTACCTGCCCCGTGATCGTTACACCACCAGCGTTCGCCTTCGGATCGAACAGGAACTCCGGGAAACGTTCCAGGCCGAAAGCATCGACTACGAGGCCCGGATCACCGAATCTGCCTTGGCCCGTGTCTTCTTCAGGATCCGCCTCCCGCGCACGGCTGAGCTGGCAGAAGTCAATGTTGCGGAGCTTGAACACCGGCTGATGAGGGCGTCCCGCTCCTGGAGCGAAGGAGTCGCCGAGGTCCTCCGTGAGCACCGCCCGGCAGAAAGTGCCGATGTGCTGTCTGCCCTGTGGGCAGAGGCATTCCCCGCAGGCTACCGGGTGGACTATGAAGTTGAAGACGCCTTGGAGGACATCGAACGCTTCGAAAAGTATGGGGCACAGGCCGAGAGAGCCGGGGAAGCAACAAAGCAGGTCAAACCCGGGGTTCACGTGTACCTTCCAGAAGGTGCCGGCGAAGCCTTGGAGGAGGACGCCCGCGTCAAGCTCTACCTCATGGAGCCCAAGAGCCTGAGCCAGATCCTCCCTTACTTCCACAATCTTGGTCTTGAAGTTTTGGATGAACGTCCCTTCGAGATCGAAACTTCAGATCGCCGCGACTTCTTCCTCTACGACCTTGGACTCAAATACCCCGCCGGTGTCGATCCCCTCGCTACCGGGGAACTCCTGGGCGAGTCCTTTGGAGCCGCCGTCACAGGATCCGTCGAGTCGGACAACTTTGACCGGCTGGTGCTGCGTGAGGGCATGCACTGGCGCCAAGTGGTGGTCCTCCGTGCCTACGCCAAGTACATGCGGCAAATGGGCAACACCAATTCGTTCGGTTTCATCGCGGACACTCTTCTGGGCAACCCCGACGTTGCCCGTGGACTTAACGCCCTCTTCTCTGCGCGCTTCGATCCCACTGTTCCGGAGGATCTTCGGCCGGAACGCCAGGCTGCAGCACGCGTAGCCCTCGCCGAGTCCATTGAGCAAGTGGCAACGTTGGACGCTGACCGCGTGCTGCGTACCTTCGTGAACCTGATCGAGTCCACCCTGCGGACCAACTACTTCCAAAACAAGGAATACCTCAGCTTCAAGTTGGATCCAACGTCGATCGACGGATTGCCCTTCCCCCGCCCCATGTACGAGATCTGGGTCTACTCACCCAGGGTTGAAGGCGTTCACCTGCGCTTCGGGAAGGTAGCCCGCGGCGGTCTCCGCTGGTCAGACCGTAGGGAAGACTTCCGCACGGAAATCCTGGGCTTGGTGAAGGCCCAGACAGTCAAGAACGCCGTGATCGTTCCTACGGGTGCCAAGGGTGGGTTCTTCGCCAAGAAGCTGCCCAACCCGGCAGTTGACCGGGCAGCATGGATGGCCGAAGGAATTGAGAGCTACAAAACCTTCATCCGGGGTTTGTTGGACATCACCGACAACCTCGTGACGTCAGCGGACGGCGAAAGGCTTGTCCCGCCGTCGGACGTTGTTCGCCACGATGGCGACGATTCCTACCTGGTGGTGGCAGCCGACAAGGGAACCGCCACCTTCTCCGACACCGCCAACGGGCTCGCGTCCGAGTACGGATTCTGGTTGGGCGATGCCTTTGCCTCCGGAGGGTCGGTGGGCTACGACCACAAGGCCATGGGCATTACGGCACGCGGGGCGTGGGAATCGGTCAAGAGGCACTTCAGCGAACTTGATCTGGATACCCAGACCGAAGAGTTCACTGTAGTTGGCGTCGGCGACATGTCCGGCGACGTCTTCGGTAATGGGATGCTGCTGTCCCGGCACATCCGTCTGCTGGCCGCATTCGACCATCGCCATATCTTCCTTGATCCCACGCCCGACGCCGCGGCATCCTTCGCGGAACGGCAGCGGCTTTTTGAGCTGCCCCGGTCTTCCTGGGATGACTATGACAGGTCACTGATCAGTGAAGGTGGAGGAGTCTACGCGCGCCAAGCGAAGACCATCCCCGTCTCTGACCAAGTTCGAAAGGCGCTGGGCTTGCCCGAAGGCACCACCCAGCTGAGCCCGCCGGAGCTGCTTCGCGCGATCTTGCTGGCTCCGGCTGATCTCCTCTATAACGGCGGCATCGGCACCTACGTCAAGGCCAGCACGGAGACCCACGCAGCCGTTGGCGACAAAGCCAACGACGCCATTCGTGTGGACGGACGCGACCTGCGGGTCAAGGTTGTGGGAGAAGGCGGAAACCTCGGATTGACGCAACGCGGGCGTATTGAAGCCGCGCTGCAAGGGGTCATCCTCAATACGGATGCAATCGACAACTCAGCCGGTGTGGACTGCTCCGACCATGAAGTGAACATCAAGATCTTCGTGGACCGAATGGTGGCTGCCGGCAAGCTTGAGGCCGGAGAACGGGCAGCTTTCCTGGCAGATATGACCGATGAGGTGGGACGACTCGTCCTTCAGGACAACATCGACCAAAATATCCTGCTCCTGAATGACCGGACGCGGGTTGCGGAATGGAGTCCAAGCTACGAGCGGCTGATGGACTGGTTGGAGAAGTCCGCCGATCTCAAGCGTGATCTCGAAGCCTTGCCCACCACGGAGACGCTTCGTTCAAGGTTGGAGCAGGGCCAAGGCTTGACGTCTCCGGAACTGGCAGTTCTGGCGGCCTACGCCAAGATCGAACTCGGCGCGGCACTGCGAGACAGCAACCTTGCTGACGATCCCTGGTTTGCGGACACCATCCGCAACTACTTCCCGAAGCAATTGCGCGAGAAGTTCGACGCCGAGCTGGACACCCACCCGCTTCGCCGCGAAATCATCGCCACCGTCGTGGCCAACGACATCATCAACCTGGGCGGCATCACGTTCGCCTTCCGGGCCATCGAAGAAACATCGGCAAATGAGGTAGCGGTTGCCAAGGCATTTGTGGCGCTACGCGAAATTTACGACCTCGATCCCATGGTGGCGGAGCTGAACGCGCTCCCAGCATCCTTCCCGACAGAACATTGGAGTGAAGTCCACCTGGACATCCGCCGGCTGCTCGACAGGGCTGTGCGGTGGGTCCTGGGGCAAGGGATGGCATCCCAGCCGATTTCCACAGTGGTGGAATCGTTCAAGCCGATGATGGCCCCCTTGCGGGCCAAGCTGCTGGACTACCTCCGGGGCGAGGACAAGACCCGCATCTCAGGCTGGCTTGATAGGGCACGTGGCTGGGACTTGCCCGAACACCTTGCCCACAGGTGGGCGGAGTTGTTCGAGAGTTACGCGCTGTTGGATATCGCGCGGATTGCCCAGACCGGTGGCGGCAGTGTCGAAGACGTGGCCCATGTGTACTACACCGTGTTCAACCGCTTCCATGTCGATTCGCTGCTGGAACGGATCAGTTCCCTGCCGCGTGACGACCGCTGGCAGGCGCTGGCCAGGGCCGCCCTTCGGGACGACCTGTACTCAACGGTCGCGGATATGACGACGTCGGTCCTGGAGTCGACTGAGGCCGGCACCTCGGCTGAAGATCGCCTGAAGTCGTGGGAGGGGCAGAATGCCGAGCAACTGGGCCGGGCCAAGACCATGTTTGACGAGGTCAACGCGCTAGAAGCCGACGACATGGCTTCACTGTCGGTAGCATTAAGGCTCTTGAGGTCAATCGTTCGACGCTAGGGGCAATCCCAGCGTCGCAAATGGAGGTGCAGTGGCAATCTTTACAGACCCCATCAGGGAACACGCTGATTTCGGGCCTGGAGATGCCGAATGGCTGCACCTCCTCGTCGGTGACTGGCAGATGGTCGCCGACTTGGCATTCGCGGACCTCGCATTGTGGTTCCCGCACCCGGAGTTCGGTTACATTGCCCTCGCCCACGTCCGTCCGTCGACATCACATACGGTGTTTCACGCGGACTTCGTGGGGAGGGCATCCGTTCCGATCTTCGCCCACTGGTGGAAAAGGCATGGCACAGCCGCTCGATCGAACGATCCAGCGAAACGAGCTGGAGCAGCGAGATGGCACTGCGTGTCGAAGCTGTTCCCATGGTGCGCAACGGCAGGACGCTGGCCGTAGTGACATCCCACATGGATCTGTCCAGCTCCCGGATGCCCTCCAGACTGGAGTTGACGTATCGTCAGTGCGCCTATGACCTTCTGCGCATGGGAACTCTGGGACTGTGGCCCGACTTCGCTTCGCCCACTGGATCACGCCGTGGGGCGCCACGTGTGGGAGACGGACTCATCAGGCTGGACGCCGAAGGTATCGTGCAGTACGCGAGCCCCAACGGGGTGTCAGCCTTCAGGCGGCTCGGCGAAGTTGAGTCGCTGGAGGGACGGTCCTTGGCGGAAGTAACTGCCGGGCTCCTCAAAGACCGCCGGATGGTGGATGAGACTCTG
This sequence comes from Arthrobacter sp. YN, assembly GCF_002224285.1. Classification (GTDB taxonomy): domain Bacteria; phylum Actinomycetota; class Actinomycetes; order Actinomycetales; family Micrococcaceae; genus Arthrobacter. Next base: position 3,389,785 of record NZ_CP022436.1, on the reverse strand, counting down.
CCCTTGGTTGTCACAGGTCGGATGCCTTGGCGAAGTGAGATTGAGTCCCGTGGCGTCAGTCTTTCTCTGCGGGCCATTCCTTTACGCGACGAGCAACACCGGTTCGGTGCCCTCGTCCTGTGCCGCGATGTCTCGGAACTGCGGCGCAGGGAAATGGAACTCGTTACCAAAGATGCCACTATCCGGGAAATCCATCACCGGGTGAAAAACAACCTTCAAACTGTGGCGGCACTGCTGCGAATGCAATCGCGCCGTATGGTCAGTGACGAGGCGAAGCAGGGCTTGGAACAAGCGATGCGGCGCGTGGCCACCATCGCACTCGTCCACGAAACCCTTTCCCAGGGGTTGACGCAGAGTGTTGACTTTGATGAATTGATCGGACGGCAGTTCCGGCTGTCTGCCGAGGTGGCATCGCCGTCCCAGCAAGTACGAACGGAACGTTCAGGGATGTTTGGCGAGTTGCCCAGCGACTTTGCCACTCCGTTGGCCCTGGTCATTAACGAGTTGGTCACCAACGCCGTGGAGCACGGTCTTGAAGGACGCACCGGAACAGTATGGCTCTTGGCTGATCGGGCTGACGGCGACGGAAATGACGAATTTCTGACCGTGACCATTGCCGACGACGGCGTTGGCCTGCCGGACGGTCAATACACCGAAGGCCTGGGCCTGCAGATTGTCCGCACGCTGGTGACGAGCGAACTCGGTGGATCAATCCAGTGGAGCCCTCGCGACGGTGGGGGAACGGCCGTCGAAATCGTTTTGAATTTGGCCCGCACTTAACCCGCACTTAAGATGTCGGCGCGCTCCCCGATGTCACTGGGGCGCGCCTGCGGCCATGGCTTAACAAAAGGAAGGCCGCGGACCAATGGTCCGCGGCCTTCCTTATTAATGAGGTCTACTTAATGCTTCTAGGAAGCGCGGCGCGCGCGGGCAGCGCGACGCTTGAGAGCCCGACGCTCGTCTTCACTCATGCCGCCCCAAACACCGGCGTCTTGTCCGGACTCCAGCGCCCACTGCAGGCAGGTGTCCACTACGGGGCAGCGGCGGCAGACGCTCTTGGCTTCCTCGATTTGCAGAAGTGCTGGTCCCGTGTTGCCGACTGGGAAGAAGAGCTCCGGGTCCTTGTCGAGGCAGGCTGCGCGATTACGCCAATCCATGCTGATCAGTCACTCCATTCGTGAGAACTAGATAGGGCCTTTTGTGAAAACATTCACGAGAGGCTCCAAAGGAAAGGGGCCCGCATGGGCCCCCTTGGTCGTCTGAGTCAAGCGTTTCATGTTAACGCCTTGTAAACAAGGGGTGTTAGTGGTCGAAATGCCCGGAATCTGTGAGCGATGCATCACATCAGCCGCCAGTGCCCTCACTGCTAGATGACTATGTCCGGTAGTGTGCCAGTGTGTCAAGACCTCCCGTAAACCCTGCCCAACCCGCCTCCGGACCGGAGCCGGGAGAAGATTCCGACGCGCAGGCGCACCATGAGAACAGCGGCCGAGCCGGCAGTCGCCGGCCCCGTGGGGTGGCAGTGATCTCTGCCGTTGTCCTGTTGGAAGCCCTCGCGCTCATGGGTGCCGCCGCCTGGTACGCGTACGAATTGCTTACTGGCGCCCCGGTGCTGACTTTCTGGGGAGCCGTTTTTACGCTGGGGCTGCTCCTTGCCTTTTCGGTGTGGTTGTTCGCAGTGGGGCATTACCTGTTCCGAGGATACCGATGGACCCGGGCGGCTGCGTTGGTGGCCCAGTTGTTCGTTCTCACCATCGGTTTCCCCACTATGACCGGTGGGCTTGTTCTGCCGGGCCTGGCTATGATCATCCCGGCCGTTGCGGCCATTGTGTTCCTTTTCCATAGGGACGTGATTGCCTACGCGTCGCGCACAGGCGGTACCTCCGGAGTCCTTTAACCCGTCTCCGCGGGGGAACCATGAGCGGCAATGGGTGGGAAGTCCGTTGTGAGGACTGCTTGAAACGGCTGCACTTCTCCTCCCTCCACCACATAGCCACGCCCAGGGCGGGCTGGGCGGTCTGTTTCCAGCCGTACTCCCAGGAGATCGCCATCGTGAGGCGATCCCGGCGCCAGGACCACACCCATTCGGAAGGTCTGGACTTCCCGGGCCAGTGGCAGTTGCTGCGTCAGTGCGGGCCCGGGAGTGGCTGTCATCACGATGCCTCGGACTTTACCCACCAAAGCAGTGAGGGCTTGGCGCCCTTGGGTGTCAAGAGAGTCCGCGTCGTCCACCAACACGACGCTCTCCGGGTCCAGGTCACAGTTTTCTTGTGTGGCCGAGGCCCGGGAAGATTCCGCGGATGTTCCAAGTGCCGGAACAACCCAGGCAACTGAAGGATTCAGGCGACGGAGTGATGCCAAAGCCGTGCTCTTCCCTGATCGATGGCCGCCGAGGATGATGCTGACACCGTGCAGCCGGAGAGGCAGGGAAACGGGCATCGCTTCGTCCCCTCCAACGCCGATCCATAGAGCGTTCCCCGATTCCTGCCCGGCAGACATCAACAGGGCAGACGAGGACTTGAGCCCAACACGAAATTCCTGTTCGTCCAGGCGATCGGGAAGCGGCCGCAGACGGAAGGGCGGTTTCCCTTGTGGGGGAGGGGCGAACGGCCAGTGCCCCTCGTCGGGAGCCTCGCGAAACTGGGTAACCACTGTATCTCCGTCGACGAAGTTGCCCGTGGCGACGGCGCGCCCTGGAATTGGCTCCACCTCTGGAAAGCGGGGCCAGTGAAACCGGGCTTCCTCCGTGGAGCCTGACGGAAAATAAGCCCGGTTTTGTATCGCGGCAAAGAAACGTGAACTGACCAATTCCCGCTCGCCACAAATCATCACCGTGATGCCGAGAGGACGGCCGTCCCTCACAATGTCCTGCAGGAGGCTCTCTGCCCAGGCTGAGGTCCCGGCCCGGAAGGCGGTGGCCCATGAGCACCACCCCGTGATGATCAAAGTCAGAGGCTTGGAGGTCCTCCCGGCGTCGTTGCTGGTGCGTCGGCAGTCCATTTCCTCGGCGAGACGTTTTAACACACGCGCTGCAAGCGGTAATTGGTGCAGGCCCACGAGCGCACCTACCCTTGCCTGGCCAACGAGGTCGCCCAATATTCCTGCCGCATCCAGAACAAAGGGATGAGGCTGGGGTCCTTGTGTGGACAGCATGGCCGAGACTGCCCTGAAGCAGGCGTGCATGCCGCTCGAAGCACTTCCGATCATGGCCAGATGTCCGTGCTCGGCCGGCAACCATTGCAAGGGCTCCACAACTTGCCGTGTGGGCCTGTCAACCAACGCCAGCGGCCCAACACGCCATGGCACTGCTTCTGTGGTTGCGGGGACATCAGAGGCATCCGCCAGGGAAGGCCCACCACTCCACGGAATCGCAGAAGGCAGGGGTTCCGCCACGGGATGTCGGGGGAGGGAACTCCCCTGGCGGCGCCACGCGTCCTGGACAGTCAAAACAAGCCGCCCGACACCGGCATCCGGGAGGGCATCCCGATGTCCGGCCAAGGGCTGGGACGGTGGGACCTCACGGCGTGAGCCGTTGTTGAGTATCTGGGAGGCTGTGTGGACCAACTGAGGAGATCCATCAACAGGGCCATCGGAGGCTCTGGCATCGTGGGAAACCGAGAGGGACGCGGCCTGGAATTCTTCCGGCGTGTCTGAGGCCCGGACCAGGTAGGCCCTTCCCGGAGTATCTGCCCTGATGGAGGCGGCCACCTTTGAATTGATGATATCCACGGACTCCGCCTCTGATTGCACTCGAAGAGCGATACTCGACGCAACGTTCGCCCGGATGTCGGCTGTCAATGCTCCTTGAGGCCTCTGGGTCGCCATCACCAGATGGACGCCAAGGGATCGGCCGATGGTGGCGACCCGCATGAGCTCGCGAAGGGCGCCGGGAGCTTCGTCAATCAACATACGGAACTCGTCGATGACCAAAACCAAATGCGGAACTGCAGGGTACGGGCTCGACGCAGCAAGGTGGTATTGGTCCAGGTCCGTGACGTCGGCCGCAGCGAACAACTCCTCGCGGTACCTGATCTCTGCCCGGAGCGAAGCAAGTGCGCGATCCAACTGGCGCCCACCAAGATCGGTCAAGAGGCCTACGCAGTGAGGCAGGCCGGCGAGCGGCCGTAGTCCTGAGCCGCCTTTGAAATCGACAAAGAGGAAGGTTGTGTGATTGGGGGAGTACGTCAGCGCCATGGAAGCGACGAGGGTCCTCAGGAGCTCCGACTTTCCTGAGCCCGTGGTACCGGCCACCAGAAGGTGTGGACCGTCGCGCTTAAAGTCAAAGGTCACGGGTCCCTGACGGCCCTGGCCCAACACGGCCCTTAGTCCAGGCAATCGTGCAGTGTCTTCCCAGCGAAGAAGAACCCTTCGGGTCCCGGAGGGAAGAAGGGCAGCCAGTGTGCACTGCTCAGGAACGGGCTGCCGTGTGCCGACATGTTCCTGGTGGGCCAGCGAGGCCATGGTGCGGCAAAACGCATCGAAAACGCTGATCGGGACGAGGTCTGGAACGAAAGTCCGGCGCTCGCCGGCCACGTCCAATGTTCCTGTGGTCCCTGACGTTGAAAGCTCGATTAAGGGCCCGGGGTGTTCAGCAGGTGGGCCACAACGGACCACCTGCCACCCGTTCCGGCGCGCGGCGCCCAGGAGGGATGCCAACGCGGCCTTGTCCCACCCTGCCGGTTCATCGATGATGAGCAGCCTTCCATGAGCGCTGCCGCTTAGCTGCAGCATGGCAGTGAGGGCCGCCTCGTACTGCGTCGTAAGAGTAACCTTCGCGAGGAACCTGGCGCTTAGGGGCAGCCTTCCGACGCTCCCAACGATAATGACGGGTGACTCCGCAGCCCGGGGGTAGCCGGCCATCTGCATCAGCATGAATCGGAGCAGGGAATCAACGTGGTCAGGAGGTCCGTCAAGTGCCACCGTGGGAAGCTGCGGGTCCAAAGTCACTGCCGCTGATCCGATGTCTGGTGCGCTGAACATTGGATCGTCAGGTACCAATCGGATATTTGCCTGTGCCTCGGCTGTGCCCAGACGGATCCAGCTACCGGAATCTGCGCTGACGGTTTCCCTGGGGGAATCTGCAGGCGATTGGGACAACGATGAATCGGACTGGCCTCGTGCTGCATCCCGAACCTCCATGGCCGCCCTGCCGCAGGCAGCCACCACCAGTTCCGCAGCGGAGGGAGAGCAACGCTGCCGGCGGCCGAGATCCTCCTGAGCGGCGCGGGCCACAGCCAATCTACATTCCCGGCGGCTCTTCCGTCCCGTAATGAACGGGATCAGGAGACTGACGGCGGAGATGGCGGTGAATCCCAGATACATCCACATCCCGGTGGCAATGGCCAGACCAACCCCTGCGATCAGCGGCAGCACGGCGGCCAGGATGATCGCCATGCGGTTTCCTTGCCGTCCGGAATGAGGCACCTCAAGTGGTTCCTCCACGGAGCGTCCGGCATCGTTGGAAATTTCGGGGAGCGGACCTCTCTCCGTGGAGACAGAGAACACGCTGTTGCCGCACAGAATTGTTGATTCCGACGTCAGGGACGTGCGCCGCGAGGGGCGCCCATCCACGAGTACCGGGTTGACGGCCGCGACGCCACTCAGGGTCAGTGCTGTGCTGGAAACATCCAGGATGGCGTGCTCCCTGGACATGTCTGGATCCGGCACGGAGATCTCCGTGGCTCCGCGGCCTATCCGGAAGCGGCCGCGATGGATACGGAAGACGACTCCGGCACTGGGCCCCGAATGTGTAAGCAGCATGAGAGGCAGGGACGCCGGCTCGGAGAGATGGTGCGGTGCGGGGCCATCGACGATTATTGCACCGGACACCAGGGGAGGCCGGCCAACCGTCAGGGCCGCTATATCCCTTCCATCCACTGCCAATGAACCAGTCCCGCGCTCGTCCCCGAGAATTGTCTGAAGGTGGGCTCCGGGTGTGCCCACAGGGACCCTGATGGTCAATTCCTCCGGAGCCGAAAACTCCGCGGCCGCCGGGCCCCTCACCAACGTGCATTCCAAAGTCATGGCTTCCGTCTTCCCGTGATCAGTAACGCGCCTGCCCAACAGAGGTAGGCCGTTGCCCTTGACGCTAGAGGCGTTTACGCCGTCCTGCAGCCTCGGGTGAGGCGTATGTGGACAAACCGGAGCGACCTTCACGGTTGGCCCTTGACGCCGCGGCATGGTGTCTCAGCTAAGATGAATCTCGTTGTCGCGTGTGCTCAATGAGGAAGGACCTTCACCGGTGATAGTGGTTGCGGAGAGCGCCGATGTTTCAGACAAGGCGGTAATTGGTGATGGATCAAAGATTTGGCATCTTGCCCAAGTCCGCGAGCAGGCCGAGTTAGGCGTCAATTGCATCGTGGGACGAGGTGCCTATATCGGCACCGGGGTAAAGATGGGGGACAACTGCAAAGTCCAGAACTATGCACTTGTCTACGAGCCCGCGGAACTTGAAGCCGGTGTGTTCATTGGCCCGGCAGTTGTGCTGACCAACGACACCTACCCCCGTGCTGTCGGCCCGGACGGCAGCTTGAAGAGCGCGCACGATTGGGAGCCCGTTGGCGTCACCATTCGCGAGGGCGCATCAATCGGTGCCCGCGCCGTGTGCGTTGCTCCCGTGACCATTGGACGGTGGGCCACAGTTGCCGCCGGAGCGGTCGTGGCTAAAGATGTCCCGGATTTTGCCCTGATGGTCGGAGTTCCGGCCAAGCGTCACGGGTGGGTCGGCAAGGCTGGTTTCCCGCTGCAGCGCAGCGGAGAGAACTGGGTGTGTCCGGAAACCGGCGCAACGTATGTTGAACAGAACGAGACCCTTCGAGAGGTAGAGGCATGAGCCCCGAATTCATTCCCCCGGCCAAACCCATCATCGGCGATGAAGAGCGCAAGGCCGTTGATGCCGTGCTGGCTTCCGGCCAACTCGCCCAGGGCACGGAGGTAGCCTCTTTCGAGGAGGAGTTCTCCCAGGTCCTCCTCGATGGCAGGGCCGCCGTTGCCGTTAACTCCGGCACCTCGGGTCTTCACCTGGGCCTGCTGGCTGCCGGCATCGGCGCTGGAGACGAGGTCATCGTTCCGTCGTTTACTTTCGCAGCGACGGCCAACTCGGTGGCACTGACTGGTGCCACTCCCGTTTTCGCTGACGTTGATCCGGACCACTACACGCTGGACCCGGCTTCCGTAGAAGCAAAAATCACCGACCGCACAGCGGCCATCATGCCAGTGCACCTTTACGGGCACCCGTTCAACGTCGATGCGATTGGCGCGCTTGCCACCAAGCACGGCGTCAAGGTCTTCGAGGACGCTGCCCAGGCCCATGGCGCAGCAGTCAATGGACGCAAGGTTGGCACCTTCGGCGACTTCGCCATGTTCAGCCTTTACCCCACCAAGAACATGACGTCGGGTGAGGGTGGCATGGTCAGCACTGGTCTGGCCGACGTTGAGCGTCGCCTCCGGTTGCTCCGCAACCAGGGCATGGAACGCCAGTACGAGAACGAACTGGTTGGCTTCAACTGCCGCATGACCAACATCCATGCCGCCATTGGCCGCGTCCAGCTGACCAAGGTCAACGGTTGGACCAAGACCCGCCAGGAAAATGCTGCCTTCTTCGACGCGAACATCGAAGGCGTTGTCACGCCCAAGGTCGCTGAAGGCTACGAGCACGTTTACCACCAGTACACGATCCGCATCGCTGAGGACCGTGACGGTTTTGCCAAGGCCCTGCGCGAGGAATACAACGTTGGCTGCGGGGTCTATTACCCGATTCCCAACCACCGTCTTGCGCCTTTCCAGACCTCGGATGACCTCCCCGTCACCGAAGAGGCGGCAGCAAGCGTGCTCTCCCTTCCGGTGCACCCGTCCCTGAGCCAGGATGACCTTGACCGGATTGTTGCCGCCGTCAACGCTGTCGCCAAGGCGGGTAGCTAGTGGCGAATCTGCGCGCAGGCCTCATCGGACTGGGAATGATGGGGCGTCACCACGCCCGTGTCATTCGTGAACTTGAAGGCGTTGACCTTGTTGCTGTTGCCGATTCCTTCGGCGACCCCCACAACGTTGCCGACGGCCTGACGGTTTTCAACACGGTTGAGGAACTCATCGCGCAGGGCATTGATATGGCTGTGGCAGCAGTGCCCACCATCCTGCACGAGGAAGTGGCGCTGCAACTCGCCGAGGCAGGTGTCCACTGCCTCGTCGAGAAGCCGATCGCGAATGATTCCGAGTCGGGGCGACGCATCGCGGAAGCCTTTGAATCCAAGGGGCTCATCGGTGCCGTCGGTCACATCGAACGGTTCAATCCCTCGTTGCAGAGCCTGCGGGACCGTTTGGAGAACGGTGACCTGGGCGATGTCTACCAGATCAGCACGAGGCGGCAGGGGCCGTTCCCGGCCCGTATCGCCGACGTCGGGGTGGTCAAGGACCTGGCCACCCATGACATCGACCTCACGGCTTGGTTGGCCCAGAGCAACTTCGTCAACGTCGTTGCCCACACCACCTCGCGCAGTGGCCGCGAGCATGAGGATATGGTCACAGCCATTGGTCACCTCAAGAGTGGCGTTGTGACGAACCACATTGTCAACTGGTTGTCGCCCATGAAGGAACGCACCACGGTGGTTCTTGGAGAACGTGGCGCTTTCATTGCCGACACCATTTCCGCGGACCTCACTTTCGTGGAGAACGGTACGTTCCAAACGGACTGGGATTCCGTGGCGGCTTTCCGCGGTGTTTCGGAGGGATCATCGACGCGCTTTGCCCTGGCAAAGCGTGAACCCCTCAAAATGGAGCACGAGGCTTTCCGTGATGCAGTTCTCGGAAAGTCGTTGAACATTGTCACCATGGCGGAGGGGCTCGAGACCCTCAGGGTCGCGGAGGCTGTTTTGGAATCCGCGAAATCCGGCTCAGTCATCACTCTCTGAGCACTTCAGATCAAGCAAGGCACCAAGGGGAGGTTGGCCGCTGGCCAACCTCCCCTTGCCGTTTCCTGGCGTGGCCCCTCACCATCGTGCCCCGCCCCGGATACGGGAACCCGCGTCATGTCGGGTAGCCTTGACCAGTAGACGTGGGCATTTCTGTGCCCGCACGCCAATACACAGGAGAGTTTGTGAACGCTGATCTCGTCGTCGTCGGCTCGGGTTTCTTTGGCCTGACCATTGCAGAACGCGCCGCTACCGAGTTGGGGCTGAAGGTCGCGGTGCTGGATCGCCGCCACCATATTGGAGGAAACGCCTACAGCGAGAACGAAGCGCAGACGGGAATCGAGGTCCACCGCTACGGTGCACACCTCTTCCACACGTCGAACGAACGCGTTTGGGAATATGTGAACCGCTTCACGAAGTTCACGAGCTACCAGCACAAGGTGTACACCAGCCACAAGGGCGAGGTATACCCGATGCCCATCAACCTGGGCACCATCAACCAGTTCTTCCGTTCGGCCATGAGCCCAACCGAAGCGAAGGCCCTTATTGCGGAACAAGCCGGCGAACTGGCCGGGACCGATCCGCAGAACCTCAATGACAAAGGCATCCAGCTGATTGGCCGCCCGCTCTACGAGGCGTTCATCAAGCACTACACAGGCAAGCAGTGGCAGACGGATCCCAAGGATCTGCCTGCCGAGATTATTTCCCGGCTCCCTGTGCGGTACAACTACGACAACCGGTACTTCAATGACTCTTATGAGGGTCTTCCGGTTGACGGCTACACAGCATGGATCGAACGTATGGCCGATCACCCCAACATCGAGGTTGTCTTGAACACGGACTTCTTCGACGACGGCGAGTTCGGCAGGTCTTCTGTCCTGGGCCAAGTGCCGGTCATCTACACCGGTCCGGTGGACCGCTACTTCGACTACGCCGAAGGCGACCTGTCGTGGCGCACCATCGACCTTGAAGAAGAAGTACTTCCCATTGAGGACTTCCAGGGCTGTTCAGTGATGAACTACCCGGACGCCGATGCTGCCTACACGCGCATCCACGAATTCCGCCACTTCCACCCTGAGCGTGACTACACCAAGGACGCAACGGTGATTATGCGTGAGTTCTCGCGCTTCGCCGAAAAGGGCGATGAGCCGTACTACCCGGTCAACACCTCGGACGACCGCCAGAAACTGCTCGCATACCGCGACCTCGCCCGAGGCGAGAAGTCCGTCCTGTTCGGCGGGCGTTTGGGAACCTACAAGTACCTCGACATGCACATGGCCATTGGCTCTGCCCTGTCCATGTTCGATAACAAGATCAAGCCGCACTTCACTGGCGGCGCCAAGCTTGAAAGCGGGGGAGTGGACGCATGACGGCTACTACGAACGAAAGTCAGATGACGGCGATGACCACCACGGATGACCTGGCACCGGCCAAAGAAAGCCTGCGTATCGTTCAGCGTGTGGTTTTCCCCGCCAACCGCGACCTCGACACCCTTCCGCTGTATGTCGACCCGGACACCAGCAAGGTGAAAAAGGACGACGGCGACAGCGGCGCCGTCGTGCAGGCCGTTGGCATGACACGGAAACTGCACCCGGAGGACATCCTGGGCCGCGGTTCCGTTCAGGTTCGCCGTGGTGAGCGGCTTTCCTTCGGTTCCTACTTCAATGCTTTTCCTGCCAGCTACTGGCGGAAGTGGACCGTTGCCACGAAGACCGTTCTGCATCTTGAGACTGAGGGCGAGGGAACGGTCATTGTCTACCGTTCCAACGCCCGTGGCGCCTCGCAGCGAGTTGACTCCATCCTCGTGGAAGGCACCGCCGGCAACGACTTTGAGTTGACCTTGGCACCGTTCGGCGACGGGGGCTGGTACTGGTTCGACCTCATTGCCGGTGGCGACGGCATGACGCTTAAGAGCGCCCACTGGGCAGTCCCGGATGAAGGCCGCCCCCAGGGCCGTGTCACGCTCGGTGTTACGACGTTCAACCGCGCTGACTACTGCCTTGAAACCATCAAGTCGATTGACGCCGACGCCGGCCTGAGGGAGATCCTCGCCGAGCTGATCATCGTGGACCAAGGCAACAAAAAGGTCGCCGACGAAGCCGGATTTGATGTAGTCGCAGAGTCGATGGGTGACCAGCTCCGCGTCATCAACCAGGGCAACCTGGGCGGTTCAGGCGGCTTCGCCCGCAACATGTATGAGATGGTCGTTTCCGACAAGAGCGACTACGTGATGCTGCTGGACGACGACATTGAGCTTGAGACTGAAGGCGTCATGCGCGCAGTGGCGTTTGGTGACCTCTGCCGCAAGCCCACCATTGTTGGCGGGCACATGTTCGACATGTACAACAAGTCAGTCCTGCATGCCTACTCGGAGGTCGTCAACTTCTACCGCTTCCTGTGGGGTCCGGTGGAAGGCCTCGGCAACCACGACTTCTCCTCTGCGGGCCTGCGGTCCACCCCTCAACTGCACAGGCGCTGGGATGCCGACTACAACGGTTGGTGGATGTGCCTCATCCCCAAGACCGTGGTGGAAACCATTGGACTTTCCCTTCCCGTCTTCATCAAGTGGGATGACGCAGAGTATTCACTTCGCGCCCGTGCAGCCGGGTTCCCGACCGTCACTCTTCCCGGGGCAGCAGTCTGGCACGTTTCCTGGGCCGACAAGGACGACTCTGTTGACTGGCAGGCTTACTACCATGAGCGCAACAGGCTTATCGCGACGCTCCTGCACTCGCCGTTCCCCAAGGGTGGACGCATCCTGCGTGAAAGCCTGAACACGGACGTCAAGCACTTGGTGTCCATGCAGTATTACCCCGAGCAGGCACGGATCATGGCCCTGCGCGATGTCCTGGCGGGCCCGGCCAACCTGCACCAGCAGTTGCCCATCACCATGCCCAAACTCCGTGCAATGCGCGAAGAATTCCAGGACTCCCAGGTCAAGACGGATCCCGGGGCATTCCCGGAGGTCTTCCGGAAGCGTCCCCCAAGAAGCCCCAGTCCTACAAGCAGCCCGGTGCCCTGGGCCTGCTTCCATGGGCCGTGAAGACCGTCCTGAAGCAAACGCTGGCCCCCGTGCGTGACTCCGCCAAGGAGAACCCCGAGGCACAGGTGGCGCACCAGGATGGCAAATGGTGGAGCCTCGCGCACCTGGACAGTGCAGTCGTTTCCAATGCGGATGGCACGGGAGCTTCGTGGCACCTGCGTGACCCCAAGCTGGCCCGCCAGCTTGTGGTGGAATCGGCAAAACTCCACGCCCAGCTCTTCTCCAACTGGGAGACCCTGCGGGCCCAGTATCGTGAAGCCCTTCCAGAGATCACTTCGATGGACTCCTGGCGGGAAACCTTTGAAGCGTCGGAGCCCAGCAAGTAGCGATGTCGAACTCCACTGATACGTATGCTGTTCCGGGGGTGGGCGCCGGGCTGCTGGACGTCTACCGCCGGCGGTACCTCCTTAAGCTGATTGTCCGCAAGGAACTCCGCGTCCGCTACCGCGGCTCGGTACTTGGATTGGCTTGGTCCTACGTCAAGCCGCTGGTCCAGTATGTGGTCCTGTTCTTTGCCTTGGGCATCGTGTTGCGGGTTGGGGATCAAATTCCCAACTACGCGCTTTACATGTTCTCCGGTGTCATTGTCATCAACTTCTTCTCGGAGGCATTCTCGAATGCCACCCGGTCCATCGTCTCGAATGCGGCACTGGTCAAGAAGATCTACCTTCCGCGTGAGCTGTTCCCGGTGGCATCCGTATGGGTAGCTGCAGTCCACTTCCTGCCGCAACTGATTGTCCTGCTGGCCGCAGCACTGCTGAGCGGGTGGCATCCGGACATTATGCAGCTCTTCGGTGCCCTGCTTGGGTTTGTCATTGTGGCCGTTACGGCAACAGGCCTTGGCCTATTGGCCGGTGCCGTCAATGTCTTCTTCCGGGATGCCGAAAACATCGTGGACATGCTGATGATGATCGTGACGTGGACGTCGCCGGTCTTGTATGACTGGACCATGATCCGCCGCTTGGCTGCGCCTTGGGTGTTGACGATCTACCAGCTCAACCCCATTACCGTTGCGGTGGAACTGTTCCACTGGGCGTTTTGGTATCCAACAGTGAATCAGCCTGTCGAATTGCCTCCACACCTCCTGGTGACCGGCTTCATCGGCCTGGGCATGGCGGCACTGTTCCTTGTTATTGGCCAGATCGTCTTCCGACGGCTCGAGGGCCACTTTGCGCAGGAGGTCTAAATGGGTGCAGCAGTAATCGTCAAGGGCCTGAAGAAAACGTTCAACCTCCGCCACTCGCACTCCATGAAGGAAACGCTGGTGTGGCTTGCCAAGGGGCGGAAGGGGGATCTCACCAAGAAATTCGATGCCCTGCACGACGTGAGCTTCGAGATCCAGCCGGGGGAGACCGTGGCATTGTTGGGCTTCAACGGCTCCGGCAAGTCCACGCTTCTGAAGCTGATCTCAGGTGTCATCCTGCCCGACCAAGGGACCGTTCGCACCAAGGGCAGGGTCGCAGGCCTGATCGAGGTGGGAGCAGGCTTTCACCCGGATTTGTCAGGTCGTGAAAACGTCTACCTCAATGCAGCCATCCTGGGGATGACGGAACAGGAGATCCAGGAGAAGTTCGACGACATCGTTGCCTTCTCCGAGATCGAACAGTTCATTGACACTGAGGTGAAGTTTTATTCTTCGGGTATGTTCCTCAGGCTTGCGTTTGCGGTAGCTGTCCACACCCAACCGGATATTTTCCTCGTGGACGAAATCCTGGCCGTGGGCGACGAACCGTTCCAGAGGAAGTGCCTGGCCAAGATCAAGCAGCTCTCTGATGAAGGCCGGACTTTGGTGGTGGTCAGCCATGATCTCGACATGATTTCGCGGATCTGCGACCGGGGAGTGGTGTTGTCTTCGGGCACGGTCCAGTTCGAGGGTCCGGCTGACCAAGCCGTGGCGTGGCTGCGGGAACGTAACTAACCCGCATCCAATTGCAAAGAGTCGTCTGTCAACGGATGGCTGGTGGAAGCATCTAAGAAAGGCGATCGTAGGAATGGGTATCGGCCCGCTGCTGTTGTGTGTACTCCTGATCGTTGTGTTGTGGTGGGGCCCGGGCTGGATCCTGGGAGAAGCGTTGGGCGTTCGCCGGGTTCTACTGCCCGTTGTAGCGCCACTGCTCGGAATGGGCGTCCTGACCGTCATCGGCGTCATGGGAAATGCGCTGGGGCTCAGCTGGCAGTTGCTCCCGGTGACTGCCGTCCTGCTGGTGCTGTGTGCACTCCTGTTTGCCCTGCGCCTGACTCTGCGGCGCTATTTCCCGGACAAGTTCGGGACGGTTGCCCAGCCGCCTGTCTTTGGCAAGCAGCTTTTTAAGGGATCGTGGTGGATCCTCCTGGCTGGTTTGGTCGCTGGCGGTGCGGTTGCCGCTGTCTCTTGGATTGTGGGAACCGAAGGCCTCCAAGGGATCAACCAGGACTGGGACATTCCCTGGCACGCCAACATGATCCGACTGATCTCCGTGAACCACGAGTGGGATCCGAGTATCGCAGGCAACTTTGCCTACTACGACACCACCATTCCTGAGGCTCCCATCCGGAGCTACCCGATTGCCTTCCACGCAGTGTTGTCGTTGTTCTGGCCGATGAGCGGCGTCAGCATCCCGGTGTTCCTGAACGTCTTTGTCCTGGTGATGATGGCGATTCAGCTGCCGTTGAGCACCATGGCCTTGACCATGCTGGTCACCCGCCGCCCGATTGCTCTGGCGGCCGCGGCGGCCGTTGCCGGTTGGTTTACGGTCTACCCTTACGACCTCCTGTGGCGTGGCCCGCTGATTCCATTCTTTGCCGGAATGCTGCTGGTTGGGCCGTTCGCCCTGCTGGCGGTGAAGGGGGCACTGGAGCGGCAGAAATTCTGGATCCCCGGCATCGCTTTTGGCGCAGTCGGACTGATAGCAGTCCATCCCTCACTGGCCTTCGTTGTCCTGCCCGTACTGATCTTCTGGTTGCTTTCCGCCCTGATCCGGCGCAAGGGCAGAATCCTCGGCATCACGGTCTACCTTGCGGTCTCCGGTGTTCTGGCGGTCGTCCTCGGCTGGCCGATCATCGCCCAGATGCTGAAGGAATCCGAGCGCGTCTCCAAGCAGGTTTGGGCTGCGGACACTGACCGCAACGGCGCTATTCTAAACGTTATTTTCCTGAACCACGGTTCAATGGCGATGCCGATCCTGACGGCCCTTGTGGCCCTTGGCTGCCTGGCCGTGGTCCTCAGGATCCGCATGTGGTGGTACTTCGGACCTGTCCTCGCCTTCGCCTTCCTCTCGGTCTACACGATGGGTACAGACAACCCGCGTTTCATGACGTTGACGGCCCCGTTCTACGACGACCAGTGGCGTATCTTCGGCATCCTGGTGATGCTCCTTGTACCTCTCGCGGGTCTGGGAGTGGCGCAGCTGGCTGAAGCCATCGCCTGGCTGGTGGCAAAGGTACGCAGCCGCTCGGCCAACTCCACTACGGACGGAATCACAGCCGGCCGCAGGCCCAGCCACGTGGTGACCGCAGTTGCCGCGGCGGCGGTACTCCTTGTCAGTGGCATTGCGGCCATTCCGTACTTCAAGCAAAACGCCCAACGCATCAACATCAATACCAAGGTGGATGGGGCTACGTTGAGCGCATCCGAGGTTGGACTCCTCAGCAAGATCGATGAGTATGTGCCAGAGGATGCCACGGTTCTGAACGACTCCTGCGACGGGTCAGTCTGGATGTACGCGCTGGGTAACCGCATGCCGATGATCCGCCACTTCGAGATCCTTCCGACCAACCGCCAGTTGCTGGTTCTCCAAAAGCTACCCGAGCTCGCCACCGACTCAGAGGTCCGTGACGCAGCTGCTGAACTGGGTATCGAATGGGTGTACATCGCTGATGGCAGGATCCGGGCGTGGGACGAACCCAAGGCCGGGCTGACGCAGCCTGACTCCATTCCGTATCTTCAGCTCGTAGTGCGTGAAGGAAATGCTGCGCTGTACAAGATTGACTGGTCGCAGCTGCCTGGCGGCAAAGAAGCATTCGACGCCGCAGCGAAGGACCGGCTCCAGCTCGACGGCGTATCGGGAATCCTTGAGAACCGGAACCCTGATGGCATAGCACCGCTAGGAAGGATCTGCTGATCATGAAGGCATTCATCTCCAAGTTCCTGGCGTCCAGTTTGTTCAAGTTCCTGCTGATCGGCGGCCTGAGCTTCCTCTTGGACCTCGGGCTGCTGGCCCTGTGCTTCCAGGTCTTCGGCTGGCCGCTGTGGCTGGCGACCGGTGCGGGCTTCTGGGGCAGCTTCTTCTTCAACTACTTCCTGCAGCGCCATTTTGCGTTCAACGGCGGTGGAACTGCCTTGGGTGGCGTACTTCGTTACTCAGGGCTCCTGGTGTTCAACACGCTTGCCGTCATGGGCATCGTTGAGCTTTTTCAGTTCATCGGTGCCGGCTACGTGATAGGT
Source organism: Arthrobacter sp. YN (assembly GCF_002224285.1). Classification (GTDB taxonomy): domain Bacteria; phylum Actinomycetota; class Actinomycetes; order Actinomycetales; family Micrococcaceae; genus Arthrobacter. The sequence continues at coordinate 3,373,413 of NZ_CP022436.1, read as the reverse complement.
AAGGTGGTTGCGACCATTGTGACCATGGGGTGGAACTACTTCATTTACAAGCACTGGGTCTTCCCGCAAAAGAAGCAACCGAACAGCGGCAGCGAACAGTCAGATGGCCAGTCGGGCACCGACGCGCCAACACAGAAACTCACACCAAACAGCAGCGAAGGATAATCGATGTATCGAGGCGTTCGAATTGCCGCGGTAGTACCGGCCTACAAAGAAGAAAACCACATCGCACAGGTCATCGAAACGATGCCTGATTTTGTTGATGACATCGTCATTGTTGATGACTGCAGCCCGGACGACACGTCAGGGGCAGCACGTCGGGCCGACGACGGCCGGGTCACCTTGATTCGACATGAAGTCAACCAAGGCGTGGGAGGCGCAGTCCTGACGGCCCACAAAGCCGCGATGGAACTGGGAGCCGACATCAACGTGGTCATGGCCGGCGATGCCCAGATGGATCCCGACTACCTGCCGCAGCTTCTTGATCCGGTGGTCGATGGCTACGGATTCGCCAAGGCCAACCGCTTCTTTTCGGGTGAGTCATTCGCGGGCATGCCCGGCTACAGGATCTTCGGCAACATCGTGTTGTCCTTCATGACGAAGCTCGCTTCCGGTTACTGGCACATCTTCGATCCGCAGAACGGCTACACCGCCATTCGCACGGAGGTCCTCCGCCGTCTTCCCATGAACAAGGTGGCGGCACGCTACAGCTTCGAAAACGACCTCCTGATCCACCTCAACATTCTTGATGTTCCGATCGTTGATGTGCCGATTCCAGCTGTTTACGGCAACGAGGTCTCCAGCATCAAGCTCCGCAAGGTCATTCCTGAACTTCTTGCCATGCTCTTTGGCGGCTTCTGGCGCCGTGTGTGGTGGAAGTACATGGTGTGGTCCTTCTCCGCTGTTGCCCTCCTGCTGATCGCAGGCATTGCCCTGATCGTCATGGGCCTGGTGGCAGGAATCTGGGTACTTGCCGCAAGTGTGGGTTCACCGACGGCGGGTTCGGTGATGCTCGCTGTGGTGCCCTTTGTGCTGGGCGTCCAGATGCTGCTGGTATCGCTGCAATTGGATATCCAGGCGAGCCCCAACAGGCCCACTATGCATCCTATGAAGGAACGTACCTAGGCATGTGCTGAACAGGGGAGGGGCCCGGACGCGTTGGCGTCCGGGCCCCTCCATGTTTCGCCTTCCTATGGCAGGGACGTGAATCCTCCCCAGCCCCAGCCGACCTGGCTCCGGGAGAGCCATCCGGACGTCCCGTTGCCGGGATACAGGAACAAGTTGCCACCGGCGTCACGGGCGAGGACGTCATTCTTGCCGTCGCCGTTGAAGTCGCCCGGCCCGAGGATGGCGGTCATGCCACTCCATCCGCTTCCCACCTGGACCCGGCTAAGCCAGCCTCCGGTGCCGTTGCCGGGGTAGAGCCAGAGAATGCCTGACGTGTCCCTGGCAAGGACATCGGTCTTGCTGTCGCCGTTGAAGTCCCCGGTACTGAGGATGGCATTCATGGAATTCCACCCGGTACCCACCTGGGCGCTTGAGGCGAAGCCGCCAGTGCCGTTCCCCCGGTGGAGCCACAGTATTCCGGCAGAGTCCCTTGCGAGGACGTCTGCCTTCCCGTCGCCGCTGAAGTCGCCCGGCGCCAGGATCAGCGTCTTGCCGGACCAGGCTGTGCCTGCTTGAACGCGGGTCTGGAGGCCTCCTGATCCATTTCCAGGGTAGAGCCACAGAACGCCGTTGGTATCCCTGGCCAGGACGTCGCTGCGTCCGTCCCCGTTGAAGTCCTTGGTGGGGACAATGGCATTCAACGAGTTCCACCCGGTACCGAGCGAGCGTTGGGCCAACCAACCTCCGGATCCATTGCCCGGGTACAGCCAGAGCGTGCCGGAGTTGTCGCGTGCCACGACGTCGTTCTTTGCATCGCCGGTGTAGTCCTTCCACGTGTTCGCCGGTGGGGCTGTCACGGTATAGGCCTGGGTGACGATTGCCGAACTGTTGTTGGACGTGTCCACTGCAAAATACTTCAGGGTCATCGCTGATGTGAGGGTGATGGCCGTGGAGTACTTGTTGGCGGCTGTAGCGGTCGGATTCGTGCCGTTGGTGGTGAAGTAGATGCTCGCACCCACCTCATTCGCCGCCAGCGTGATCTGCTGGTTGGCGGGATAGCTGCCAGCCGGCGGCGTCACCGTGACCACTGGAGGTGTCGTGTCCAGAACGGTGTAGGCCCGCGAGGTGACCGCAGAGGGGTTTCCGTAGGCGTCAACAGCAAGGGCCTTCACGGTGGTGTTGCCCGTGAGGGCAAACGGGGCAGTGTAGGACTTGGTGCTTCCCGAGGCAGTGGTAGCGGGGTGGTGCCATCGATGGTGTAGAAGATGCTTCCCGGTTCGCTCGAGGACATAGTGACAAGTTGTCCCGAGGCATAGGCTCCGGCCGCGGGTGCCACGGTCAGGGTTGGAGCGGTGCTGTCCAGTACGTACGTCTGCGTGGCCACAGCCGAGGAATTTCCTGCGGTGTCCCGCGCGAAGTACTTCAGGGTCAGCGACGTCAACGGAATCGGGCCCGAGTACACGGGACTCGACGTCGTGGGCACAGTGCCATCCTTGGTGACGTAGATGGTGGCTGCTTCGTTGACCGACAACGTGATGGACTTCCCGGCTCCATAGGTGCCTGCAGCCGGGTCCACGGATACAACTGGTGGTGCTGTGTCTGCAGCGAACACCGTCACATTCCTGGTGGCAGTAGAGGTGTTTCCAGCGTTGTCCCTCGCTTCCACCGTGAAGGTGACGGGACCGCTGGGAACGTTGGTGTAAACCTTGGGCGAGGTGCATGCAGTGTAGGCATTGGAGCCGAGCTTGCACCGGAATCCCGCAATGTCCGTGGCCGTTGACGCGAAGGTGAACGACGGCGAGACGCCCACCGTTGCTCCTTGCGACGGCGAACTGATGGACACCTGTGGTGGGGTCAGATCGGCGGTGACTGTAACCGACGCCACCGGGCTGACATTGCCGGCCATGTCCGTGGCCCTGACGCGGAGCACGTGCTGCCCCGCGGTTGCCAGGGTGAGCACTTGTCCGTTGGTGCAGGCTGTGAACGTCGTGGTTGAATCCACCGAGCAGGACAAGGCCGAATCGGGGTCGGAGGTGACACCCAGGACAGGTGAGCCGTTGACGGTGGCACCGGCAGCGGGTGATGTGATGACCGGGGCGGCGGGGGCAGTGACGTCCACCGTAAAGGCCCGTGAAACAGGAAGGCCCGTTGGTGCGGCCCTTACGGAGAACGTGTAGGCGCCGTTGGCCAAAGCAGTCGACGGCGTAAAGGTTCCGCCGGTACATACCTGCCAAACCGGCGTCGCTGTGCTCAGTTGAAGACTGCATTCAAGGGCCCCGCCCGGTGGCGTGGAGGCGACAGTGAAGGTTGGCGTGGAGTCGTTGGTGAAGGCCGGGTTGGCTGCCTGGGTTCCATTTGCCGCCGTCGGACCGCTGACGATGGATGGAACAACGCCTCCCAGGGTGAGCAGCCTTCCCCGCTCAGCGGGTTTGGCGGGATCCAGTTGTCCCGGATCTTCCATTACCAGGAGTTTGCCGTCACGCATGGCCAGGCCGCCGACCTTGCTGAAGCCGAGGGCCCATTGGTTGTTGACCGTGTCCGTGCTCAGATCGATGCGGGTGATGGTGTCCTTGCCGGCGTCGGCTGTGGTGGTTCCGCCGCCGGTTCCTGTGTAGAGGACCATGGGGGACTGCCAGTCATAATAGATCGCCGTCGGCTTGCCGACGTTATAGAGGGGGCTGGGACATAGTTGGTCAGGACGCCGTCGTCGGGGGCAGTAAAAACTGTCAAGCCAGAGGTTTCGGCAACGTACACCACCACGTTGCCCGCGCTGTTGCGGTGCGTCGCCGCAAGGCTGAGGGAACTGGAATTGACGGAAGCGATGGATTCGATGCTCGGGTGGAGTGCTGTAGGGTTCACGATTTTGACGATTGACCGCGCATTGGCGAACGACAGGTAGATATTGCCGTCCGGACCGTCGCTGACGGCGTTCGGACGCAGGTCCCCGTCGAAGATGGTCAGCGCGCCATCGTATTCGAAGACGCCACCATCGGGGTTCCAAAGCGCGCGTACGACGTCGGAACTTCCGACGGCGGCATCCGGTATGAACGCGATTTCATCACCATCGCCGTGGCTGGCAGGCGATGGATCGATCATGGCGGGTGTACCGGCCAGGGCCGGACCGCTGTCGTTCCCGGGCAGCGTCCCGCCCAGGCAAGTGTTCGTTTCGAGGCTACCGGCGGTGGCGCCGGTCGCCTCTGTGACGCGGCAGAATCCTGCGCGTGCATCGGAAACCCATAAGCGTCCGTCCGGGTCTACAACGGTGCCGGCAGCTTTGGTGAGACCGGTAGCCACGGTTTGGCGCGCCTGGTCCGCAAAAGCCGGGCCTGCTGTCAGCACGCCGGTAAGTGCCGCCGTTGCGAGGCTGGCAGTGGCCAGGACTGCCGTGAGTTTGTGGTGTTGCCGGCTTCCGGCCACCCCGCGGGATGCAAGGTGACGGGGAGTCTTAGAAAAGGTTCTTGAGCGACCGGCGAAGGCAAGACATGCCAAACCAAGCTGAAGAACACTGCGTTTGCGCGTGTCCACCGAGGGATCCCCACTTCATTCGGATGCTCCCCAGCTCCGCATGCATTGGTTATTCGCCCCACGCCGTTTCCGGCTGCGTCTACGTCCATCTTCCACCAAATTTCACATTTGTCACTAGCAAAGTCCGGAAGATGTCCACATTGGGGTTCGCGACCGGTCCGTCTTGACCGCACAACGGCTGCACCGCACGATTGAGGTGGAGGTCACAATGCGCAGACTGTTCCTGATGGCGGTGCCTATAGTGCTGGCGCTGGCCGCCTGCACTGTGCCGTCATCCGAGCCACCCGCTGGAACCGGTTCGCCGGCGACCAGCAGTGCCAGCGCCACCGCCGGGCGCGGCCAACCGCCGTCGTCCGCTCCGGGAGGCAGCGAAACGGCCCCGGGCGTCAGCGAACCGAGCGATGGTGCCCCGGCAGCGGGCGACGACGAACCGGGCCGCTTTTCCTACCTCTGCACGAGCCTTGACGCATCGCCTGAGGTCCAGTTGTCGAGCCTGGCGGAAGTCTGGGCTGCCACCAATTACACCCGCATGGATTCGTGTGGCGTCACTTTCGAGGAGGACGGGCAATTCGAGCCGACGCCCCGGGAAGCTGAAGCCATTTCGACAGCGGCACCGCAAGGCGTGGCAGCTGACGATGGGCTGGCAACCATGCTGGACATCCTTCGCCTCTGCACAAGGATCAGTGATGAGACCGGGCCAGGCGGATTTGCCGAAGCAAGTAAGGGGACGTTGGTGGCAGCGGCGGAATTCTGTCCGGACGCTCCACAGGGAAAGATCATTGCCGCCTGGGCAGAGGGCGCCCGGGTGGGGGACGGCACCCACGTGACGGGCGAGAACCATGAGCCGGGGGGATGGCAGTTGATTAAACCGGCCGTCGCGGCGGGCGGATGCACATGGTCCATCACCAGCCAGGACGGCTCAGTTGTTGCCAGCGGTGGCCTCGCGGAGGCAGGTAACACGGTGGAACTGAAGCCGGACCAAAAGTTTACTAGTGACAAATGCGGAATTTGGGGGAAGATGTACTAAGACGCAGCCGGAAACGGCTTGGGGCGAATAACCAATGCATGCGGAGCTGGGGAGCATCCGAATGAAGTGGGGATCCCTCGGTGAACATGCGCAGGCGCAGTGTTCTTCAACTCGGTGTGGCAAGTCTTGCCCTGGCCGGTTGTTCAGGAACCAAAGTAGATACTTCCCAACCAGCCGCACTGGATATGGCACCGGTTGTCGCGAGCGACGACAAGGTCCCCATTGAGCGTCCGGAACCTCTGATCCGGTACCAGTTCACGTGTACAGCGGCAGATGGCAGCCTCATCGGCAAATTCTCGAGCCTCGAAGAAGTCTGGGCTTCCACCCGGTACATGCACGTCACTGACTGCCAAGTGGTCTACGTCGGAAGCGGCCCGCACCTCCTGACTCCTGAAGAGCGGGCAGCCGTCAACGCGGCCGTCGCGGCAGGGGCGGCTCCTGGACAGGACTCCGCTTTATGCCTGCTCATTATCAGGGCCTGCACACGCACGGATCACAGGACACTTGCAGCTTCACTCGCCGCCTACGGCATACCCGTTGTCAAGGGTGCTTTGACGTTGGCTCCGTTGGCTCCGCAGGCTGCCCAGCTCACCAGATGGCTTAAGACGGCAGTGCCCCGCTAGAGCTCAATATCGGTGGGACCCCGGCAGGATTTCCAAGGCCGGGACGCCGCCGATAAGGGCCGATATCCATCCCTTCCAACCACACAAAATTGCGGGATCACATGGTCTAATGAAAGTGGTCTCACGTATTGGCTGTTCAGCGTATACGGGAAACGAAATTTGTTGCAGAGAAAACAAAGATCACCCGTTGCGCACAATCAAGGAGTGATCTTTAATGGCGTTCAGAATTGGAACTGCAAGCGCTGACATAACGCCGTCGCTGAGCACCAATCCCTACATGGCCGGATATGGTTCAACTGACGGTGGACGCGAGGCCACCAGCAGCTCACCATTTGAGCCGTTATACGCACGGGCGATTCTTATCTGGGAAGACGCCCACCCCCACATCATCATCAGCCTGGACGTCCTGGCTTTGCCGCGGGCCATGCATCAAAGGATCCGTGACAGGATCATTGACCTGACGTCGTGGTCCAGCAGCGACATCCTGATCCAGGCAACTCATACGCATAATGGACCCGCCTTGATTGACACCCTTCACCCCTTCATGGCGTATGGACTCGCAGACCTGGGTTTGGTGCGTTCCTACAGTGCCGATCTTGAAGACACCATAGTCAACCTTGCCCAGGAAGCGCTGGATGCCGATGAAACGGCGGTGACTTTCGACTATAAAGTTTCAACCCAGAATTTCTCCGCCAACCGGGTTGGGTTGCCATACACCGAGACAGCCGTGCCGATTCTGGTGGCCAGGCGGGGTAACGGTACGCCGGCAGCAGTGATTTTCAGCTATGGATGCCACCCCATCAGTGCTGGTCTGCGGACACTCTTTGATGGCGATTTCGCCGCAGGTGCCTGCAATTATATTGAAAACCGGAACCCGAATTGTTTTGCAATGTTCATCCAGGGGCCTGCCGGTGACCAGGATCCGGGTGGAGTCCGCAGTTGGCAACTCAGGGATCAGCACGGGGACGCATTGGGTGCCACCGTCCACTCGAACATGCAATCGGCCGGGCGTGCGCTGAGCGGTCCCATGGTCACGCGGTACCAGGAGGTCCAATTGCCACTGGACATCACTCCAACAGCAGGAAACCTGGCCGCAGTTCGCGCTTCCTATGTAGCCCGACTCGCCAACCCCAACGGCCAGCCCCAGTGGTACCAGCGCCATGCGCAGGTCATGATCGGGCGGATCGACAGCAACAGTGTTGATACGGCTGTGCCGTCACCCTTCCAGGTATGGAAGTTCAACGGAAGCCCTCAATTGAAAATCGCCATGATCGGTGGTGAGCTCGTCAGCGGATACGCGGCCTACTTCCGGGGCCGGAATGGCGGGAACAACGGAATTATTGTTGGAGGATATGCAAATGAATCATGCTGCTATATCCCCAGCAATGAATTCTTTCCGCCGTTCATGCCGCTTGGCAGCTATGAGGGGGGATGGGAGCCTGACTTCCCGGGAATTGCCGGTGGCTCAATGACAGTGTATGGACATTTGGCGCATTTCAAAGCGGGCACGAATGGCGTGGAGACGACGCTGGTCAATGCGATGAACGCCTTGCTTGCCTAAAGTGTGCAGGCGTTAATGGCGGGCCGGCCCGAGGACTCCTTGGGCCGGCCCGCCATCACTTTGTGGCACTGGCTGCTACTTGGCAGCCGGCGCCAGAATTGTCAGGCTGCTCCAGCCTGTACCGACCTTGGTAGGCGTTCCCCACGACCTGTTGGCGCCCACGGGGTAGTACCGCAGGTCCCCGACAGTGGTCCGCGCGATGATGCCCAACGAACCGGCACCTGCGAAACCACGGATCGATGCAAAATCTGAAATCACATTCCAGCCTGTGCCCACAACGCCGGCGGATTCCTGGACGAAGTTCCCGGTGCCGTTGGAGCGGTACAGCTTGAGATCGCCGGTGCCCGTTTTAACGAGGAGGTCGGCATTGGAATCCTTATCGAAGTCCACCTGCGTGATCTCCAAGCCCGTCCAGCCGACACCAATGGAGACACCGGTGGAAACGCTTCTTCCGGTGGGGTTGTTGAAGTAGTACAACCGGCCCGTGGCGTCATAGCCCACGATTCCGGGATGCGCGTCTGCCTTCTTCCACGTGCCGACACTCAGCGTCCAGTCTTTCCAGTTGCTCCCCAGGGAGACCGCGGCTCCAAAGCCGCTGCCGTTCCTGCCGGGGTAGACGTTCAAGCGGCCGTCGGACCATTGCGCCACGATGTCCAGGGCGCCGTCGCCGTTCCAGTCTGTGACGAAGCCTGCCTTCAACCCCGCCCAGCCCGTGCCGATGAGGTCTTCCGGCAGCAGTGCTGTGGTGCCGGTTCCCGGGTATCGGTAAAGGTTGGCATCGGGGCGGACCGCCACGATGTCCTCCTGGTCGATCCCAAGGGTGGACTCTACGTCAAGTGCTGCACCGCTGATGAGGCTTGCATCGTTCCACCCCACGCCGATGAGGCTGCGGTTGCCCCACGATCCGGAACCGGCCGGGTAGTAGTAGAGGTCTCCGTTCGAGGCCCGGGCGTGGAGTCCCTGCGAGTCCGCTCCGTTGAAATTGATTGCGGAGCTCACTGCCGTCATGCCTGCCCAGCCCGAACCGATGACTCGTCCTGGCTCGCTGGTGAAGCTGCCCACACCGTTGGAGCGGAACAGCCGCAGGGTGCCGTCCGTTGTGCGTGTGACGATGTCCTGGTTGCCGTCGCCATCGAAGTCGATCTGGTTCAGTTGGTGTCCGCTGAACCCGGTTCCTATCAGGACACCGTTCCCGAGTCCGCCGCCACCACTGTTCGAGTATCTGTACAGGTTCCCCCGATAGTCCTGTCCGATCACTCCGGGGTAGGCATCCTTGACGTTCCACCAGCCTACGGTCAGGGACATTTCCTGCCAGCCGGAACCCACTTGGATGGGCGCGTAGAAAGAACCCCCGGGAGCTCCCCGGAAGACCTTCAGCGTCCCGTCGGACCACTGGGAAAGGATGTCCTGGACGCCGTCCTGGTTCCAGTCCACCACGTAGAGCGCCTTCGCGCCGGACCATCCCGAGCCGATGGGCACAGGTCCGGTGATTCTGCCGGCCCCATTCGCCGGGAAGGCGTCCAAACGTCCTGCCGCGCTGGTGGTCAGGATGTCTGCGGCGGACTTGATGGACGGATTGGAAGGATTCGAAACCCCGCGGGCAAAGGTCCGCAGCTGGTCGTAGCTGCCGTTGAAAATGTTTGAGTCGCCTTCAAAGGGGCCGGTGCTGCTGTACTGCCACATGGTGTAGTTGCCCCAACTGACCGGCATGGAGCCTGGTGAGTTGGTGGGATTGTTCCAGTAGGAAGCGATCCAGAGGGGATAACTGCCGAAAGTCGTGTTGCCAACGCAGGTGTTCCACCAATCGGTGGTGCTGTAGATGACGGGGAAGCGGCCGGTCAGCGCCTTGACGGTGTTGCCAAAGTCAGCCGCCCATTGCCCCAATTGCGCCTTGGACATGTCATAGCAGGTGTTGCCGAAGTAGAACCCGTTGATGGTTCGCCCGGCGTAGGGGTTGTATTCGATGTCCAGGACAGGCGGGAGGGTGTAGCCATCATCCGTCCAGCCTCCACCGTTCGCTACGAAATACCGTGCTTGATCAGCACCCGATGACCAGTTGGGGATGGCGAAGTGATAGGCGCCCCGCACCATGCCCACATTGCGGGAGCCATTGTACTGCTGGGTGTAGTTCTCGTTGAGGTAGTAATTGCCTTCGGATGCCTTGACGTACGCCCATCGGGATCCCTGGTTCCACTGGCTTTGCCAGTTCACATTCCCCTGGTGGGCACTGACGTCCTGCCCTGCGATGCCGATAGTGGGCCGCCAGTGGCCCGGGTCGGCGGCCATGGGGACGGCGGCGCCGACTGCGCCTCCTACTGCCCGTGAACCCGAGGCTCCCGAAGCGTCTTTGCCCTGTTTGGCTGCCAGGACACGGGGAGACCGTTGGCCCATTTCCGCGCCGCCCGCCGGGATGGCTGCCAGCATCGCTGCCTTCATCGCTTCGGCGTTCGGGGCGTTGCCAGGCATTTCCTGCTTCTTGGGGAGATGCTCCCCGGAATCGCTCGCAGGCCCCTCCGCCGGCAGCGGCGGTGCCGCGGGTGAGGGTTCGACGGCGGGAAGCGGCTGCTGCTGCGCGGGTGCCTGCTGGGTCGCCTGAGGAGTTTCACCGCCGGGGGTGGTAGCGGGGGCGATACTTCCTACGGGTTGCGGCCCCTGCGCGGGACTTCCTGACTGCGCCTCTGGAGATGGAGCTGGACGTGGCCCGGCCGTCTCTGCCCAGGCGGGCGATCCCAGGAAAGAGCCTGCTGCCAGGGCGATCGTCAGCGCAACTCCGACCCGGGCCAGCGGGGTGCGGCGGGACGGTTCACTTGAACGTCTTTTCATCTTCACATCCGGCCCTGTACCGCGGCTCAGCGGCGCATGGGGTGGCTTGCGGACAAGCTCCGGGGCGGGCGCTTGCGCATGGGACCAAAGGCCAGCTCCTAACGGGCTTTACCCTAACATCCTGAAACTGGAGTGACTAGTGGGATTTGGGATGCTGACGTGACTGCTGATCCACAGTTATCCACATGCCCGCTCCACTGGGTTGAAGGGGTGTTGGCGCTCGCTTAGCGTGAATGAGGCGAGATGTTCCTCTCGCTTATCAAACTTCGTGGTCGGTTGGGGAAGAAGTGGATGCTGTAAGGATCGTCGAAGGAGAGGTCAGGGAGCTCATTCGGCGCAGGGGACTGGATCCCCTTGAGCAGGCTTCGGACGTCAGGCTTCTGGTGGAAGCGGCAGTGAATGACTACGACGAACGTGCGCTTTTGGGCCCGCTTCCTTCCCTCGGCCACCTTGAGACTGCCCGGAGGCATATCTTCGATGCGGTGGCAGGCTTCGGGCCGCTGCAGCCTCTCTTGGACGATGCCGCGATTGAAGAGGTCTGGATCAATGCGCCGCACGAAATCTATGTTGCCCGCAACGGTGAATCGGAACTGACGGGCATCAGCCTTACCGAGCAGCAGGTCCGGGACCTTGTGGAACGAATGCTCAAGAGTTCGGGGCGCCGGCTGGATCTTTCATCACCGTTCGTCGACGCCGCCCTTCCTGATGGTTCACGGTTGCACGTCGCCATCCCGGACATTACCCGCAAGCACTGGGCCGTCAATATCCGGAAGTTCATTGCCCGGGCAAGCCGCCTGGAGCATTTGGTCGAGCTGGGAAGCCTTACGCCGCAGGCCGCACGGTTCCTTGGAGCAGCTGTGGCCAGCGGTCTCAATATCCTCGTATCGGGTGCCACCCAGGCCGGGAAGACCACCATGTTGAACTGCCTTGCTGCCCACATCGGTTCCCGTGAACGTGTCATTACGGTGGAAGAGATCTTCGAACTGCAACTCCCGCTGCGCGATGTCGTGGGACTTCAGTGCCGGCAACCCAATCTGGAAGGCGGAGGCGAAATTCCGCTGCGTCGGTTGGTCAAGGAAGCCTTAAGGATGCGCCCGGACAGGCTGGTGGTGGGGGAGGTCCGTGAAGCGGAGAGCCTCGACATGCTGATTGCGCTTAACTCCGGTTTGCCAGGCATGTGCACCGTCCATGCCAATTCCGCACACGACGCAGTGACCAAGATCTGCACGCTCCCGCTTCTGGCAGGGGCAAATATTTCCAGTGCTTTCGTGGTGCCCACAGTTGCATCCTGCATCGACCTCGTCGTGCACTGCAGCCGCCACTCTTCGGGCCGTAGGCAGGTGACTGAGATCCTCTCCCTTGGACGGAGGGTCGAAAACGGAATCATCGAATCCTCGGGTGTGTTCGGCATGGTCGGCACGCAACTGCTGCCACGGGCCAACTCCATGCCTGCCGCGGAGAAGTTCGCCCGGGCAGGATTCGACGTCGCCGCTCTTTTGGAGCTGAACTGATGGCGCCCCTTCTCGGCGTTCTCTGCGGCCTTGGAGTGTTCCTCATCTGGTGGTCTGCGTGGGTACAACCGCCGGTAGAAGCAAAGGAAACGGGCCCCGGGCGCCTTGAGCTGCTGCTCACCTCAGCCGGAATTGAAAAAGTGACGGGCGGGGGTCTTCTTCTCACGTGCGCAGGCTTCGGCCTCTTCGCCTTGCTGGTGTTCTTCGTCGTCACGGGATCGCCGCCCGTTGCAGCCTGCTTTTCCCTCTTTGGTTCGTGGGTTCCTTTCGCTGCGGTCCGTTGGCGGGCACGCAAGCGCCAGGCCGCACTTCGACTTCTGTGGCCGGACATTGTGGACCACTTGCGCTCCGCCATACGTGCCGGTCTCGCCCTGCCGGAAGCGCTCATCCAATTGGGCTACAAGGGACCGGAAGAACTTCGCCTGCTGTTCCTGGACTTTGGGGCGGACTACAGATCCGGCGGACAGTTTGAGGCAGCCCTGAACAGGCTGAAAGCACGGCTGGCCGATCCTGTGGCAGATCGCATTATCGAGGCACTCAGAATGACCCGCGAGGTGGGTGGTTCGGATCTCGGCCGGATGCTTGGCACTCTTTCCGAGTTCCTGAGGGACAGCGCACGCACGCGAAGTGAGCTTGAAGCCCGCCAGTCATGGACCATCAATGCAGCACGGCTTGCGGTAGCGGCGCCTTGGGTGGTCCTGGTCGTCATGGCCAGTCGGCCGGAAGCGATGCTGGCCTATAACTCGGGCACAGGAGCAATGGTCTTGCTCGGTGGGCTGTTGGTATCCGTTGTCAGCTACTCCGTGATGCTGCGGGTTGGTGCGTTGCCTGAGGATCAGCGGGTGCTTCGATGACCACTACCAGCGCGTTCGCCGTGCTCTACGGGCTGCTTCTTGGGGCGGGTTGTTGGCTGATCCTGGTGAGGCTACCTTTCATGCGAGGGAACACCTTCTCGGACCGCATCGAGGCCCAGTTGAGATCACGGAACCTGGAATCGCGGCTGCTGCGCACGCCAACCCATAACCTCACGCCGTTCGGGCCGCTGGAGAGGATAGTGCGTCCCATCATTGGTGACGCCATCACATATCTGTCCCGGTTCAACATCGGGTCTGCAGCGCTGGGAAAGAGGCTGGCGCGCGCTGGCTCTTCCAAATCCACTCTGGATTTCCGGGCCGAGCAGCTCCTATGGGCCGGCGCAGGCTTCGTAGTGGCGGTACTTGTCGTCGTGATAAGCGCCGCCGCAGGTCAGTTCAGCCCGGCTTTCCTTGTTGTTTGTGTCATCTCAGGCGCAGCAGGGGGCTACATGCTCCGCGATTATGTTCTGGGACAACGGATCAGGAAGCGGGAATCGGCGATGCTGTCCGAATTTCCGAGTCTTGCGGAGTTGATGGCGCTCGCGGTTGCTGCAGGCGAGAGCGCCATGGGTGCCATGGACAGGGTAAGCCGCAGTTCCAGTGGGGAACTCTCTGCAGAGTTTGGTCTGGTCCTCGCCGATGCCAGATCCGGCAAGTCACTTTCGGAGGCACTCCAAGCGTTCTCCATGAGGTCGGAGCTGCCACCCCTGGTCAGGTTCTTTGACGGGCTGGTGGTCGCGGTGGAACGGGGGACGCCCTTGGCCGATGTCCTTCGGGCGCAGGCTGCGGACGTCCGTGACGCCGCAAAACGCGAGCTCATGGAGTCCGCAGGCAGAAAAGAAATCGCCATGATGGTGCCCCTCGTTTTCGGGGTGCTCCCGCTCACAGTCATCTTCGCTGCCTTCCCGGCCATAGCGGCGCTGGAAATCAGCCTGTAAGCCTGCCGTCGGGACCGCCAAAGAAGTTCTATCCATCGAAGCAATCCAGTCCATGGATGCAGCACGGTCCACAAAACTACACCGCATTACTTCACACCACATCCGTACGCCGATCCATTCATTCTGGGGAGAACCATGAACCGCATTACAAGAAGACTGTCCGCCACCTCCTTCCTGAGCGTCGTCTGCGGCTCCTGGGTTATGGCGGTCGCGTTCAGAGGACTGTCCTGTGCTGAGGATCGGGATCGAGGGGACGTGCCTGGCTGGGTCATGATTACGCTGATGTCGGCTGTCCTGGTCGCCGGCCTCCTTGCCTTGGCTGCTCCTGCTTTGGAGGGCTTGTTCGATCAGGCGATTGAGAAAGTGGGCCAGTAGGAGTGCGGCCGGAACCCGCCGTTGTTCGAGGTCTTTGGCGCAAGCAACGGCGGAGCGTCTCCGACGAGTACGGGTCCGCCGTTGTCGACTTTGTCTTGGTGGGCGCGCTGCTGACGCTGTTTTTTATGGCGATCATCCAGCTCACCTTGGTGTTGCATGTCCGCAACACCCTGATTGATGCCGCGGCCTCCGGTGCGCGGTATGGGGCCTTGGCGGATCGCACTCCGGCAGATGCCCAGGCACGGGCCGCGGAGTTGATTCACGCCGCCTTGAACAGCGACTTTTCCGGGGACATCGTTTGCAGCGATGTCGTTATGGACGGAGCCCGCACCTTGGAGGTGACGGTGAAGGCACCCTTGCCGGTTGTCGGGCTGGTTGGTCCCCGTGGCTTGCTGGAGGTGAAGGGCCATGCAGCATACTGAGCCACGACTTGGCCTGCTGAAAGCCTTCCGGCACAGGATGCGCGAGGCACTATGCCTCTCTGTCGAGCCGGTCGGGGTGCCTGCTGACGGTTCGGTTGGGGTGCCTGCGGGGCATCCAGCCGAGATGCCCGCCGGGAGGTCCGGGCCAGGCGCGGGGGCGCCATGGGGCGAACAGGGCAGTGCTGTGGTGGAATTTACGTTCCTGGCCGTACTGCTCATGGTTCCCGTGGTCTATTTCGTGGTGACGGTCGGACAAATCCAAGGTGGGTCTTTTGCGGTGGTCGGGGCCGCCGACCAAGCCGCGAAGGTGTTCGTGGCCCGGGGCGGGCTTTCCGATGCCGGGGCGGCGGCGGAACGGGCAGTCTTTCTTGCCCTGGGGGACTACGGGCATGCTCCGGACAAAGCCAAGGTTGAGGTGTCGTGTGACAGAGCGGACTGTCTGTCGGCTGGAGCAAGGGTGACGGTGAAGGTCACCCTGGATGTTCCCCTGCCCTTGATGCCCTTTGGGGACACGGTGGGCTTGAATGCCGCCAGGTTGAGTGCGTCGGCCACTCAAGTAGTGGGGCGCTTCCTGTGACTACGCCGCTCAGCGGCAAGACCCGCGACGAGGGCCAGATCGCCGTTCTCATTATTGGCTTCGTTGTGCTGGCGCTCCTTCTGGCAACAGTGGTCATGGCCGCCTCGGCGGTCTACCTGGAGCACAAGAAACTGTTGTCGCTGGCGGACGGAGCAGCGCTTGCCGCTGCCGACTCCTTCATGGTGGGGGATATAGGCACCGGGAGCCGCCCTGGGCCGTCGTTGGTGGATGAGCGCGTGCGGTCCGGGGCAGCCTCCTACCTCTCCGGCACTGGCGCCTCTTCCCATCATGATCGCCTTGCCCTGGCGGCGGGCACTGGCAGTGAACCCGGCGGCACAGCCGTGGTGGTCCTTACCGCGGTGGCCCATCCTCCGGTGATCAGCTTCCTCCTGCCGGACGGGATCCTGGTTGAGGCCCGATCGGTAGCCCGCTCAACGTTGACCCAGTAGCGGTACGGGTCATGGTCCGGCAGAAATGAACGGGGCCGTCGGGGGAGCGTGACGGATAGCGTACGCTGGGATGACCATGGCTGAGATAGATTTTCCCGCAGAAATCCGCGCACTTCGCGCAACTTACAGCTCCATCGAGAACGTTACCGATGTTGATGCACTTAAGGCTGAGATCGCTGAACTGAGCGAGCAAGCCGGAGCCCCGGACCTTTGGGATGACCCGGCTTCTGCCCAGGTGATCACTTCGCGGTTGTCACACCGGCAGTCGGAAGTTGAGCGTCTTTCCAAGCTGGACTCCCGGATCGACGACCTTGAAGTCCTGGTGGAACTCGGCCAGGACGAGGGCGACGAAGACTCCATGGCGGAAGCTGCGAAGGAGTTGTCGTCCATTCGCAAGGCTCTGGCGGAACTCGAAATCACCACGCTGTTGGCAGGCGAGTACGACGAGCGCGAAGCCGTAGTTACCATCCGTGCGGGTGCCGGTGGAGTTGACGCGGCAGATTTCGCCGAGATGCTGATGCGGATGTACCTGCGCTGGGCAGAACGCCACGGGTACCCGACCACCGTAATGGATACGTCATATGCCGAGGAGGCGGGACTGAAATCCGCCACTTTCGAGGTCAAGGCGCCGTACGCGTTCGGCACGTTGAGCGTCGAAGCGGGGACCCACCGGTTGGTCCGCATCAGTCCCTTCGACAACCAAGGCCGCCGACAGACGTCCTTTGCGGCAGTGGAAGTTATTCCGTTGATCGAACAGACGGACTCCATCGAAATTCCGGATAACGAAATTCGCGTTGACGTCTTCCGATCCTCGGGCCCGGGAGGCCAGTCGGTCAACACCACCGACTCGGCAGTGCGGCTGACTCACCTTCCCACGGGCATTGTGGTCTCGATGCAGAACGAAAAGTCACAGCTTCAGAACCGTGCCGCTGCCATGCGGGTGCTTCAGTCCCGATTGCTGCTGGTCAAGAAGGAACAGCAGGACGCGGAGAAGAAGGCCCTGGCCGGAGACGTGAAGGCGTCCTGGGGCGACCAGATGCGCTCCTACGTGCTCAACCCCTACCAGATGGTCAAGGATCTGCGAACGGAACATGAAGTGGGCAATACCTCAGCAGTCCTGGACGGCGACATCGATGACTTCATTGACGCCGGCATCCGTTGGCGTACTGGCAACCGCAACGCGGCTGCCAGCTAAGACGGAGAAGCACGGAGTCCGGTTCGCCCCAACGCTCCGGATTCCGCGACACACCCTCCAAAGCCCGGTAAATCCGGCCTACCCGTGCGTATAGTCGAGTGGCCGGTGCTCTCACTTCCCCCATCGAAAGCCCGCGCTCCGGCTGTTGGACTGGGCGACTATGTCATGTCCGGCGGGGTTCTAAAGGGCCATGATCAGATTTGAGAATGTCACCAAGGTCTACGAGCAGAATGCCCGACCGGCGCTCGACTCTGTCAGCCTTGAGATCAACCGCGGCGAATTCACCTTCCTCGTAGGTGCGTCGGGCTCAGGCAAGTCCACCTTTCTTCGCTTGATCCTGAAGGAAGATAAAGCCTCGTCCGGGTCTGTGTATGTTGCCGGGCAGAACGTTGCCAACATTTCGAGCTGGCGTGTACCCAAGCTTCGACGCGGCATCGGCGTGGTGTTCCAGGACTTCCGCCTGCTCCCGCAGAAGAATGTCTTCGCCAACGTTGCCTTCGCGATGCAGGTGATTGGCAAGAGCCGTTCGATCATCCGCGAAACAGTTCCTGAGGTCCTGAAGACCGTGGGCCTGGAGGGCAAGGAACGCCGCATGCCCCACGAACTTTCCGGTGGCGAGCAGCAGCGCGTGGCGATCGCCCGCGCCGTCGTCAACCGTCCCGGCATCCTGCTGGCGGACGAACCGACCGGCAACCTGGACCCCATCACCTCGATGGGAATCATGGGAGTCCTGGACAAGATCAACCAGAACGGCACCACAGTAGTCATGGCAACCCACGACGACGACATCGTCAATGAAATGCGCCGCCGCGTGGTGGAGCTCAAGAACGGCAAGGTCATTCGAGACGAAGCCAAGGCGCTCTACACCTCGATGATTCCGGTGGTTGGCGAATCGCGCCGCCTGCGGGATGCCAGCGGTGAGGAACTCAACCGTGCACAGGGGGCGCAGCTGTGAGGCTCCTGTTCATCCTGGGGGAAATCGGCAGTGGCCTGCGCCGGAACCTTTCCATGGTCATTTCAGTGGTCCTCGTGACGTTCGTTTCCTTGACGTTCGTAGGTGCCGCTGGAATGCTTCAGATGCAGATCAACCAGATGAAGGGCTACTGGTACGACAAAGTCCAGGTGGCTGTCTTCCTCTGCAATGACGGTTCGACGGCGGTGGGCTGCGCTTCGGGTCCCGCCACCCAGGAGCAGCAGGAGAACCTGCAGGCAATGCTTGAGTCGCCGGCGGTCAAGCAATACATCAACGATTTCCAGTTCGAATCCCAGGCTGAGGCCTACACGCACTTCAAGGAACAGTTCTCCAACTCACCGATTGTGGATTCGGTGTCCGAGGACCAGCTACCGGCCTCCTTCCGGATCAACATGAAGAACCCGGAAAAGTACCAGATCATCAGCGAGACGTTCTCCTCCCAGCCGGGAGTCGAGACGGTCAGCGACCAACGGCAGGTCCTGGAGCGCATCTTCTCCTGGATGAACGGAGCGTCGGTTGCTGCGATGGGTGTAGCCGTGGTCATGATCTTCTGTGCCGTGCTGCTCATCACCACCACCATCCGGCTTTCTGCCTTCAGCCGACGCCGGGAAACGGGCATCATGCGGCTCGTCGGTGCGTCCAAAACAGTCATCCAACTGCCGTTCATCCTTGAGGGTGTTATCGCTGCCGTTGTGGGGGCAGTGCTTGCCTCGGTCACGCTCTGGTTGATGGCGCACTTCTGGCTTAATGGTGATCTGTCGACACAGTTCCTCAACACCCCCTTTATTTCCTCCACCCAGGTGCTGGTGATCGCGCCCGTGCTGATTGCCCTGGGTGCGGGTCTGGCCGGGATATCCTCGCTCTTGACCCTCCGGCGATATTTGAAGGTCTAGCGATGACCGCCCAGGCCCGATCACCCTTCATGCTGACAATCGAAAAGGACTCCTGATGACCGCGTTGGACCCGATCTCCCTGCGCCGGCGCTTCGCGTCGGGCAATGCTCGGATTATGGGTGCCGTGCTTGCTGTGGGTCTGGCTGTCAGCCTCCTGTCGGGCGCCCCTGCTGCCCAGGCCGACAACCTTGAAGACCAGCAGGCCGCACTTGAAGCTGAAGCCGCCAGGGTTCAGGCATCCCTGGAGTTCGTCGATGCCAACATCGCCAAAGCTGCCGGCGACCTGGTGATCTACCAGGGCCGACTTCCCGGTGCCCAGCAGGCGCTGCTCGAGGCGCAGGGCCGGGTGGCGAGTGCGGTCAAGGAAGTTGAGGCTTTGGCGGCAAGGGTTGAACTTGCCCAGCAAAACAAGGCCAAGATCACCGAGCAGTTGGAAAGTGATAAGCAGAAGATCACTGATACCAAGAAACTGATCGGTCAGATCGCCTCCCAGGCATACAAATCCGGTGGTGTCCCCACCAACATCGCTCTTCTGTTCGGGTCCAGTGAGTCCGGCAACCTGACAGAGTCCATGGACTTGGCCGACCAGGCCATGCGCAGCCAGAACGCCGCCATGACCAAGCTGACCCAGCAGAACGCCACGAACGTGAACTCCCAGGCAAGGCTGGTAGCCGTCGAGGAAGAGATACAGGACCTTAAAGCGAAAGCAGACGCTGCGCTTGACCGGGAGAAATCGGCACGGGACGAGGCTGCGAACAAGAAAGCCGAAGTCGACAAGCTCATCGAAGACACCACCCGTCTGAATGGGCAGCTTCAGGCCGCCAAACCGGGTATCGAAGCCAATCTGGCCCGGGTCAAGGCTGAGCAGAACACGGTGGCCGCCGAAATCGTAGAGCGCGACCGGAAACTCAGGGAAGCCTGGGAGGCCGAGCAGCGCCGCCTCGCTGAAGAGGCTGCCGCCGCAGCCGCAGCCGCAGCAGCGGCCCAGGGCCGGCCGGCCCCACCAGAGCAGCCGTATGTTCCGCCGGCAGCAGGTTCGCCGTCCGCCTTCGGACTGCGTCACCCCTTTGCCAGTTATGTTCCCATCACCTCCGGATTTGGCTGGCGCGCAACGCCCCCGGGGACCATCGACTTCTATGGTACGGGTGGCTACATGCACACCGGCATCGACTTCGGCGCGGCGTGTGGTACTCCGGTCTACGCGGCGGCTGCAGGGGAGGTCTTCAACTCGGGATGGAACTCAGCCGACGGCGGTGGATGGCGTGTGAAGCTGTCCCATGGCGTAGTCCAAGGAAATTCGCTGACCACCATCTACTACCACAACAGCAGCATTGTGGTGTCGAACGGCCAACGCGTCTCGGCCGGCCAACTCATCGCGTACTCGGGAAGCACCGGTAACTCGACCGGTTGCCACGCGCACTTCGAAACGTGGTTGAACGGTTCCGCTGTGGATCCCATGAACCTTCTCTAGCGTGTGGGCAGTGCTCGTGAGGCCCCCGGCTCTGGCGTACACTAGTTGAAATCCGCATCTAACAAGGAGTTCTACCGTGCCCAAGGAAAGTGGCCGTAAGGTAGTGGCCACCAATCGGAAGGCCCGGCATAACTACCATGTCCTGGACACCTATGAGGCCGGCATTGCCCTCATGGGAACAGAAGTGAAGTCCCTCCGTGAGGGCCATGCCTCCATGGTGGACGGCTTCTGCACCTTCTACAACGACGAATTGTGGATGGAAGGTATCCATATCCCTGAGTATCACCAAGGGAGCTGGACCAACCATGCCGCGCGCCGGCGTCGTAAGCTCTTGCTTCATCGTGACGAACTGGACAAAATCTCGCAGAAGATCCGCGAGTCCGGCTTCACGGTGGTGCCGCTCCAGTTGTACTTCCTGGATGGCCGGGCCAAAGTTGAAATCGCCATTGCCCGAGGCAAGAAGGATTACGACAAGCGCCAAACGCTGCGTGAGCAGCAGGACAAGCGTGAATCGCTGCGTGAGTTGCGGGAACGCAACCGCCGGTAGCGCCACGCCCACGGGGCCCGTGGAATGTTCCACCGGGTGAATGCGTTATGATGAGTAGTCCGAAGGGAATTCGACATGGTCGATGTTCCACTCGGGTTTGGTAACAAAATACGGGGATGATCGGTTTCGACGATGTTAGTCGCGACAGGTGAAGCGGGCCGAGGATGCAGAATTATCTCGTAAACGCTGTCTGCAAACCAATAAGTGCCGAATCTAAGCGCACTGACTTCGCTCTCGCTGCCTAAGCAGTAAGACAGTCCGTCAGCCCGGGGTTGCTATCGCCCCGGTTCCTGGCGTCATTTAGATAGCCACTGCTGTTTGCCTTCGTCATTGAGGTAAATGGGACTCTAAGATGACTGGGCCCGGATCAGCCACCTGTTCGCAGGATGGCTGGGGCCGAGAAAATCCGATGCGAACTGCGCCCGGAGAAGCCCTGACAAAACGACATCGGACGGGGGTTCAATTCCCCCCATCTCCACCCACGGAAAGCCCTCGGATCCCTGTGATCCGGGGGTTTTTTTATGCCCGAGCCCACCAAGGCAGGACCCTTCGACGTTCACTCACGGCGTACTGTCCGCAGGACTACCAGCCACGGATTGGCGGTTGAACTGGATAAGCGCCGAACCACGGCGGAGCGGTGGCAGGAGGCATGTGATGAGCACTGAGCCGGACTTCGAACTGCTAGACCCTGACGACGACGAGCAGGCCCTGGATGCGTACTCGAAGATCGTGGTCCGGGTTGCGGAATCCGTGACACCCCACGTTGCCGCCATCGAGATGACCAGCACCGGCCGGAGGGGGCAGATCCGCAGGGGCAGTGGCTCGTCCGTGGTCTTCACCGGCGATGGATACATGCTGACGAACGCCCACGTAGTGGCTGGTATCCGGTCCGGCCGGGCTGTGTTCGCCGATGGGAGGCAGACAGACGTGGAGTTGGTGGGCGCGGATCCTTTATCCGATCTCGCCGTGGTCCGTGGCGTGAAGTCCACGCCGCCCCCGGCAGTGCTGGGCAATGCCGAAACCCTGAAGGTGGGCCAGTTGGTGGTCGCCGTGGGTAACCCGTTGGGTCTGGCCGGCTCGGTGACTGCGGGCGTCGTCAGTGGTTTGGGCAGGTCCATTCCCGTCAGGGCGGGCGAACACCAGCGGGTCATCGAGGATGTTATCCAAACGGACGCTGCCCTGAATCCCGGGAATTCCGGCGGAGCGTTGGCCGATACCCGCGGGCGCATCGTGGGCATCAACACCGCGGTAGCAGGACTGGGTCTGGGTTTGGCAGTGCCCATCAACACCACCACCCAGCGCATTATCGCGTCCCTGCTGAGGGATGGCCGGGTGCACCGAGCGTATCTGGGTTTGGTGAGTACGCCAATCCCCCTGGATGCCAGCGCCGTTGTACGGACGGGGCAGAAGGAGGGCCTGCGGGTGGTAGAGGTGATTCCCCGGTCTCCAGCGGAGCTATCCGGGCTTCAACCAGGGGACGTTGTGCTCCGCGCCCAGGGGCGGGCCGTGTCCAGTGCCGAGAGCCTGCAGAAGTTATTGTTCGAGGAAGCCATAGGCCAGCCCTTCCCCTTGACCGTGCTGAGGGAGGGGAAACGAGTGCAGGTTCTTGCGGTTCCCTCAGAGATGGTCCAGCCGTGAACGGAGGCTAGGCTTTGCTCTCCGGAACATCGACGACGCCCACGAAGCGGCTGCCAACCCCCTCGTATTCGCTGCGTACTTCCCCGAGGAAGAGCTTGGGAAGGTCACTGTTCCGGTGGGTACCGCAGTAGACGAAGGAAAAGTCCGGCCACCACTTTTTGGGCCGAATGGCTTCGGAATAGCCGCACACAGCACAGGTCAGATGCACCCAGACGGGGCGCTTGCCGGTGCGGTTGGCGCGCGATTGCACCAACCAAGCCGGGGGATTGTCCTGCATATCGCGGAGTTCGGCTTCGGAAAGCCTGGACGGAATACCGTGGCGCTGTGCCATTTCCATCGAAATATCAAGGGCCAATGCGGCATCACGTCTGCTGATCACCACTCAACGATACGGGACTTCACGGGCGTAGGCTGTGCTCATGACTGACGCTGCCGCGCTTCTGCCGAGTACTCCGCTCCAGAAACGAGTGCTGGTGGTGGCCATCGTGGCGTCGTTCATCGCCATCCTCGATGGTTTTGTGGTCAATCTCGCACTGCCTGCCATCGGGAGGGAGCTCGGTGGCGGCCTGGTCATTCAACAATGGGTAGTGGACGCGTACCTGCTGACCTTGGGTGCATTGATCCTGGTGGCGGGTTCGTTGTCTGACCATTTCGGCAGGGCACGAATCCTTGAATGGGGCCTGGCGGGTTTTGCAGTGACCTCGGTCTTGTGCGGGCTGGCGTGGTCCGGCGAAGTCCTGGTGGTGTCGCGGGCACTGCAGGGCATTGCCGGAGCCCTCCTGGTCCCAAGTTCGCTGGCCATGATTATTACCTCGTTCACCGGCCCGGCCCAGTCCAAAGCCATCGGCCAGTGGTCCGGCTGGACCAGCGCTGCGGCCATCGTGGGTCCGCTGATTGGCGGCATAGCTGTGGACCTGCTCTCCTGGCGTGTCATCTTCTTCATCAATGTCATTCCCGCCGTTGCCATTTGGCCCATGCTGGCAGGCCTGCGGGCCTCCGATGCCGCGAGGGACAAGAGCAAGCGCATCGACTACCTCGGAGCCGTCCTGGCCATGGTGGGCCTCGGTGGTCCCGTGTTTGCGTTCATCGAACAGGGCCGCATGGGATGGGGGAGCGTGCAGGTGTGGTTGCCTCTGGTGGCCGGCATCGCAGCCATGGCTCTTTTCCTGATCCATGAGGCCCGGACAGCCGAGCCCATGCTGCCACTCAGGCTCTTCGCGATCCGCAACTTTGCGTGGGGGAACCTGGCAACGCTGGCCATCTACGGGGGAATTTCCCTGGGGTTCTTCGTTTTGGGAATCTATCTTCAGCAAGTTGGGGGCATGGCGGCCACCGTGGCGGGCATCGCCCTGCTGCCTGGCACCGTCATCCTCATGCTGTGTGCCTCGTATTTTGGTGGCCTTGCAGGAAAGTACGGGCCCCGATGGTTCATGACCGTGGGCCCGTTGCTGTGCGGTGCGGGCTTCCTGATGTCGTTGTCGGTCCAGGAGCCGTTGGATTATTGGACACAGGTCCTGCCGGGCCAGATTGTTTTCGGTCTGGGATTGGCTACTCTTGTAGCGCCCTTGACGGCCGCCATTCTTGGTGCTGTCCCGCCCGAGGAGGCGGGGATCGGTTCGGCGGTGAACAACGCCGTTGCCCGCATCGCCGGCCTGATCACCATTGCCTTCGCGGGGCTGATTGTGGGACCGGTCTTCAGCCGTGAAGGTTTGTACAACGCCCTGTTGGTCACGGCGGCACTGTTCCTGGCCGGGGCAGCAGCTTCCGCCGTCGGGATAAGAAATCCGCCCAAGGGGGCGGCGATTGCCGCTGACAGCGATCGGGATGCAGCGTCCGACGACGGCGGGTCAGCCGGGCTGCCCGGCTGACCTCTCGCGGGGGTTGGGTCAGCGGGTGGGGAGGACGCAGCCTTCGTGGGTTTCAGCGCTCTGAACCCAGAGTGCGGACGTGACTTCGTCGGCGAGATCGAACTCGCGGCCTGTGGCGCCGCTTCCAATCCGCACCACCAGAGCTCCGCCGAACGGTTTGCGTCCGACCACTTCAACCGGGGCGTCAAGGGTGATCTCTTCCGCTGCCAAGTACCTGAGGAGATCGGGGTTCTCGTCGCTGATCCTGGTGATACGGCCGGAGTGTCCCTGGTCCAGTTCGATCATGCGGTAGGCGTGCGGCAGTTCAACGGAGCCATCCGCCGAAGGAATCGGATCGCCGTGCGGGTCCCTGACAGGGTGACCAAGTTTGTCGGACATTCGCTCGATGAAGGTGTCTGACACCGCATGCTCCAACATCTCAGCTTCATCATGGACCTCATCCCAGCTGTACCCGAGTTCTTCCACCAGATAGGTCTCAATGAGGCGATGCCGGCGCACCATGGCCAATGCCAGGCGCATGCCCGCGGGTGTCAGGCGAATGGCGCTGTAGGGTTGGTGGTCCACCAGTCCCTGGTCCTTGAGCTTGCGGACCATTTCAGACACGGAGGAATTAGCCACACCCAGGCGCTGGGCAAGCTGGGAGGACGTTATCGGCTTGTCTTGCCACTCTGTGTACGAGTAGATGACCTTGACGTAGTCCTCAATCGAGGAGGAGGGCGTACTGGTCTTCACACTCCAAGCCTACCGTGGCCGCGCGGGGCGCAATTTGAACGCCCGCCAGGTCTGCGTCACGTAGGGCAGTGGAATGGTGTCTCCCGGTGCGTGCCGCAGGTGCTCGTAGAGGTACCACTCCAGGTTGGCCATGACCTTCGCCCTGGTGGCGTCGTTGGCTCGGAGATAGTAGCTCCGCGACTTGGTCAGCTCCATGATGTCTTGGGGAGTCACGGCGTCCGACCACCGGGTGAAGTGGCTTTCCAAGCCGGAAAATTCCGGGCCGATCAGTGGACGGAACCCTGGCTTGTGGACGTCTCCGGCATGCATGATGCGCGAGAGCCGATGAACCCAGGGCACGTCGGTATCCAATTGGTTCCAGACCAGTCCCAAGGTTCCGTGCGGCCGCAGGATACGGGCTGTCTCGGTGCTCGCAGCCAGGGGATCGCACCAATGCCAGGCCTGGGCAACACTGACGACGTCGAATGCTGAGTCCGTCAGTCCAGTTGCTTCAGCCGTTCCCTCCAGCGCGGTGACGTGCGGGTGGGACTTGCGCAGTTGCTCCAGCATGTCGGTGGAAGGGTCGACGGCGGCAACCTCCAGTCCGCGCTCCACGAGGAGGGCCGTGAACTTGCCTGTTCCCGCTCCGAGATCCGCAGCCGCCGTGGCCCCCGGGGGAACAAGCCACTCCACGGAGTCCAGGGGATAACCGGGCCGAACGCGATCGTAGTGCTCACCGCCGTCCTGGAAGCTCTGGCCGAACTCGTTCCGACGGTCAGCGTGGAGCTTGGGACCACGTGGTCCGGCAGGTCGGGGAACGCCGGGCTGTCCACTGGAGGCGGCCGGAGAAGGCAATGCCACCAAAAACTCCTTCACAGGGTTGCCAAAAAGATACCCTACGAATTTACCGCAGCCGCGGTAAAGAGCGCTTAGTCAACAGTGCAGGGAGCTGCGCCTGCCGTACCGGGTGTGTTGGGAGCCCATTCCGGGTAGGTCCGGTGGTCGTTGGCAGGTACCCAGCGGCCCTCGTCCACTACGTAGTCCCAACCCAACCCGTTGCGCTTCAGCCCTTCGATGCCTGCGAGCAGCCTGGTGGCGTCCTCCAACCGGGAGCCGACGCCAAAGCTGGCACGCAAGGAGCCGGAGGGAAGTCCGAGTCGCTTGAGCAGTGGGTGGGCGCAGAAGCGTCCATCCCGGAGGCCAACTCCGTGCTCGGCGGCCAGATAAGCGGCCACCAATCCGGCGTCGAATCCTTCCACGGAGAAGTTGACCACTCCAATGGTGTCGTCGGAGTCAGTGAAGATCTGGTGCACTGTCACGCCGTCGATGGCCTCCAGGCCGTCCACCAGGTACGTGCGGATGGCGGCTTCGTGGGCGTGCCACGCGTCCTGGTCCAGCCCGGCGAGGACCTGTGTGGCGCGGGCGAGGGTCGCGGCACCCAGGACATTGGGGGACCCGCCTTCATGGCGGGCAGGGCCCGTTGCCCAGCTCACCGAGTCCAGACGGGCCTCACGGACGGCGCCGCCACCAGCCAGGTGCGGCGTCCCGGCGTCGAGCCAGTCCGGGCGGCCCACTACGACGCCTGCGCCGAAGGGGGCATACAGCTTGTGGCCGGAGAACACGACGTAGTCAACATCGGCCTCCGTGATGTTGATCCGGCGGTGGGGTGCCAGCTGGGCGGCGTCCACAACGATCCTGGCACCGTATTCATGCGCCAGTGCAGCGAGTTCGGCGATCGGCAGGATTTCACCTGTCACGTTGGAGGCACCCGTGACGGCGAGCAGGCTGACCCCGCCTTGGGCCAATTCGTTGCGAAGCTTGTCCACCGTGGCGGTCAACGTGGAGGCCGCCACGACGCTGCGGTGCGGGACACCCTGCCAGGGAAGAAGATTGGCGTGGTGTTCGATGTCCAGGTACAGGACTTCGCCGGAGAAACGGCCGTCGGTCTGCGGAAGGCAGCCGGCCAGAAGGTTCAGGGAGTCCGTGGTGTTTCGCGTGAAAATCACGGAATCGTCAGGACGGCCGCCGACGAACTCACGAACGATGTTCCGCGAGTTCTCGTAGACCGACGTGCTGATCTGGGAGGCAAAGCCCGCGCCGCGGTGAACGCTGGCGTAGTAAGGCAGGACCTCGTTGAGGTAGGCCGAGACAACGGTCAGGGCCGGAGCCGATGCACCGTAGTCCAGGTTGGCATAGCGGACGTGGCCGCCCTGGATCAGCGGTGCCTGCAGCTCAGCCCCGGTGACGGCGGCGAGCGGCCGTGCTGCTGCAGCTGACTGTGACGGGGTTTCACCGGCAAAGGACGGAATGATGTTTGAGTCGAACGTGACTGTGCTCATGGGACCTCACTCAAGAGGGACCCCCATAGGGGGATCCGCGCTTGCCGCATCCGTTCCGGACCGGCCGGGTCGTCACCCGGGGCACCCCGCCGCGAAAGGAGGGTTGCCGGCCAGCAAACCGGGGTTTAGCGCTGGCACTCGTGACCTGTAAAAAAGGTTAGGGCACCTCCATCGGCCCCTCCAAAGTCACTTCCCTTTGTTAAGCACTTTGTTACGCCGGGTTGTAAATCACCGGTTTGGCGAATAAAAAACGGCGGAGGCCCCCCAAAAGGAGGCCTCCGCCGTCGAATATTCGCTGAAAAGCAGCTAGTGAACCCTGAAGGAAACCTGTACTAGAGCAGGTCGTCCAGGCCTGGGTTGAGCCGTTTAAGGACTTCCGAGTGAAGGATGGAGTTGGTGGCCAGCGCGTTGCCGCCGAACGGACCGTCGTCGCCTTCCAGGGAAGTGAAGCGTCCACCGGCCTCCGTAACGATCGGGACGAGAGCTGCCATGTCGTACAGGTTCAGCTCAGGCTCGCACGCGATGTCCACTGCGCCCTCGGCCACCAGGCAGTACGACCAAAAGTCGCCGTAGGCCCGGGTGCGCCACACATCCTCGGTGAGCCCCAGGAACTCGTCCAGGTTCCCGCGTTCCTTCCACCCGGACAGGCTCGAGTAGGACAAGGAGGCATCGGACAAACGGGAAACGTTGGAGACCTTCAATCGGGTGGCCGCGGCAAGGGACCGGCCCATGTAGGCACCCATGTCCTTGGCAGCCCACCAGCGTTTTCCCAAGGCAGGTGCACTGACGACGCCTACCACGGGTTCACCCTCATCAACCAAGGCGATCAATGTTGCCCAAACCGGTACGCCCCGGACGAAGTTCTTGGTCCCGTCGATGGGATCAATGATCCAACGGCGTGAGCCGTGCCCGCTGCTGCCAAACTCCTCGCCAAGGACAGCATCCCGGGGGCGGGACCGGGAGAGCTGACCCCGGATGGCTTCCTCCGCTGCTTTGTCGGCGTCGGTGACAGGTGTGAGGTCTGGCTTGGTTTCGATCTTCAGGTCCAGAGCTTTGAAGCGGTCCATGGTCTGGGCATCGACTGAATCAGCGAGGACGTGGGCAAGGCGCAGGTCATCGTTGTAGGTGGAAACGGGATGGGTCATGCCACCAAACTATCCTGAAACGTTCGCTGCAGCGGGGACGTGAAGCCGCAACGATCAGTTGACGGTGCCCAGTTCCTTGGTCTCTTTTGCTTCCATCCGGGGGTCGGCACCGAGCAACCGGCGCAACGAGGCCAACCGCGCCACTCCCGAAGGTCCTGCATGGCCGTCGTTCACCCACGGATCCAGTCCGCAGTTGATGGCTGTGGCGTCGTGTTTGCAGCCCCGCTCACAGGCTTCCGTTCCGGGTTCAAGATCCGGGAAGGAATGTAGGATCCTGTCCGGGTCCACGTGGGCCAGGCCAAAGGACCGGATGCCCGGGGTATCGATGATCCAGCTGCCGGCCGGGGCGTCGGCGAGTTTCAGGGCCAGAGCGGAGGAGGACGTATGCCGGCCACGGCCTGTCACAGCGTTAACACCGCCGGTGGCCCTCTCCGCCCCTGTCAGCGCGTTGACCATGGTGGACTTGCCCACGCCCGAGTGGCCGAGCATCACGGTGACCTTGCCGCCCAGGTGGGAGCGCAACTGGGCTACGGCGTCCCGGTCCAACCGTGCGGACAGGCCGTCATCAGAGCGGGCGTCGATGCCACCTGCTTCGGAGTCCGCTGTGCGGCTGATGATCACGGGGAAGTCAAGGCTGAGGTAGTTGGCAAGCAATTCCGCCGGATCCTTGACGTCCGCCTTGGTGATGAGCAGCAACGGCTCAATGCCGGCGTCGTAGGCTGCCACCAAGGCGCGGTCGATGAATCCGGTGCGCGGTTCAGGGTTGGCGGCTGCAACAACAATGACCAACTGATGTGCGTTGGCCACCACCACGCGTTCTATGGGGTCGGTGTCGTCCGCGCTGCGTCGCAGGAGGGTTCGTCGTTCTTCCACCCGGACCAGCCGCGCAAGCGTGTCCGGCGAACCGGAGACGTCCCCCACCAAAGCGACGAAGTCCCCGGGTACTACCGGGTTACGCCGCAGTTCGCGGGCGCGCGCAGCGATGACGACGCGTGCGTTCGCGGAATCCTCGTCCACAATTGCCCTGTACCGTCCGCGGTCAACGGTGATGATCCGGCCGATAACGGCGTCGTCATGGCTGGGCCTGTCCTTGGTCCGTGGCCTGGACCCTTTTTTGTTGGGTCGGATCCGGACGTCGGATTCGTCCCAGGAGCGTGCGTCGCGGCCCATGGTCAGTTGCTGGTCCCATCCGTGCTGGAGATGGTTCCCACCATTCGGGCCCACATTTCCGGGAACTCCGGCATGGTCTTGGATGTGGTGGCGATGTCTTCCACCTGGACGCCTTCCACGGCGAGGCCCAGGATGGCGCCGGCAGTGGCCATGCGGTGGTCGGCGTAGCTGTGGACCACGCCGGCGTGCAGTGCCGTGGGGCGGATGATGAGGCCATCGACGGTCTCTTCGGCGTCACCGCCCAGGGAGTTGATCTCGGCAACGAGCGCCGCGAGACGGTCCGTTTCGTGGCCTCGGAGATGGGCAATCCCCGTCAGCCGCGAGGGGCCGGCAGCCAGGGCGCACAAGGCGGCAACGGTGGGTGCGAGTTCGCTGGTTTCGTCGAAGTCGGCGCCCTTGATGACCGGTCCGCCGGTCACAGTGAGGGTCCCGTTTTCCACGGTGACGCTGGCTCCCATGGTGGCGAGGATGGTCCGCCACATATCGCCGACCTGGGTGGTGCCCGCCGGCCAATTGGTGATCCGTACAGTGCCCTGCGTTGCCAGTGCCGCGGCCAGGAAAGGGCCTGCGTTGGAAAGGTCCTGCTCGATCCTCTGGTCAAAGGCGCGGATGGGTCCGGGAGAGACCCGCCAGTGGTTGGGTACGGAGTCGTCCACGGTGACGCCCACGCTGCGGAGGACCTCCACGGTCATGGTGATGTGGTCCAAGCTGGGTACGGGCTTGCCGACGTGCTCCAAGTGGAGACCTTCGGTGAAACGGGCACCGACCAGCAGCAGGGCGGACACAAACTGCGATGACGCGCTGGCATCGATCACTAAGTGGCCACCCCGGACTTCGCCCGTGCCGTCCACCGTGAAGGGAAGAGCCGACGGCGTCCTGCCGCCTTCGGCTGCCACGGGGACGCCGAGGGCGGTCAACGCCTCGATGATGGTTCCCATGGGCCTGTTGCGGGCGTGCGGATCGCCGTCGAAGACTGTAGTTCCCTTGCGCAAGGCCGCCAGTGGAGGCACGAACCGCATGACGGTGCCGGCGAGGCCGCAGTCAATGGCTGTTCCTGCGCTTGGGGCAGCGGGATCCATCGGGGTGATCTCAAGGTCAGGGCCGTAGTCGCCGTCGCCAGGAACCTCCGTGACCGTGGCACCCAACTGCCGCAAAGCCTGGATCATGAGTGCGGAATCACGGGAATGCAGCGGAGCCCGCAGCCGTGAGGGACCATCCGCCAAGGCCGCCAACACCAGGAACCGGTTGGTCAGCGACTTTGAACCAGGTACCGTCACCGTGGCGTCCACGGGCCCCTTGGCGTAGGGCGCCGGCCAGAGAGGCAGCGCAGCGGCTTTGGTTGATCCGGTGTTTGCGGCGGTGGTACCCGTCATGCTTCCTTATGCTCCAACTGCGTTGTCTACGGCCTTGCGTACTGCTTTGTCTGCCCGCTTGATTTGCTTGCCCGTCACCTTTTTGGCGTCGGCAGCCAAGTGCTCCGCGCGCCAGGCAATGCTCGGGCGTCCCTCGGTATCAACCGAGGCAAGAAGTACCCCGCCTGTCAGGGAAATGTTCTTCAGCAACTGGGCCTTGCGTGCGCTCCGCCCTTCCTTGGTGCTGATATCCGCTGATCGCCATTCGACGTAGGAGTTCAACGCCGACGTCACAGCCAGCACCGTTGCGGCAAAACGGGTGAGCTTCCCAAGCCCGAGCAATGCGCCGGCCCCCAACTGGGCGCCTCCAATGACGCGCGCAAGGGTCTTCTCATCGGCTTTGAATGGCAGGGACTCCGAGGCCCGTCGAAGGACGGGCGAGAGCTGCTTGGCGGTATCGTCTGCGTTCCTGAGCTTGTCAAGACCTGCGACGACGAAGCTGGATGCGAGCATGGGCCGCGCGAGAAAACGGATAACAGACATGTCTTGCCTCCTGGATGGCTTGCCACACTATGTCAATGGGTGTTGTGTTCAAGGGGTGCAGTCTGCTCTAGTCTTGCACCTTTGCGGAATAATTACCCAGCGGCGGCCGTTGTGAACTAGTGGTGCGGTGGAGACCGGACTGCGGCACGGTGTTGCCGCCTTGGTGAACGGAGTTGATTTTTTGACTTTGGTTAAGGACCGTGTGGTTCTACCGGAGCGCGGGTACGGCACACAGCCGGATTCCCCGCAGCTGACAGTAGACTTGGCAACGATGAGCACCACGGAACCGGCCGCAGCGGCCATGTACCAGGCGGCCGGCGCGGAAGACGCAGTGGCCGCACCCGACGTCGATGTCGCTTCGGAGACTCCCGAGCAGCGGCGTGCGCGGTTCGAGCGCGACGCCATGCAATATGTGGACCAGTTGTATTCGGCAGCCATGAGGATGGCACGAAACCCTTCGGATGCGGAGGACCTGGTTCAGGAGGCCTATACCAAGGCATTTTCGGCTTTCCACCAGTACAAGCCGGGGACCAACCTCAAAGCGTGGCTGTACCGCATCCTGACCAACACCTATATCAACCTCTACCGGAAGCGGCAGCGCGAGCCGCTGCAGTCCAACTCGGACACGATCGAGGACTGGCAGTTGGCCAAGGCAGAGTCGCACACTTCTGCGGGGTTGAGGTCCGCGGAAACTGAGGCGCTGGACCACTTGCCGGACTCCGACGTCAAAAACGCATTGCAATCCATCCCGGAGGAATTCCGGCTGGCTGTCTACTTCGCGGACGTCGAGGGCTACGCGTACAAGCAGATATCTGAAATCATGAACACTCCCATCGGCACGGTCATGTCACGGTTGCACCGCGGCAGGAAGATGCTGCGGGACATGCTGGCGGACTACGCCACCGAACGGGGCTTCAGGGCCCACACCGAAGACCAGGCCGCGGCCGGAAGCAACAATCAGGAGAAAGAGAAATGAGCGACTGCCAGGGATTGGGCGATTGCGACGATACGCGAATGCAGCGGATCTACGAGTACCTCGACGGCGCGTTGACCCGCGAGGACCTCAGCGAGATCAAGCAGCACCTGGACACCTGCGAGGAGTGCTCCGAGCAATATGACCTCGAGTGCCTCATCCGTACCATGGTCAAGCGGTCGTGCACCGAGTCAGCACCGGAGAACCTTAAGAACTCGATTCTGGACAGGATTCACTCCATCAAGCCGGTAGAGGCCTGATCCCAACGGACACAAACGCCAAGGGCCCCGGAAACCTCATGGTTTCCGGGGCCCTCGCTCTTAAGCCTGTGACACTAAGCCGCTGGCTTAGGTGTTGGGACGCTTGCCGTGGTTCGCGCCGCCGCGCTTACGGTCACGACGCTTACGTGCACGCTTGCTCATAGCTGGCCTCCTTCAATGATTGATACTCAATAGAGCTGCCCTCCAGTTTCGCACATCCGGGTGCCGGGTCGCGAACCGGGAACGGTGTTGCGCCGGCTAAAGCCAACTCCGCGTCAGTTCCGCAGCGAATTCCTGATCGAGATGCGCGCCTGGTCCAGTACCGTACGCACTGTTTCCAGTGCCAAAGGCGTCAGCGGTTGTGAGGCGCCGTGCAGGCGCAGCTCCACCCGGATATCGTCCCTGAATGACTGGACCATCAGCTCGGCTTCCTTCACCAGGCGTTGGCCCTCAGGGGTGTAGCCGCCGGACCGGCTCCGGAAAGGCGCTGAGGTGGCGGTGGTGCGGGCCGCTTCAGCAGTGGCGGCGAGGTCTGCCCGCAGGCCCCGCATATTGGTCCGGATATCTTCGCGCAGGTTATCGGCGAGGCGCCTGACGGAGGCAGAAATGGTGTTCTCGACGTCGGCCAACTCGTCCCTGCGGCCATCCAGTTCGGCGAGGCCCGCGTCGGTGATGAAGTATTTGGTGCGACGGCCCTCGGTTTCGGTGGCTACCAGGCCCTCTTCCTCCAGCTTGCCCAGGCGCGGATAGATGGTTCCTGCGCTGGGGGAGTACGTCCCGCCAAACCGGTCGCCCAAGGCCTTGATCAGTTCATAGCCGTGCTTGGGGCCCGCTTCGAGCAACGCCAGCAGGTACAGGCGCAGGGCTCCGTGTGCAAAGACGGGAGGCATCAGAGGCCAGCTTCCCCGGGGACCTGGTGGTTGTTGTCCGTTGCCGGTGCTGACCCGTGCATGATGTAGGTCTTGCCGGAGACCGTGTTGGTGCGCAACAGCATGAGCTTTTCGTCCGGGCCTACAATCGTGTGCACGTTGCTGCCGGGCTGGGCATACATCTGGTCGTCGATCACTACGGTTCCGCTGGCTGACTTGGCCACAATGTCCAGGCCGACGTCGTGGGGAAGCCTGATGGTCAGGTCGCCGGAGACGGAGTTCGCCCCAAGGTCGTTGGTATAGTCCTGGAGATCGAAACTGAGGTCACCGCTGACAGTGCTGGCCCGGACGTTCTTGAACTTGCCCGAAGCGGTCACCTCGCCCGAGACGCTCTTGGCGGTCAGGACGCCGTCGTGGTTCCTGGCGATGACCTCGCCGCTGACGGTGTTCACGTGCAGTTCGCCGCTGGTTCCATCTGCCATCACGGAGCCTGAGACGGTGTTCAGGCGCGTCCGGCCGCTGATCCCGGAGACCAGGCCGTCGCCGCTGACCGTTCCCGCCTCGACATCCACTCCGGGCGGTAGGGCGATCCCGACAACCACTGAGTTGGTACTGGTGTTGTTGACGGTGCCCATCAGGTTGCGAAACCACCCTTGCGGCCCTTGCAGCTGGTGGCGCACTTCCAAGCGGCCGTCCACGAGCGTCACCGTGAGGGGGTCGCCCGTGATTTCAC
The DNA here is from genome assembly GCF_002224285.1 of Arthrobacter sp. YN. Taxonomy (GTDB): domain Bacteria; phylum Actinomycetota; class Actinomycetes; order Actinomycetales; family Micrococcaceae; genus Arthrobacter. The sequence continues at coordinate 3,338,941 of NZ_CP022436.1, read as the reverse complement.
TGATTTCAATGCGGACAGAAGGCTGGTCGTGGGTCATGACGTCAAAGCGGCCCTTGACGATTCCCAGCTTGAGAGAGCGGACATCGTCCACATCAATGGTTTGCGGACCGGTGACGGTCCATAGTTCCTCAGACATGATCCCTCCAGATTGCGATATATCGCGTTTGATAAACTCACGATATATCGTGAGTAGTCTGGAAGCAATGGTGTGCTGGGAATCAGGCAGCCGGTCGGTACAGCTTGCCGATCAACGTGCGCGCGATGGTGGTGGCGGGGTCCCGCCCGTCGGCAGCGGGGGCCAGGTTGGTCCATACCACCAAGGTGACGGAGTTGATGGGGTCGTTTCCCATGAACGTATTGAAGCCCGGCAACTCGCCGGTGTGCCCGTAGGCATTGCCGAACTTGGCAATGCCCAAACCATACGAAGCGCCGCCGGGATTGTCCGGATTGGTGGGGGTGACGCTGTCTAGCCTCTTCTGCTGGAGTTCCGGCTTCAGGAGCTTTCCGTTGACGAGGGCCTCGCCCAAAATCTTCAAATCTGCTGCTGTGGAGATGCCCGGGCCTGCAGCCCATGCCCAGGACGGATTACCGTCAGTGACATCGTTCGGCGCCAGGGCGCCGGCAGTTGCTTCCTTCTGCATATCCTCGGGAAGGGCCGGATTGGTCATGGTTAAGACGTTGTCCCCATAGAAACAGCCGCGGGGATGAGGCGCCGGAATGGCCTGCCCCGTGCAAAATACGGTGGGTGCGCGAAGGCCAAGGCAAGGAGTTCCGGCTGCCAGACTTTTGCAGGTCCTGGTCCATGGCTGTGTTGAGCTCGAGTGTTTCGGTGTAGTTGAACAGGCCGCTGCGCATGGTCAGGATCTGTTCAAGGGTGATCGCGCCTCCATTGGGGACGTCGGGACGGTACTTGGACACGGGATCATCCAGTGAGAGCTTGCCTTCCTGCACCAGTTGCAGGACCACGGTGGTGGTCCAAGGTCTTGGTGACCGAACCCACCCGGATGTGGTCCTCGGCGGAAACCGTACGGTCAGCGCCGCGGGTCCCGGTTCCGTAGGACGCGGTCAGTGATCCACCGGGAGTCTCCAGCAGCACCATGGCACCTGGCACCAGTAGTTCTTTTGCTGTGCGTTCGAATTCCGCACGCAGTGTCGCAGCATCGAAAGGCTGCAGCGCTGCAGACGCCGGAGATGACATGGATGATGGCGTCGCGGCGGGCGATGACGCCGCTGCCGCCGCTGACTCTGTTGATGACGACCTTGACGGAGCCGGCGGGCCGGAACTGCAGGAGACTGTGGCTGCCAGGGCCGCGTCATGGCTACTCCGGTTGAGCGATATTAAGCCATTGGAACCAGCCACGGTGCAGGACGAGCCACGCAATCAATCCGTAGCCGGCCTGGCCCGGTGTTCCCCCATTGGCTGCGAGGTCTGTCCTCCACTGCTCATGATTGAGCAAGGGAGAGAACGTGTCTACGTAGTGGTGGTTGCGCCGCGTGGTGACATCGGCAAAGGCTGTGTTGAGTTCTGCGAGCCGTTTGTTCCGTGCCGGGTCCAGTGTGGGCGGAGGCCCCACCACAAAGACCTCCACGCTGCTGTGCGAGGCACCGTCGAGGATGTTGGCCAGGTTCAAGCGGCTGCGGGCCGTCGACAGTCCGAACTCGAGGTCGCGGCCTGAAAGCCCGATGACCAGGCGGTTCTCATGGGAGTCGCTGAAGCGCCTGCCTGCTTCGTCCTGCCACCGGGCGGCCAGGCCCTCCGTGCCTTCCATGGGGCAGGGGAGCGGGAAACTCTCCACTACGACGGCGTCCTGGGGCGTTCGGGCCAGCACTCGTCCGAGCCAACCCAAGGCGCGGGGATCCCCCAGGCCCGCGAGCAGTTCATCTCCAACAGCTGCGATACGCAGCTTCCTGTCTTCCACGGTTACCTCTTCACACTCGTTACGGTCCTTGCACGGTTTGCCGGATCATCGGCCGGTTCTGGAACCGGATACCTGTCCCATTAAACAGAACTGCCCGGCCTGAGGGGCGCATTCACTCCTCAGACCGGGCAGTTTCGCTTTACTTGCGTTCGAACGCCTGCTTGATCAGGGCATCCTGCTCAGCGGCGTGGCGCTTCATGGAACCGGCCGCCGTGGAGGCCGAGGCCGGACGCGACACCAAGCGGAGCTTGCGGTCAAGCTCGGGTGCCAGGTTCAGGCCCATGAACGGCCACGGACCCTGGTTGGCAGGTTCGTCCTGCGCCCAAACGATGTCCGCGTTCGGGTACTTGGCCAATTCTGCGTCAATCTCAGCCTTGGGCAGCGGGTACAGCTGCTCAACGCGGATGATGGCAGTGGAGGTATCGCCGGACTTCTGTCGGTTGGACAGGAGGTCGTAGTACAACCGGCCCGAGACCAGGATGACGCGGTCCACGTTGGCAGGCTGAACCTCAGGATCGGCAATGACCGGCCGGAAGCCACCCGTGGTGAAGTCTTCGACGGCGGATGCGGCGCCCTTGAGGCGGAGCAGCTGCTTCGGCGTGAAGATGATCAACGGCTTGCGCGGACGGCTGTAGGCCTGGCGGCGCAACAGGTGGAAGTGCGAGGCAGCGGTGGTGGGGTTGGCCACGATCATGTTGTCCTCGGCGCACATCTGCAGGAAGCGCTCAATGCGTGCAGAGGAGTGGTCCGGTCCTTGGCCTTCATATCCATGCGGAAGCATGAGCACCAGCGAGGAGCGCTGGCCCCACTTCTGTTCAGCCGAGGAAATGAACTCGTCAATGATGGTCTGGGCGCCGTTGACGAAGTCACCGAACTGCGCTTCCCACAGGACCAAGGCGTCGGGGCGCTCCACCGAGTAGCCGTATTCGAAGCCCATGGCTGCGTATTCGGACAGCAGGGAGTCGTAGATCCACAGCTTGGCCTGGTCATCGGACAGGTTGCCCAGCGGCAGCCACTCGTTGCCGTTGGCGCGGTCGTGGAAGACAGCGTGACGCTGCACGAACGTGCCGCGGCGGGAGTCCTGTCCGGCCAACCGGACCGGCACGCCCTCCATGATCAGCGAGCCAAAAGCTGCGATCTCGCCGAAGCCCCAGTCGATGCCGCCTTCACGGGACATCTGCTCGCGCTTCTCCAGAAGCTGCTTCAGCTTGGAGTGGACCGTGAAGCCATCCGGAATTTCCAGGTGCGCCTTGCCGATGCGGGCGAGGGTCTCAGCCGAAATGGCAGTGGACGCCGGGGAGTTGGTCCCGAAGTCGGCCTGCTGGGCGATGGGACGCTCGATGTCCGAGACAGCTGCGGAATCCGCTGTGATGATCGGGATCGGTGAGGTCTGCGCTGCGTGCGTCTCAGCGAAGACACGCTCGAGGCGCTCCTGGTAGTCGCGGAGCAACTGCTCTGCTTCTTCCTCGGTGATATCTCCACGGCCGATGAGCGACTCGGTGTACAGCTTGCGGACGGAGCGCTTGGCTTCGATCAGGTTGTACATGAGCGGCTGCGTCATCGAGGGGTCGTCGCCCTCGTTGTGGCCGCGACGGCGGTAGCAGACCATGTCGATGACAACGTCCTTGTGGAAACGCTGACGGAACTCGTAGGCGAGTTGTGCAACACGCACCACGGCCTCGGGGTCGTCGCCGTTCACGTGGAACACCGGTGCCTGGATCATTTTGGCAACGTCCGTGGAGTACGTGGACGAACGCGATGACGACGGCGCCGTGGTGAAGCCAACCTGGTTGTTGACGATCACGTGGATGGTGCCGCCGGTGCGGTAGCCACGCAGCTGCGAGAGGTTGAGGGTTTCAGCCACAACACCCTGGCCGGCGAACGCGGCGTCACCGTGGACCATAATGGGCAGGACGGGGAACGACTCGCCCTGGTCCAGCCTGTCCTGCTTGGCGCGGACAATGCCCTCAAGGACGGAGTCCACAGCTTCAAGGTGGGACGGGTTGGCGGCGAGGTAGACCTTGGTCTGCTTGCCGTTGTCCGAGGTGAAGGTGCCTTCCGTACCGAGGTGGTACTTGACGTCACCGGAGCCCTGCACGGAGCGCGGGTCCTGGGTGCCTTCGAATTCGCGGAAGACCTGTGCGTAGGTCTTGCCGGCGATGTTGGTCAGCACGTTGAGGCGGCCGCGGTGGGCCATGCCGATGGCAACTTCGTCCAGACCGTCGTCGGCAGCGTCCGAGATCACGGCGTCGAGCAACGGAATCAGCGACTCGCCACCCTCCAGGGAGAAGCGCTTCTGACCAACGAACTTGGTCTGCAGGAACGTTTCGAACGCTTCGGCTGCGTTGAGCTTGGAAACGATGCGCAGCTGCTCTTCACGGCTCGGCTTGGAGTACGGGTGCTCCAGCTGGTCCTGGAACCACTTGCGTTCTGCAGGTTCCTGGATGTGCATGTACTCGATGCCCGTGGTGCGGCAGTACGCATCACGCAGGACCCCGAGGATGTCGCGGAACTTGAGCTGCGGCTTGCCGCCGAAGCCGCCGGTGGGCCATTCGCGGTCCAGGTCCCACAGGGTCAGTCCGTAGGTGAGGACGTCAAGGTCCGGGTGCTTGCGCTGGACGTACTCCAGGGGATCGGTGTCCGCCATCAGGTGACCGCGGACGCGGTAGGAGTGGATCAGCTGCTGGATGCGGGCAACCTTGTTGATCTCGTCGGCAGGATCCACCTGGAGGTCCGGGCTCCAGCGGACGGGCTCGTAGGGGATACGCAGGGCTTCAAAGATCTCGTCATAGAAGTTCTGCGCACCGAGCAGGAGCTGGTGGACAAGCTTGAGGAACTCGCCGCTGCCGGCGCCCTGGATGACACGGTGGTCATAGGTGGACGTCAGCGTGAGGATCTTGCTGATGGCGTTCTGGGCGATGATTTTCTCGCTGGCACCCTGGAACTCGGCGGGGTAGTCAAGGGCGCCGACGCCGATGATGGCGGCCTGGCCCTTGGAGAGGCGGGGCACGGAGTGCACGGTGCCGATGCCACCGGGGTTGGTCAAGGAAACCGTGGTGCCGGCGTGGTCGTCTGCCGTCAGCTTGCCGTTACGGGCGCGCTTGATGAGGTCCTCATAGGTGTGCCAGAACTCAGCGAAGTCCATGGTCTCGGCCTTCTTGATGTTGGGAACCATCAGGAGGCGGGTGCCATCGGGCTTGGGCATGTCAATGGCGATGCCGAAGTTGACGTGTGCGGGCTGCACAGCACTGGGCTTGCCATCGATTTCGTCGTAGTAGACGTTCATCGACGGGAACTGGGACAACGCACGGACAACGGCGTAGCCGATGAGGTGCGTAAAGGAAACCTTGCCACCGCGGGCACGGGCAAGGTTGGAGTTGATGACCACCCGGTTGTCGATGAGCAGCTTGGCGGGAACTGCGCGGACACTCGTGGCGGTAGGTACTTCAAGGCTTGTCACCATGTTGGTGGCGATGGCCTTGGCCGGACCCCGGAGGACTGAAACTACATCTTCCTCAGGTGCCGTGGGCGCCTTGGTGCTCTTGGGCAGCTGGGCAGGAATGGGTTGTGCCGTGGTTCCGGCTGCGGGCTTCTTTGCTCCGTCCCGGGCAACGGTGGCCGGTGCTTTCTTCGCCGGGGCGGGTGCCGCCGGTGCAGCCGGTTCCGCGGCAGCGGCAGGAGCGGCCGGCGCCGGTGCCGGAGCCGCTGCAGCCGGGGCTACCACGGGAAGTACTTGGGTGGGTGGATTGGCAGCTGAAGGAGCTGCGGAGGTTCCGTTGGAAGAAGTGCCGTCAGCAGAAGCAAAGGATTCAAAGAGCGGCCACCACTTGGTGTCGACCGAATTCTTGTCCTGTTGGTACCGCTCGTACAGTTCGTCAACGAGCCACTCGTTTCCGCCAAATTCCTCTGGTAGACGGTGGCTGGGCTGCTCTGGCACTTGAAATACGCCTCTTCCATGAGTGTTGTTTTCCCGCTGGCCAAAGTTGCTTTTCCGCAACGATGGGACAGGGTCCGGGTCCCGCGAACTCAGACCCCTGACAGTCTAGTTAGGATCGTTGGTTAACTGCCAATAGTGGTGACCTAAATCATGTTGCGGCTGACTTAGTGGCGTGACACTTCTTTTTTGTCGCAGAGTCAGGCCTGCTGTTGGAGGTGCCCGGGGGCTGGACTGTAGACTGAAACTCTTATGGACAGTAAATCTAGGTGCCGGCCTGGGAACTGTCGGGGGAGTCAATCTGGCAACTCCGCACAGCGTGCCCGTCGAGCCGGCAATACCCGTTCACATGCCCATCACGCGCCGGCGCTCACAGCCGGTGGTTCCTCGGACCATGCGTCCGCGGGACCCGACCAGCCTCCGCCGGGGCGAATTTCCCCGCTGACGGCGCCCTCCGCATTGCTCGCGCCCACTCATGGAGTGATGCGCTAAGTGGAATGGATTCTTCTCCTCGCCGGATTTGCCCTGATCCTGGGTACCGGCTTCTTTGTAGCAGTTGAGTTTTCCCTGGTTGCGTTGGACCAAGCCAGCGTTCAGCGTGCGGTTAATAACGGCGATCATGCTGCCGCCCCGCTGCTGAAGTGCCTCAAGTCGCTGTCCACGCAGCTTTCCAGTTGCCAGCTCGGGATCACCCTGACCACGCTGCTGACCGGCTTCGTCATGGAACCCTCCTTGGGGCAACTTCTTGGGGGTCCGCTTGCGTCCCTGGGGTTCAGCCCGGATGCAGCGCATTCAGTGGCCTTAATCCTGGCGATGGCTGTCGCCACCCTCTTGTCGATGCTGATCGGCGAACTGGTTCCCAAGAACATGGCCATCGCCCTTGCATTCCCTTTGGGCAAACGCCTTGCCCGCCCCCAGCTGATGTTCACGGCCGTTTTCAAGCCGGCCATCGTGGTTCTTAACGGGTTCTCCAACAAGGTGCTGAACCTGTTCGGCCTTGAAGCCAAGGAAGAGATCTCCGGGGCAAGGACCCCCGCGGAGCTGGCCTCCTTGGTGAGGCGCTCCGCTGAGCTGGGGACTTTGGACGCAGGGACCGCCAACTTCGTTGCCCGCACCCTGAACTTTTCCGGGCGCACGGCAGCAGACGTCATGACACCGCGTATCCGCATGGAAACGATCGATGCCGACCAGCCTGTGGCCGACATCCTCGACGCCGCGCGGCGCACCGGATATTCGCGGTTCCCCGTTATTGGTGATTCCACGGATGACATCCGCGGCGTGGTGCACGTCAAGAAAGCCGTGGCTGTCCCGGCAGAGCGCCGGGCCAAGCTCGAGGCCGGTGCGATCATGACCGATGTCCTGCAGGTTCCCGAAACCATTCACCTGGATGCGCTGCTCTCCGAGTTGCGCGAGGGTAACCTGCAGTTGGCCGTCGTGCTGGACGAGTACGGCGGAACCGCAGGAATCACCACCCTTGAGGACTTGGTGGAAGAGATCGTCGGTGAGGTCGCTGACGAGCATGACAAAGTCCGCCCGGGAGTGCTGCAGAGCGCGTCCGGCGACTGGTACTTCCCTGGGCTCCTGCGGCCGGATGAGGTTTCCGAGCAGATACCCAATCTCACAGTGCCTGACGAGTCGGCCTATGAGACTGTGGGTGGCTACGTCATGAGCCAGCTTGGTCGTATCGCCAGGACGGGAGACGTCGTAGACACGGTAGGCGGGACGCTCACGGTGACCAGGATGGATGGCCGAAGGATCGACCGGATCTGTTTCCATCATGTGGAGTCGGATGATTCCGCTCCAGAGAATGCAGAGAATCCGCGTCATGAAGCGGGGGCCGTATGAGCGACTGGGTAGGAATTGTCTGGCTCGTCGTTCTCCTGATCGGCAACGCCTTCTTCGTCGGTGCCGAGTTTGCCGTCATGTCTGCACGCCGCAGCCAGATCGAGCCCTTGGCCGAAGCCGGATCAAAGCGCGCGCAGACAACACTGCGTGCCATGGAAAACGTTTCGTTGATGCTTGCCTGTGCACAGCTGGGCATCACCGTCTGTTCCCTGTTGATCCTTCAGGTTGCCGAACCGGCCATCCATCACTTGTTGGCCGAGCCCCTTGAGCTGGTGGGCGTTCCGGTTGAACTGGCGGACATCATCGCCTTTGCCATCGCCTTGCTGTTCGTCACGTTCCTGCATGTCACTTTTGGCGAGATGGTTCCCAAGAACATCTCCGTTTCCGTAGCCGACAAGGCCGCACTGTTGTTGGCCCCGCCGTTGATGTTCATTGCCCGCCTGGTGAACCCGATCATCTGGACCCTGAACTGGCTGGCCAACCACATCCTGCGGCTGATGAAGATCGAGCCGAAGGACGAGGTGTCTTCCTCGTTCACGCTGGAGGAAGTGCAGTCGATTGTCCAGGAGTCCACGCGCCATGGTTTGGTGGACGACGAAACTGGCTTGTTGAGCGGTGCACTGGAGTTCTCGGAACACACGGCTTCGCACATCATGGTTCCCTTGGACAAATTGGTGGTGCTCAAGACTGCCTCTACTCCCGTGGACCTGGAAAAGGCGGTCAGCCGGACGGGATTCTCCCGTTTCCCCATGGTGGACGACGACGGCGAACTCGCCGGCTACCTGCACGTGAAGGACATCCTGTCCATCCCGGACGAGGGCCGAAGGCATCCCATCGCCGAGGGGCGCATCCGTTCCTTTGCCAACCTTGCGCCGGACGACGAAATCGAGCAGGCCATGTCTGTCATGCAACGGACGGGATCGCACCTGGCCCGTGTCATCGGCGCCGACGGAGAGACCCAGGGTGTCCTCTTCCTGGAGGACGTCATTGAACAATTGGTGGGTGAGATCCGCGACGCAACGCAGGCGACGGGCATCCGCCGGTACGGAGACCAACAGGTCAAGTAACACCAAGGAAAAGGCCGGCGCCGATCGCACCCGATCGGCGCCGGTTTGTCTAAATAGGAATCATTCCCATTTAGGGCTACACTTGAATCTGCCAGTAATTGTGTTTGATTCTCATTTTGAGTAGATCCGAGGTTCCCGTGCGTCGTTCCGCCGCCCGCCTGTCCATGGCCGCTTCCGCAGCCCTTGCCGCCCTGTTTCTTTCTTCCTGCGCGGGGACAGCAGGGGCAAGCGATCCGTCGTCGTCCGGTGCCATTGAAGTAGTCACCTCCACGAATGTCTACGGGGATGTTGTGAAGGCAATTGGCGGGGACAAAGTCAACGTGAACGCCATCATCACCAAGACAAGCCAGGACCCGCACTCCTATGAGGCAAGTGCCCAGGACAAGCTGGTGATCTCCAAGGCCAAGCTCGTGGTGGAGAACGGCGGAGGCTATGACGAGTTCCTCCACAAAATTGCTGATGAGACCAAGGTCGGCCACGAGAACATGATCAGCGCCGTGGAAATCTCCGGGCTCGCCCCGGAAGAAGAAGCCCACAGCGAGGAATCCCACAGCGAAGAAGGCCACACCCACAACCACGGCGAGTTCAATGAGCACGTCTGGTACAGCTTGGACACCATGGGCAAGCTCGCCGATGCAGTCGCTGCCAAGCTCGGCAGCCTGGATGCGGGATCGGCGACGACCTTCACAGCCAATGCCGAAGCCTTCAAAACCAAACTCGCCGACCTCACCGGAAAGCTCGACGCCGTCAAGGCCGCAAACGACCATGCGCCGGTAGCTGTCACCGAGCCCGTGCCCTTGTACCTCCTGGAAGCTGCCGGCCTGGAAAACAAAACTCCGGAGGCTTACAGCGCTGCCATTGAAGAGGAAACAGATGTCCCGGCCGCCGTGTTGAAGGAAACCACGGACCTGGTCACTGCCAAATCCGTGCGGTTCCTGGCGTACAACGAGCAGACCGAAGGGCCCCAGACTGAAGCCGTCAAGCGGGCCGCGGAAGCTGCCGGCGTGCCGGTGGTGAACTTCACCGAGACGCTGCCTGATGGCAAGGACTACGTCCAGTGGATGTCCGACAACGTGGAGTCGGTTTCCTCCGCGCTCAAGAAGTAGCATTTCCTGACACCCGGTATGCGGTGAAGGGCCCTGCCAACGTCCTAAGATATTCAGGATGGCTGCGGGGCCTTTTGCCTGCCACCAGCACGGCCGCGTATACCAGCGGCACCACTGACTGCGTTCCCAGCAACGCATGAATCGAGGACAACTTTTGACACCGGTAGTGAGCCTCCGTGGAGCGAGCCTACAGTTCGGCAAGAGGGCGCTCTGGCGGGATCTCGACCTCGACATCAATCCCGGCGAGTTCTTCGCTGTGCTGGGACCCAACGGCAGCGGCAAGACCAGCTTCCTGAAGGTTCTCCTTGGGCTTCAGGAACTGCATTCAGGAACTGTTTCCCTGGGTGGCCACCCGGTGGAGCGAGGCAGCAAGCGGATTGGCTACATCCCGCAGCAAAAGTCGTTTGCGCCAGACACGCCCTTGCGTGCACGGGACCTGGTGGGCTTGGGGATCGACGGACACCGGTGGGGCATGCGGCTCTCGGCCGGGAAGGTCAACCCGAAAATTGACCAATTACTCGAGCTGGTGGGAGCTTCCGACTACGCGAAGGTGCCAGTGGGGCAACTGTCCGGAGGCGAGCAGCAACGGCTCAGGGTGGCACAAGCACTGGCCACAGAGCCGCAGGTCCTGCTGTGCGACGAACCGCTCCTCTCCCTGGACCTGCACCACCAACAGGGCGTCAGCTCGCTGATCAACAAACAATGCCATGAGCGGAACAGCGCAGTGGTTTTCGTGACCCACGAGATCAACCCGGTGATCGACTATGTTGACCGGGTCCTCTACCTTGCCGGCGGCCAATTCCGTGTGGGCACGCCCCAGGAAGTCATGACTACGGAAGTCCTTTCGGAGCTGTACAACAGCCATGTGGAGGTCATCCATGCCAACGGAAGGATCGTCGTCGTCGGCCTCCCTGACGCAACGACGCACTTCCATGACGATGCCCATGCAACCGCCGGGGAGGAGTTCTAGATGGACCTCGACACCATTCTGCAGACCATTTTCAACTTCGAGAACTACGGTGAGTTGCTGGTCCTCGTTCAGAACTCCATTTGGGCTGGAGCCGTGCTGGGGCTGCTGGGCGGGTTGGTGGGCACGTTCGTCATGAAACGGGACCTGGCTTTCGCTGTCCACGGCATTTCGGAACTGTCCTTCGCCGGCGCTGCGTTTGCCTTGCTGATCGGCGCCGACATCATCTTTGGCTCCTTGGTCGGCTCAGTGGCGGCTGCTGTATTGCTGGGCTTCATGGGCGTCCGGGCGCGGGACAAGAACTCGATCATCGGTGTCATCATGCCGTTCGGCCTGGGGCTGGGCATCCTTTTCCTGGCGCTCTATGAGGGCCGCGCGGCCAACAAGTTCGGACTGCTGACCGGTCAGATTGTCTCCGTGGACACCGTGCAGCTGCAGGTTCTTGCAGGAACTGCAGTGGTGGTGATGATCGCCTTGGCAGCAATCTGGCGGCCGCTGAGCTTTGCCAGCGTAGACCCCGAAATGGCGGAAGCCAGAGGTGTTCCGGTTCGTGGCCTGGCCATTGGATTCATGGTGCTGCTGGGCGTCAGTGTGGCGCTGTCCATCCAGATCGTCGGCGCCCTGCTGGTCCTCGCGTTGCTGATTACGCCGGCGGCAGCTGCGCTTCGGGTTACCACATCACCCCGGTTGGTGGTAGTGCTGAGCGTGGTTTTCGCGATGACGGCTACCGTCGGCGGAATCCTGCTGGCCCTCGGCAGCCGGATTCCCATCAGCCCGTACGTCACCACGCTGTCATTCCTGATCTATGTGGTGTGCAGGGTGATTGGACGGGTCAGGGCCAACAGGGGCCTCAACGGCAGGGTGTCGCGGGATCAGCCGGCAGGCGCCCTCTAGAGAGTCCCGGCCGCCTTCTTCGCAGTGCACTCGGGGCACAGCCCGAAAATTTCCACTGTGTGGGCCACCTCAGTGAAGCCATGTTCCGAAGCCGTTCGTGCTGCCCAGGTCTCGACGGCGGGTGCCTCCACTTCAACTGCCTTGCCGCAGTTGCGGCACAGCAGGTGGTGGTGGTGCCCGGTGACGTTGCAGCGGCGGTAGACCGCTTCGCCTTCACCGTTGCGGAGGACATCAATGAGTCCATCGTCGGCCAATGACTGGAGGATGCGGTACGCGGTGGCCAGGGACACTGAAATGCCCTTGTTCTGCAGCAGGCGGTACAGCTCCTGGGTGCTGACGAAGTCATCCAATTCGTCCAGTGCGGCGCTGACGGCCAAGCGCTGCTTGGTAACGCGCTGCTCCTTGACGCCGCTGGTGGCCGGCGCCGAGGGGCCGGTCGTGGCGGAATTGGTGCCGTGTGGCATTGAAGGACTCACTTCCCTGGGGATGCTGGCAAACCCCAATTTTACCAGCAGGGCAGGCTTGGAAACTGTCAGCCGGTGGTCCTAGGCTTTGGTCATGTTGCTCACCAAATACACCCACGCTTGTGTCCGGTTGGAGAAAGACGGGAACGTTCTGGTCATCGATCCCGGGACCTTCTCCGAGTCGGGGGAAGCGTTAACCGGCGCCCACGCCGTCCTCATTACGCACGAGCACAATGACCACATTGACCGGCCCGCTTTGGTGTCCGCGCTCCGGAGCAACGCCGGGCTTGAGGTCCATGCCCCCGCCGGGGTTGCCGCAGCCCTGCGAGAGGAAGCCGACGTCGCAGCCCGCGTCCACACGGCTGAGCCGGGCTCCGGTTTCGATGCCGCAGGGTTCAGCGTACGCACCTTCGGCGGCCAGCACGCGGTGATTCATGCGCAGATCCCGGTGGTGGCCAACATCGGGTACCTGATCGATGCCAACGTGTTTCACCCCGGGGACTCGTTCGTGGTCCCGGACGGCATTGACGTCAAGACTCTCCTGGTGCCCATCCATGCTCCGTGGTCCAAGGTGGGGGAGGTTGTCGATTTCGTCATCTCGGTCCGCGCTCCCAGGGCGTTCCCGGTCCACGACGCCCTGCTTAATGAACTGGGACGTGGCATTGTTGAAGGCCATGTGACCCGTATCGGCGCCCGTTATGGGACCAGTTATCAGCGTCTTGCCCCACGCGAATCGGTAGAGGTCTAGCCGGTCCACACCCCTGTGCGGTGGAACTGCTCCAGGACTGCCTCGTGAGGTGCGGGGTCCAGCCCCTTCGCCGCAAGCCACCCGGCGTCGTAGTAGCTGCCCGCATAGCGGTCGCCGCCGTCGCACATCAGCGACACGATGCTGCCCCGTCGCCCCTCGGCGACCATCCCGGCCACCAGCTGCCACACGCCCCACAGGTTGGTCCCCGTGGAGGGACCGGCATGCAGGCCCGTGAGTTTCCGAAGGTGGCGCATGGCAGCCACCGAGGCGGCATCCGGCACCTGGATCATGTGGTCGATGACCGCGGGCACGAAACTCGGCTCGGATCGTGGCCGGCCGATGCCTTCAATCCTGGATGGCTGGCCCGTTGCCGCGGCGGCGTCTCCGTCGCGCCAGGCGGGGTAGAAGGCCGAGTTTTCCGGGTCCACCACGGCAAGACGGGTGGAGTAGCGGTTGTACCGAAGATAGCGGCCAATGGTGGCGCTGGTACCCCCGGTGCCCGCTCCTACGACGATCCACTCCGGGACGGGGTGTTCCTCAAGCGCGAGTTGGTCGAAAATCGACTCGGCGATGTTGTTGTTGCCCCGCCAGTCCGTAGCGCGTTCTGCGTGCGTGAATTGGTCCATGTAGTAGCCGCCGGAGGTTTTCGCGGTCTCTTCGGCCACTGCGTACACTTCGGAGGCGTGGTCCACCAGCAGGCAGGCACCGCCGAATTCCTCGATCAGGGCGATCTTTTCCGGGCTGGTGGTTTTTGTCATCACCGCGATGAAAGGCAGCCCGATGAGCTGGGCAAAATACGCCTCGGAGACTGCCGTGCTGCCGCTCGAGGCCTCAACGATGGTGGTGCCCTCGGTGATCCAGCCGTTGACCAGTCCGTAGAGGAACAAGGACCGCGCCAGGCGGTGCTTGAGGCTGCCGGAGCGGTGGGTCGATTCGTCCTTCAGGTACAGCTGGACGCCCCAATGGTCCGGGAGGGGGACCGCATAAAGGTGCGTGTCCGCCGAACGGTTGTTCTCGGCCTCGATTTTGCGGATGGCCTCGCTGGCCCATGCCCTGTCCTGAATGCACGAATTGCTCACCGGATAAGCCTAGGCTGGAAACCGGGTGCCGGCAGCAACGGAGCCCAGGCCGCAGGAATTGAAGGAGAAAAGATGTCCACGCTGATAAGTGCCCCCGAACTGCGCAATCGCCTCGATTCAGGGGAGCGGACCGTGCTTCTGGATGTCCGCTGGGTGCTCGGCAGGACGGACGGGCATAGCGAGTACCTGGCGGGTCACCTGCCCGGCGCTGTGTTCGTGGACCTCCCCACAGAGCTTGCCGACCATGCGAGGCCTGGCCAGGGCCGGCATCCGCTGCCCTCCACCGAACGGTTCCAGGGCGCGGCGCGCCAATGGGGTATCAACGACGGCGATACCGTGGTTGCGTACGACAACAGCGGGGGCATGGCAGCGGCCCGCGTTTGGTGGATGCTGCGAAATGCGGGCTTGGAATCTGTCTACCTGCTCGACGGCGGCCTCGCCGCCTGGCGCGCCGGCGGTCACCCGGTGGAGGCAGGTGAAGTAAGGCCCGTCGTCGGAAGTGTTTCCCTGGGCGAGGGAGGCCTGCCGGCCATCGACGAAGCCGAAGCCGCGCAGTGGCACCAGAGCGGAGTGCTGCTCGATGCCCGGGCGGGGGAGCGCTACCGGGGTGAAGTGGAGCCGATTGATCCGCGGGCAGGGCACATCCCCGGCGCCGTGAGCGCCCCTACCACGGAGAACCTCGCACCCGACGGAACATTCCTGCCTGCCCAAGAGCTCCGCCGCCGTTTCGAGGCGTTGGGCGTGGATGGCTCGTCCACTGTGGCGGTCTATTGCGGTTCCGGAGTCACAGCGAGCCATGAAATAGTGGCGCTGCACATCGCCGGATACAAGGCCGCCCTGTACCCGGGATCCTTCTCGCAGTGGTCCAACAACTCCGGCAACCCGGTGGCAGTGGGCAGTGCGCCGTTGGAGGAAAGCTCTGGGGACGACGTGGGACCGAGTGGCAGAAGCGCCGCTGCCGGGAGTAGCGTCGGATCATGACTCCAGGACGCCCCGTGCCCCCGCCCCTTGCCAAACCCATCACCATGGACACCGGTGAAACCGGAAGCACCACCCTGGCTGCAGCGTACGGTGCCACGTCCCCGGACAGCGGCCTGGTGCCCCTGACCCTTGCGAGGCGGGCACCCACCGCAGATGACGTAGAGATCGCGATTGAGTATTGCGGGCTGTGCCACTCCGACGTTCATGCGACGCGCGGCGAATGGCGGGTTCCTCCGTACCCGCTGGTTCCGGGCCATGAAATTGTTGGCCGGGTAACCCGCGTGGGCTCCGCCGTGAAGGAATTCATGCCGGGCGACCACGTCGGCGTCGGCTGCTTGGTGGACTCCTGCCGCGAATGCGAGAGCTGCCTTGAAGGCCTGGAGCAATACTGCGAGCGGGGCAACATCGGCACGTATGGGGCCGCAGACCCCCGTCACGGTGACGCCATCACCCAAGGCGGCTATTCGACGTCGGTAGTGGTGGACCGGCGCTTCGTGTTGCGTGTTCCCGAGGCCCTGGACGCGGCAGCGGCAGCCCCTTTGCTGTGTGCCGGGATTACCACCTACTCTCCGCTGCGGTATTTCGAAGTGGAAGAAGGCGACGCCGTGGGCGTGGTGGGCTTGGGTGGCCTGGGACATATGGCAGTGAAGATTGCCAAGGCCATGGGGGCGGAGGTCACAGTTTTCACCACCTCTGAATCCAAGTTTGACGCTGCCCGGGAGCTGGGCGCCGACCACGTGGTCCTGTCCAAGGATGCCGAGGCCATGGAAGCCGCCAACAGGAGCATCGACGTCATTATTGACACTGTTGCTGCACCGCACGATCTCAACCCCTACTTCCGCACGCTTCGCCTGGACGGGGCGCTCTTCCAGCTGGGCCTTCCCGCGGATGAGATGCCGCCCGTTAGTCCCGGACTGCTCATCCGCCGCCGGCTCGCCTATGCAGGATCGTTGATTGGCGGCATCGAGGAAACTCAGGAAATGCTGGACTTCTGTGCGGAACACGGTGTTGTCAGCGACATCGAAATTGTGCGGGCCGACCAGCTGAACGAGGCGTACGACCGCATGGTGGCCGGTGACGTGAAGTACCGTTTCGTGCTGGACACCTCAACACTCCAGGACCCATCCGAAAGGGCAGACGCATGAGCACACTGTTCACCAAAATCATCAACGGGGAGATTCCGGGCCGCTTCGTCTGGAAGGACGAGGAAGTGGTGGCTTTCCTGACTATTGCACCGCTGACTCAAGGGCACACGCTGGTGGTACCGCGTGAAGAAGTAGATTCATGGACCCACGCGCGTCCCGAACTGCTGGCCAAGGTGATGGATGTTGCGCAAAGCATCGGCAAGGTCCAGGAGGACCTGTTTGACGCCAAGAGGGTAGGCGTCCTGATGGAAGGCTTTGAGGTGGACCACTTGCATGTCCACGTGTGGCCGGCCTACTCCACTGCAGACTTCGAGATCCACAACGTGGACCACAATCCGGATCCCGCCGTCATGGATGCCACTGCCGTGAAGCTTCGTGCTGCCTTGCGTTCGGCCGGGCATGGGGATGTTGTCCCGCAGGATTGAGACCTTCAACAAAGTTAACCCGGCGGTGCTGAATCAGCGCCGCCGGGTTTTTTGATCGATGCTAGGCCGGGGCGAGCGCCTGGTTCAGCACCGTACGGATGCGTTTGTCCGAGACGGAGTAGGCGGTTCCGAGTTCTACGGCAAAAAGGCTGACCCGCAGTTCTTCGATCATCCAGCGCACCCGTGTTAACTCAGTGCCCGCGCGGCGACCGGGGAGAAGGGCGGACACGGCGTCGTCATAGTCATCCTCCAGCGCCTGCACGATCGCCATGTTCAAGCCGTCCCGCTGTACGTTGCCGGGAAGCTTCTCCAGCCGCTTCTCGATCGCCTGCAAGTATCGCGGCAACTGGCTGAGCTGCGCGTAGCCCGTCCGTGCCACAAAGCCGGGAAAGACCAACTGCTCCAGCTGGGACTTCATGTCGTTGAGAGCGCTGATCAGCGGCAGGCTGGCGTTGGACTTCAGCGCCTTCTGGATGCGCCGCATACTCGCCAGAACGCGTTCGACGACGGCAGTCACTGTAAACACGGTATCGATCAGTTCCGCACGGACTACTTCATACAACGCGTCGAAGGACTTCCTGTCCCAAGGCAGCTCCTGGGGCGTCAGTTTGTCGATGGCGGCCAGAGCGCAGTCCGCGATCAGGGCACTGACAGATCCGTGCGGATTCTGGCTGAACGTCAGCTTCTCCATATTGCTGAGATGCTCCAGCACGTAGCGGTCAGGAGGCGGAATCCGCAGGGCCAGAAGCCTGATGACGCCGCCACGCATGGCGGCTTCCTGTTCGGCCTTGGTCTGGAAGACCCGCAGGGCCACGGACTTGCCTTCATCAACCACCGCAGGGAAGCCGGTGACGGCGTGGCCCTTGACGGTGCGCGTTACCTGCCGTTCCACCGTCCCGAAGTCCCACTCAGTGATTCCGCTGCGTTCAGCTACTACGCCATCGGGATTGCCGGTAGACGAAGCCGTGGCAGCAGCCCCTTGACCGTTCGCCAGGGCGGATGCTCCCGGTCCCTTACCGGCCTTGGCCGGTGCCGTGGTGGCCGGGGTGGCGCCGAGCGACTCGGCGATGGCGCGGCGAGTGGCGGGGGCAAGCTTTTCCTGGAGTTCAGCGAGGTCCTTGCCTTCGTCCAGGACTTTGCCCTTGCTGTCCACCACCTTGAAACTTACGCGGAGGTGCGGCGGTACGGCATCCCAGTTCCAGGAACCGGGCGGAATGACGTGTCCGCGGAGCCGGCGGAGCACCAGTTCCAAGGAAGGCTCCAGCTCATCGGTTGCGGGGTCAAAGTCCGTTTCCAGTGCCGCGGTTGCCTGCCGGGCCACATCAGGAGCCGGGACGAAGTTCTTTCGTACCTGTTTGGGCAGCGACTTGATCAGGGCAGTGACCAGCTCTACCCGCTGGCCCGGAATCTGCCAACGGAACGGGGCGTCGTCCAGCTGGTTGAGGAACAGCACAGGAACTTCGGCAGTGACGCCGTCCGACGGGTTGGGCGCAGACCCCGGTGCCACGGGATGGAACTCGTAGCTCAAGGGGAGCTCGAAGCCCTTGTGCAGCCAGGTCTTCGGATAGGCGGAGTCGTCCAAGGCATCTGCGTCTTCGCTCATCAGCAGGGATTGGTCGAAGTCCAACAGCGTGGGATCGGCCTGCCGGGCGTCCTTCCACCATTTATCAAAGTGCCTCTCGGAGACTACTTCCTTGCCCACGCGTGCGTCGTAGAACTCGAAGAGCGTTTGGTCGTCCACCAGGATGTCGCGGCGCCGCATGCGGGTCTCGAGCTCTTCGATTTCCTGGAGCAGGGCGCGGTTGCGGTGGAAGAACTTGTGATGGGTCTTCCATTCGCCCTCCACCAGTGCGTGGCGGATGAACAGTTCGCGGGAGAGCTCGGGATCAACCCGTCCGTAGTTGACCCGGCGGTTGGGAATGATCGGGACACCGTAAAGGGTGACCTTCTCGTGCGCCATGACTGCGCCTTGCCGCGAGGACCAGTGAGGTTCGCTGTAGGACCGCTTCACGAGGTCGGGGGCTACCTGTTCAGCCCACAGGGGATCGAACTTGGCGGCGACCCTGGCCCACAAGCGGCTGGTTTCCACCAGTTCCGCTGCCATGACAAAAGCCGGAGACTTCTTGAACAAGGCCGAGCCGGGGAAGATGGCGAAGCGGCTGCCACGCGCACCGGCGTATTCGCGCTTGCGCTCATCAAGGAGCCCAATGTGGCTCAGCAACCCCGAGAGCAGGCTGATGTGGATGCCCTCATAGTTGCCCACAGGATCGGCTTCACGCTTGTTGTCCAGCGCGATGCCCAGTGGCTTTGCCAGCTGCCGGAGCTGGGTGAAGAGGTCCTGCCACTCGCGGACGCGCAGATAATTGATGAACTCGTTGCGGCAGAGCTTGCGGAACTGGGTGGAGGACAGCTCGCGTTGCTTTTCCTGGATGTAGTTCCACAGGTTGAGGAAGCCCGTGAAATCCGAGATCTCATCGCGGAAGCGTGCGTGCTTTTCCGAGGCCAGCTGCTGCTTGTCCGTCGGTCTTTCGCGGGGGTCCTGGATGGTGAGCGCAGCGGCCAGGATCATGACTTCGCGGACGCAGCCACGCTTGCCTGCCTCCACGATCATGCGGCCAAGCCGGGGATCAACGGGCAGCTGGGCCAGTTTCTGTCCGACGGCGGTGAGGCCGCTGCCGCTGCGGCCACCCGCTCCTGCGTCTCCGGACTTGGGCGAACTCAAGGCACCGAGTTCGCGCAGGAGCGTCACGCCGTCGTTGATTGCCCTGGAATCCGGCGGCTCCACAAAGGGGAAGTTCTCCACGTCCTTGGGACTGCGGGCAACGCCCATGGCGGTCATCTGGAGGATGACCGCGGCGAGGTTGGTTCGAAGGATTTCCGGGTCCGTGAACAGTGGACGCGAATCAAAGTCCTCCTCCGAGTACAAACGGATGGCGATGCCTTCGGAAACACGCCCGCAACGCCCTGAGCGTTGGTTGGCCGACGCCTGGGAGACGCGCTCGATCGGGAGGCGCTGGACCTTGGTCCTGTGGGAGTAGCGCGAAATACGTGCGGTGCCGGTGTCGATCACGTACTTGATGCCCGGGACGGTCAGCGACGTCTCAGCAACGTTGGTGGCCAGGATGATGCGCCGTTTGCCCCCCGGATTGAAGACCCGGTGCTGCTCCTGCAGGCTCAGCCGTGCAAAAAGTGGCAGAACTTCTGTCCCGGCGAGGCGACGGTTGCTCTGGATGCGGCCGTTGATGGCCTCGGCGGCGTCGCGGATTTCGCGTTCACCGGAGAAGAAGATGAGGATATCGCCGGGAGCCTCCTTGGCGAGCTCGTCCACCGCGTCGCACACCGCATCCAGGGGATCCCGGTCTTCTTCGAGTTCATCGTCCGAGGTGTCCTCATCCCCGCCGGCAGGTTGGGACAACGGCCGGTAGCGGATCTCCACCGGATACGTCCGGCCGGAAACTTCAATGATGGGCGCCGGGTCTTCCTCGTTCCCAAAGTGCTTGGCAAAGCGCTGGGGATCGATGGTGGCCGAGGTGATGATGATCTTGAGGTCCGGGCGCTGGGGGAGGATGCGCTTGATGTAGCCCAGGATGAAGTCGATGTTGAGGCTGCGCTCATGGGCTTCATCGATGATGATGGTGCTGTACTTGCGCAGCAGCTTGTCCCGTTGGATCTCCGCCAGGAGGATGCCGTCGGTCATCAGCTTGATCTTGGTGGACGCACTGACCTCTCCGGTGAAGCGGACCTGGAAGCCCACCTCCTGGCCGATTTCGACGTCCAGTTCCGAGGCGATGCGTTCTGCGACAGTACGGGCTGCCAGGCGGCGTGGCTGGGTGTGCCCGATCAGGCCCTTGTCTCCAAGGCCAAGTTCGAGGCACATCTTGGGGATCTGGGTGGTCTTACCGGAACCGGTCTCGCCGGCGATGATGGTCACCTGGTTTGCGGCAATGGCCGCCATCAGATCCTCGCGGCGCTCGGATACGGGCAGCTCAGCGGGGTAGGAAATATGAAGTGTCATGGCTGCTGCCAGTCTACTGTGGCCGCGGTTCCGCGTCCGCTGTGTCCGTCACAGTCCCCGCCGCCGCAGTGAGCCGGTGGGACAGATGCCGGGCGAAGGACCTGAATTCTTCCGGCTCCAGGATCTCGAAGTCCATGTCCAACGCGGCAAGATAAGCGGCCGGTGCGGCAAGGTTGTCCCATCCGGAACGGAGGATGGTTGCTGCTGGACCGTCAGCGGTCAGCGTCGCGTACTGCGAACTGACGACGGCGGCCACCTCCGCGAGCGGCGCGCGGAGCCGCACCACGACGTCGAACCTGTACGGGGAACGGGTGATGGACTGCTGCACGTAGGCTGCGAGGTCTTCGGCAGGCAAAGGGCGGGGCAGGTACTTTTTGCGTTCGGACGGCAGGGAAGCAAAACGATCGGCCCGGAAGGTCCGCCAGTCTTCCCGTTCCACATCCCAGGCCACCAGGTACCAACGGCGGCCGGTGTCCACCAAACGGTAGGGTTCCACGAGGCGACGTGCCGATTCGCCGTCGGACTTGACGTAGTCAAAAGAGATCTGGCGCTTATCCGATATCGCGGCGGAAACCACCGTCAGCTGTTGTGGATCAACCGTGGCCGCGTTGCTGGGAAGGGTGGTGACTGCTGCTTTCAGCATGGCGAACTTCGGGCGCAGCCGGGAAGGCAACACTTGTTCCAGCTTTGCCAGGGCGCGAACGGAGGCCTCGCCAATACCGGCGACGGGCCCCGCGGCTACAGAGTTCAAGCCCAAGGCAACCGCCAGAGCTTCGTTGTCGTCCAGCAGCAGAGGCGGCAGCTGTGCGCCGGCCCCCAATTGGTAACCGCCCGCGATCCCCGGGGACGCGTGGATGGGATATCCCAGGTTACGGAGCTTGTCGACGTCGCGGCGCACGGTCCGCTCGGTGACGCCCATGCGGTCCGCGAGGGCTGGACCCGTCCATTCCCGGCGCACCTGCAACAGTGACAACAGCTGGAGGAGGCGGGCAGAGGTTTGGATCATGCAAGTGAATCTAGTCCATGTGGCATCGGCATGGATGCCCGTTCCGCCACAGGTGGCCGGCATAGGGACGCCCGCCGTTCGGGGAATCTGCGCAGAATTCCGTGAACGGGCGGGCGTCGGGTGGACAATCTGGGTTGCCGGTGTTGGCTGGCAGGCTTGGTTTTTCCGAAGGTGTGCAGTGGCCCGGCATGTCCTAGTAGATGCGCGGGTTCCAATACGGGGTGCTGGGAGCGTCGAAAGCGCTCCAGGGTTCCTTGGACTGGATGGGCGGGTTATGGCCGCGGCCATCCTTCAGCAGGGCTGAAACAGTGGCTGCGACGGCGGTGATGAGGACGATGAAGAGGATGATTCCGAAGATTTCCATGTCTCCAGCCTGCTCCTGTGGAACGTCAAGAAACAGTGGCAGAAATGCCCCATTTAGATAATTTTCTGCCACACTGGAGATATGTTGAAATCAGTGGCAGTGATAGTTGTTCCCGACTTCTCGATCTTCGAATTCGGCACGGCTTTCGAAGTTTTCGGGATCGACAGATCGGATCGGGGCGCCGGAGTCCCGGCCTTCGACTTCCGGGTATGTGCGCCGGAGCCGGGGGATATCCGCATGAAGTCCGGACTGTCCCTCCACGTCAACCTGGGCTTGGAAGCTGCCGCCGATGCGGACCTCGTCATCATGGCGCCTTTCGGCCGGGACCAGGAAATCCCCGAGTCGGTCATGGAGGCTCTGAGGGCCGCCCACGCACGGGGCGCATGGGTGATGTCCATCTGCTCCGGGGCCTACGCGCTGGCCCGTGCTGGATTGCTGGAAGGGCGGCGGTGCACCACGCATTGGCACTATTCACAGGATCTGTCCAGCCGGTACCCCGGGGCCATCGTGGACGAGAACGTCCTCTATGTGCAGGACGGAACCATCATTACCAGCGCAGGCACAGCGGCCGGGATCGATGCCTGCCTCCACTTGGTCCGCGTCGAATTGGGAGCCAACGTAGCTGCTGCCATTGCCCGGGACATGGTGGTTCCGCCGCACCGCGATGGCGGCCAGGCCCAGTTCATCGACCGGCCCATGCCGCGCTGCGGATCGGCGCCCATGGAGGAACTCCTCCGGTGGATGGTTGAGCACCTCGACGAGGAACACAGCGTGAACGAGCTGGCGGCCCGCCTCCACATGTCGCCGAGGACCTTCGCCCGCCGCTTCAGGGCAGAGACGGGAACTACTCCTGCTGCCTGGCTGAATTCGCAGCGGGTGCTCAGGGCCCAGGAGCTCTTGGAGACCACAGAGCTGAACATCGACGAAATTGCCAGGGAAGCGGGGTTCGGACATTCCGTCCTGCTCCGCCACCATTTCACCAAGGTGCTGGATACCAGCCCGCAGAGTTATCGTCGTGCGTTCCGTGGGCAGTTGGCGGAGGCTGTTTAAGGGCGCGCCGGGTTCACTGCACCCCGGGCTTTCAGCGTCGGCTTCCCAAGCGGCCGCGGGACTCAGAGCCCTCGGCCTTGGCGCATTCCACCAGTTCCTGCCAAGGCCCGGTGACGGCGCGGTCCGGGAGGGTGGCCCGGCGTTGGCCTGCCCTGATGGAGTACATGAACCTGTCCGGTTGGTTGGCCGCCCGTGACTGGCTCTTGGCTTCCTCCCAAGGGCAAGCCTCAACCATCGGAACCCATCGTTCCTTGTCATCGGGGGAGACTGCGTCCACGCTCCAGACGCGCGTCATCGCTGCAATTCCCCCACTGCGTTGGACGGTGATCCTCATGGCCGGCTGCTTCTCGTTCGACGTTTCCTCGTCAGTCAGCCAGCGGGACCGCACCAAGCTGCCCGGTCCGCCAACCGACTAAACCTTGACCTTCACAGTCTCCCACGCCTTGAGGACGGCGTCATGCTCCGCGGAACCTGAGCCGAAGAGTTCCTCGGCGGTAGCCACGGTGGTCTTCGCAAACTTTCCAAAGGTGCAGGTCGCGGGGAGGGAGCCGCTGGTCAACGTCCCGTACCAGATCTGGCCGGGCGCCTCCCACGCATTGCCACCGAGTTCCGAGGCCACTACGTAGAAAGCCTTGTTGGGGATGCCGGAATTAATGTGCACCCCACCGTTATCCGCGCTGGTGCGCACGTAGGTGTCCATGGAGTCCGGCTGGGGATCCTTGCCGAGCACGTCGTCGTCGTAAGCGGTGCCCGGTGCCTTCATGGAGCGCAGGGCAGTGCCTTGGACCTGGTCCGTGAAAAGACCCTCACCGATGAGCCAGCTGGCCTTCGACGCAGACTCCTGCTTCAGGTACTGTTCCACGAGGACACCGAAGACGTCAGACATGGACTCGTTGAGTGCACCGGCCTGGTTCCGGTAGGCCAGGTTGGCCGTGTATTGGGTCACCCCGTGGGCGAGTTCGTGGCCGATGACACTGACGGACTTGGTGAAGCGCTGGAAGATCTGGCCGTCGCCATCGCCAAAGACCATTTGCGATCCGTCCCAAAAGGCGTTGTCGTAGAGCTTTCCGTAGTGGACAGTTGCATCGAGGGCGAGGCCCGCATCATCGATGGAGTCCCTGCCGAAGATTTCCCCATACAGACGGTGTGTGCTGCCAAGGCCGTCGTAGGCCTCATCGGCCGCCACGTCCCCAACGGGCCCGGCGCCTTCCTTACGGACAACACGGCCGGGCAGGGTCTCTGCAGATTCGGCATCGAAAACGGTCCGATTGGGCGGGCCCGGCTTTGCCTGGCGGGCACTGGGCGGCGCCGCCGGGATGGGTGCTGTGCGGATGGCCTGCAGGTCCTTGATGTGCAGCAGCGACTCCTTGGCTGCCCTGGCCACGGCGCGCAGCCGTGGCTCGCTCTGGGCGGCAATCTTGCGAAGCATGTACGGAGGAACGATCGAGCACATCACGGCAAACCCCTTGGCTATCGGAAAGACCAACTGGATTCAGCCTAAAAGCAGCTGCCGACAATATTGCGGTGTACGACCGGCAAGCCCCGAACTGATAGCCGGCACCGGCACACAAAAATACCCCGCCAGTTCACTGGCGGGGTATTCGTTGTGCCCTCGATAGGATTCGAACCTACGGCCTTCTGCTCCGGAGGCAGACGCTCTATCCCCTGAGCTACGAGGGCATCCAGGGTTCCCTCCGTTGCCGGTGGGACGTCCTAGAGCTTAGCAGTCACAGCGCCGCAAATGAAAACCCGACGCCCCGGCGGTAATCCCTGCCTTGGACCATCCGGACCGGCCCTTCGCATCAGTACCCGGCGAACGAATCGACGTGGATACGGCGCGCCCCCGCAGAGCGGGCAGCGGCACGCAGCGAATCGACGCTCGCTGGTGAGCCGGAAACGAAAACTTCGCGATCCGCAACGTCAGGGACCAGCTCCCTAAGGCGCTCCGCGTCGATTCTGGCAGCACCGGCGTCGACCATGAACGCCGGGGGCGCCGAACCGTCCGCCAGCCGGGCAATCACCTTGGCCCCGGAGGCTTCCAGCTGCTCCACGCCGGCCAACTCATCGCGGCCTTTGGCGAGGTACATCACCACGGTGTCGCGAGGCGCGCCGTCAGCGGACAGGTGCGAGAGGAAAGGCGTAATACCGATGCCCGCAGCGATCAGCAGGACCGGTTTGCCGGCGTCGCGCGGTAGAACAAAGTCCCCGCCTACGGCCGTGGCGGAGAGCTTGTCGCCGGGCTTCAAAGCCAGCAGCGCCTTCTTTGCCGCGGACAGCGGCTCGGCCGTGCCAACTCCAAAGGTCACTTCCGGAGCGCCCGGGGCGCTGGTGATGCTGAAGACCCTCCGGCGGCCCTTGCCGTCGGAAGCCCGGTGCGGCAGGTTGAGCTCCATGAACTGGCCGGCAGCAAAGCGCACCGGGCGCTGCGGCTCAAACCTGAACTCCGTGCTGCCCGGAGTCAGGGCACGCGAACCCTTGAACGTCAGCTCCACCCCGCCCCGTTGGCCCAGGAAGAAGGCCAGGAGGTTACCCAGCAACAGCGCGAGTTCGGGGGAGTTGGCAACAAAGCCGAAGTTATAGGGAACCGCAAACACAACACCCACCACACCGGCAAGCGCCAACTGCTGCCAGCGGCGGGGAGGGAGGGTGAGCGGCTCCGAGAGCATGAAGCCTACGAAAAACAGCAGAGGCCTCTGCGCCAAGGACTGCCACAGTGCCTGTCCGAACGTCATGCTGCGGCTCAGGAGCTCCACCGTGATGATGCCGGCAGCCACCACCAGGAAGACCGTGGCCATCAACATTTTTCGCGTGCGGTACAGAACAACCAGCACACCCGGAACCAGGAGCCAGAGCATTGCGGGGGTCGCAGCCCACCACGTGGCGATGTTCAACCCGGTCAGGCCAGTGACGAACGCCCCGGCCGCGGCCGGATTGAAGATGTGCCGCCCACGGAAGGCCAGCGCATATTTGGAGACGCTGGCCACCACGCAGGCGAGGGCCACGCCTGTCATGTCAGTGACTCCGAAGGCAGGCCAGAACAGGAAATAGAGCAGCAATCCCGTAATGAGGGAGGATTCCGTATGTGGCTTGACGCGGAAGATCAACGCCAGGAGCCGGTTGGACACGTATGTCACCGCCAGGCAGAGCGCCAGATGCACCAGCATCTCCGGGAGGCCGAACGTCAGCCAGCCCAGAATGTTGAGGAGCATGCTGTAGGCCACCAGCGCGCCCAGCACCCACAGAATCAAGCGGTACATCGTGAAGCGGCCCAACCAGGTGTCTACGCGGGACTTAGCGGCAATCATGTGAACAGTCTCCCCTCGAAACGGTGCGAATACGTGGCGGCACCACTGGAGGACACCTTGATCCAGGAGAAATCGAAATCATCCTGCAATTGGGCCGGTTCAAGCATGAACAGGGCAGTGGCCAACGCATCCGCCACCAATGCGCTCGCAGCCATGGTCCACGTAGCCACCGTGGTGTGGATGGGCCTGCCTGTGGTCCCATCCAGGACGTGGTGCAGGCCATCGCCCCAGGCCCGCCGGTTGGACGCCGAGGCACAGAGTGCTGAATTGTTCAGTTCAACAGTGCCAATGGCCTGGCCGGGATCATAGGGATGTTCCAAGGCGACCATCACAGGATGGGTGCCCGCATGGAGCATGTCGCCGCTCCCATCAACCAAAAATTCAGAATGGCCGGTTGACTGCAGGACCCCGCCCAGCAGGTCCACCAGCTGCCCCTTTCCCGCGGCCCCAATGTCCAGGACCACGGGTTCGGTGGCAGTCAGGGCCGTGTCCGTCCACTCAAGGACGTCTTCCCAGCGTGGCGGGGCCTGGGGATTCCCGGAGGGGGCCAGCGTGTAACCGGGATCGTAGCCAAGCCGTTCCAGGCTGCTGCCGATGAGTGGGGTCATGGCGCCCCCGCTGAGCCGATACAGGGCGGCGTAGACGTCATGAAGGGCTGCGGCATGCCCGGGCAAAGTGATCCTGCCCGGTCCGCGGGACAGGCCGGACACCAGGGAGTCCGGCCTGAACCGCGAATACGTCGTGTCGTAGTCACTGACTGTTTCCAGCAGTTGGTGCCGCACCGCGGGTCCCAGTGCCTCCGGCGTCGAAATCTCCCAGTGCGTCCCGATGCCGTCAAAACTGAAGGAGCTCCAGTCCGCGCGCGGCATGGTGCTACCTGGCCTGGGACTTGATCTGTTTCACGGCTTCGTTGAACCCGCCGGACGTTAAGGAGGAACCAGCCACCTTGGAGACATTGAGTTCATCGATCTTCTTGCCAACAATCTGCGCCGAAATGCCGCTGGCGAACTCGCCCTGGAACTTTTTGGTGTTGGGGTTCGAAGGGTGCGTGGTGATGTTGACCGCAGACACCGTGTCACCGGCAAGCGTCAATTCCACGCCCACGGTCTCCTGGCCGTTGGGAGAGGTGTACGTGCCGTCGGCGCTGTAGGTGCCGTCCTTGTATGCCGAGGTGCCCGCGGCAGTGGAGCCGGACGCGGTAGAGGAAGAAGTGGGGCTGGACGTGCTGGCCTGGCCGCCATTCTCGGCAGCCGGCGTGGATTCAGCGGACGGGGACTGCGCAGATGGCGCGCAGCCCGCCACGGCACCTATGAGGGAAAGGCCGGCAATTCCGGCGTAAATGCTCTTGCGGAGTGGCGTAGTCATGGTTCTGCTCGTTTCAACTGGACAAGAAATGGTCATGGGACTGGTACTCGCGGGATGACGGACGAGGCCACCTCCTACGCCTTCACAACGTTGAATTCAGCGTAATGGTTCAGCCTGTGCCACCCGCGAGTCGTTCCTGTGTGCAGGCTGTGACCGGATTGTCCACATAAGCGACCCCCAATTCCGCGACTTTGCGGGCCCCCGGTAGGCTAGAAGCGTGACTCCCGAAGAACTCTCTGCTGCCATATCCGCCTGCCTTAAGGACGCCGTCTCTACCGGCGAAATTACCTTGACGGAATCTGCCGTGCCCGATTCCGTGCGAGTGGAGCGACCCAAGAACCGGGATCATGGAGACTGGGCCACCAACATCGCCCTGCAACTCTCCAAGCAGGCCGGTATGAATCCGCGCGAATTCGCCGGCATCCTCAGCAACCACTTGCAGGGCATTCCCGGTGTTACCGGGGTCGAAATCGCTGGTCCAGGCTTCCTGAACATCACCGTGGATGCCGCCACCGCCGGTGCCCTCGCCAAGGCCATTGTTGAGGCCGGCGCCAGCTACGGAACCAACCAGGCGCTCGCGGGCCGCGTGGTTAACATGGAATTCGTGTCCGCGAACCCCACCGGACCGTTGCACATTGGGCACACCCGTTGGGCAGCACTGGGGGATGCGATTGCCCGGGTCCTGCGCGCCTCCGGTGCAAACGTCACCGCTGAGTACTACATCAACGACGCCGGCTCGCAGATGAATGTCTTCGCCAACTCTGTCCTTTCCCGCCTGCACGGCCGCGGCGTCCCTGAGGGTGGCTACCCGGGTGAGTACATCCGAGAACTCGGCGACGAAGTCCTCAACGCACACCCCGGCATCCGGGAACTGACGGACGAGGCCGCCCTCCCTGTGATCCGTTCCGCCGCCTATGAGGCACAGATGGCGGACATCAAGACGACCCTGGCGGACTTCGGCGTAGAGTTCGACGTCTTCTTCTCGGAGAAGGAACTGCACGACGCCGGTGCGATCGAGTCCGCCGTTGCCCGTCTTCGCGAGCAGGGCCACGTCTTCGACGACGGCGGTGCCGTTTGGCTGCGCACCACCGACTTCGGTGACGACAAAGACCGCGTCATGATCCGTGCCAATGGCGAACCGACCTACTTCGCCGCGGACGCTGCCTACTACCTTTCCAAGAAGGACCGCGGGTTTACTGAGAAGATCTACCTGCTTGGTGCTGACCACCATGGATACATCAACCGCCTGAAGGCCATCGCGGCCTGCGCGGGCGATGATCCCGAGGTCAACATCGAGGTCCTCATCGGCCAACTGGTGTCGGTAAACGGCGCAAAGCTGTCCAAGCGTGCCGGCAACATCATCGAGCTCAAGGACCTCATTTCCTGGCTCGGCAAGGACGCCGTCCGCTACTCCCTGGCCCGCTTCCCGGCGGACTCGCCCCTGACACTGGACCCGGAACTGCTGAAGAAGCACAGCAACGAGAACCCGGTGTTTTACGTGCAGTATGCCCACGCCCGTTCCCGGGGCACGGCGCGCAACGCTGCCGAAGCCGGTGTAGAGCGCCAGGTTGATGGAGTGGATGCCTTCGACGCATCGCTCCTGGACCACGCCACGGAAAACGAGCTGCTTTCCTACCTCGGCAGCTACCCGTCCATCGTGGCCAAGGCTGCAGAGCTGCGCGAGCCACACCGCGTGGCACGCCACCTTGAAGTCATTGCCGGGGCCTACCACCGCTGGTACGACGCCTGCCGCGTGTCGCCGCAGGGTGACGATCCCGTCCTTGACGTCAACCGCACGCGCTTATGGCTCAATGACGCCACCAGCCAGGTACTTGCCAACGGACTCGAACTGCTGGGCGTCTCGGCGCCGGAACGGATGTAGGGCAATGAACACAGCCGCTGATCACGCTTCTCCACTTGCTCCTGAATGGTTGGCCGTACCCGGGGACCTCAACGCACTGCAGGAACCCCTGTGGGCCGCCGGGGTTGGAAAGAACGACGCCGGTGAGGTCACCGTTGACGGTTTGTCCGTCAGTGAGCTCAAGGAACAGTTCGGAACTCCACTGTTTGTCATGAGCGAATCGGACTTCCGCTCCCGCGCCAGGGCGTTCAAGGATGCCTTCGACGCCGCCTTCGCCGACATCTGCGGGGGAGTGGACGTCTACTACGCAGGGAAGTCCTTCCTGTGCACCGCCGTGGCCAGCTGGGTAGCAGAAGAGGGCCTGCGCCTGGATACATGTTCCGGCGGCGAACTCGCTGTCGCTGCACGTGCCGGCATTGATGGCTCCAACCTGGGGCTGCACGGCAACAACAAGTCGGACGCGGAGATCAACCGCGCCCTGGACATGAAGCTGGGCAGGATCGTGGTGGACAGCCTCGATGAACTCGAGCGGGTCGCCAAAATAGCTTCCAGCCGCGGCGAGGTTGCCAAGGTGATGCTGCGCCTGACACCTGGTGTGCACGCGCATACCCACGAGTTCATCGCCACAGCACACGAGGACCAGAAGTTTGGCCTGTCCATGGCGGAAGACTCCACCGAGGAAGCTGGTCTTTCGGCAGCCGAGGAAGCTGTGGCAGCAGCGACCTCCTACTCAAGCGTCGAACTGCTCGGCCTGCACTGCCACATCGGCTCGCAGATCTTTGAACCGGATGGTTTTGCTGTCGCTGCGGAGAAGCTATTGGGCTTCCTCGCGGCCATGCAAGCCAAGTACTCCATTGTCTTGCCGGAACTGGACCTCGGGGGTGGCTACGGCATCGCCTACACCCCGGTGGACACACCCCGCCCACCGGCCGAGATCGCGGAGGCCATGGCCGCCGTCGTGCGTTCCACCTGCGCCGAGTTGGACATCACGCCGCCGCGCATCTCCATCGAGCCCGGACGGGCCATCGTAGGCAGCACCACGTTCACGCTTTATGAAGTGGGTACCCTCAAGACCGTCCGGGTTGACGCCCCTGAGGGTGAGGACGGTCAAAAGAACGTTACGTATCCGCGCCGTTATGTGTCAGTGGACGGCGGGATGAGCGATAACGCCCGTCCGGTGCTGTACGACGCGGATTATTCGGCGATTCTGGCTTCCCGTGACTCCTCAGCAGCTCCCCAACTGTCCCGCGTAGTGGGCAAACATTGCGAGAGCGGCGACATAGTTGTTAGAGATGTATATCTGCCCGCGGATGTGGCAGCCGGTGATTTGCTCGCAGTACCGGGTACCGGCGCTTACTGCTGGGCCCTCTCCAGCAACTACAACTACCTGGCACGGCCTGGCGTTGTCGCTGTACGCGACGGAGCTGCCCGGCTGATTGTCCGCGGGGAAACCGAAGAAGATCTCTTGAACCGCGACATGGGAGTGGCGAATGTCTGAAGTGCGAACCTTGAAGGTGGCCCTGCTGGGCTGTGGCAACGTTGGGGCCCAGGTCGCGCGGATTCTGATTGACGACGCCGACGCCCTGGCTGCCCGCAGCGGCGCCCGCCTGGAACTTTCCGGCATCGCCGTACGCACCATCGATGCCCCGCGTGACGTCGAACTGCCGCGTGAACTTTTCACCACGGATGCCGACACCCTGGTCAAGGATGCAGACCTGGTCATCGAACTCATGGGAGGCATTGAGCCTGCACGTTCCTTGATCCTGACGGCCATCCAGAACGGTGCATGTGTTGTCACCGGCAACAAGGCCCTGCTCGCGCAGGACGGCCCCACACTTTACGAAGAGGCTGATAAAGCCGGCGTCCAGTTGTCCTACGAAGCCGCGGTAGCAGGCGCCATCCCCATCCTGCGCCCTATCCGCGACAGCCTGTCCGGCGATCGCATCACCAGGGTCCTGGGCATCGTCAACGGAACCACCAACTTCATCCTTGACCAGATGGACACCACCGGCGCCCAGTTCTCTGACGCCCTGGCCGAGGCCCAGCGCCTCGGATATGCCGAAGCGGATCCCACTGCCGACGTCGAAGGACACGACGCCGCGGCGAAGGCCGCCATTCTCGCGTCCCTGTCCTTCCACACGCGCTTTTCCCTGGACGATGTCTACTGCGAAGGCATTACCAAAGTCAGCGCGGCGGACATCGCCTCCGCCAAGGAAGCCGGATTCGTCATCAAGCTGTTGGCGATTGCCGAGAAGATCGACTCAGCAGAAAACGGCAGCGGTATTTCAGTGCGCGTCCACCCCACACTGCTGCCGCGGGAACACCCGTTGGCCGCCGTCCGTGGTGCCTTCAACGCCGTCTTCATCGAGGCGGAGAACGCCGGTGAACTGATGTTCTACGGCCAGGGTGCAGGTGGAACCCCCACCGCCTCCGCCGTACTTGGTGACCTCGTCTCCGCAGCGCGGCGCCTGGTCTTGGGTGGCCCGGGCCGTACGGAAACCACCACGGGGCACGTCCCGGCGCTGGCCATCGACGCCTCCAACACCAGCTACTACATCGGCTTGGACGTAGCTGACCAAGCAGGCGTTCTGGCGCGGATTGCGCATATCTTTGCGGAAAACGGTGTCTCCATCGAGATCATGCGTCAGACGATCCACCGCGACTCTGAGTCGAACGTTGAATCGGCTGAGCTGAAGATTGTGACGCACCGTGCATCCGAGGCTGCACTCGCAGCAACCGTCGAGGCCGTCAAGGGCCTTGACGTCATCAATTCTGTGACATCCGTACTGCGGGTAGAAGGAGTCTAAGTGGCTCACCAATGGCGCGGAGTAATCCGCGAATACGCTGATCGTTTGCCCGTAACGGAAGCCACCAAGGTCATTACCCTCGGCGAGGGCGGCACGCCCCTGGTCCATGCACGGCAGCTCTCCGAGCTCACCGGATCAGAGGTGTACCTCAAGGTTGAAGGCATGAACCCCACGGGTTCCTTCAAGGACCGTGGCATGACCATGGCCATGACGGCGGCAGTTGAAGCCGGGGCCAAGGCCGTGGTCTGTGCGTCCACCGGCAACACCTCCGCCTCGGCGGCTGCCTACGCCACTGCGGCCGGCCTGAAGTGTGCCGTTTTGGTTCCCGAAGGCAAGATCTCCATGGGCAAATTGAGCCAGGCTATCGCGCACGGTGCCACTTTGCTGCAGGTTGACGGCAACTTCGACAACTGCCTGGACATTGCCCGCAAACTGGGTGAGTCCTACCCGGTGTTCCTGGTGAACTCCGTCAACCCCGCCCGTATCCAGGGCCAGAAGACCGGTGCGTTCGAAATCGTCGATTCACTCGGCGATGCTCCTGACATCCATGTGCTGCCTGTCGGTAATGCCGGCAATATCAGTGCCTACTGGAAGGGTTACAAGGAATATTCCGCGCCCTTCGAGACCGCCAACGGAACCTTGCCGGCTGTCTCCACCAAGACGCCCATCATGTGGGGCTTCCAGGCTGCAGGGGCGGCGCCGTTCGTGGCCGGACACCCGATTACAGAGCCGGACACCATCGCCACTGCCATCCGCATCGGCAACCCGGCGTCCTGGGACACCGCCGTTGCCGCCCGCGACGAATCCGGTGGCCTGATTGAGGCCGTCACGGATGATGAGATCCTGGCAGCCCACCGCTGGCTGTCCGCCAAGGAAGGCGTCTTCGTTGAACCCGGCTCTGCTGCCGGCGTCGCAGGCCTCATCAAGAAGCACGCTGCAGGCGAGGTTCCCTCCGGGAAGACCATCGTCATCACGGTTACCGGTCACGGACTCAAGGACCCGCAGTGGGCCCTCCGCACTGACGATGGCAGTGATGTTCAACCTGTCAAGGTGCCGAACGACGTCGTCACCGTTGCCGCGGAACTGGGACTGGAAGAAAAGTAAGAGTGGAATCAACGCAGCCCACCGCGACTGATCGTGCGCTCGTCGCGGCAGGCCAGCGGCTGACCGTCAAGGTCCCCGGTACAAGCGCCAACCTGGGCCCCGGCTACGACAGCCTCGGCTTGGCCTTGTCCATTTACGACACCTTGACGGTGGAAACCCTCAGCACCGGAGAGCTCGAGTTTGAGCTCTCCGGTGAAGGGGCCGAAACCCTTCCCCGGGATTCCAGCCACCTCGTGGTGCGCGCCATTGATCTTGCACTGGAGCGCCTCGGCTACCAGCACTCCGGGCTGAAAATCACTGCGGACAACGTCAATCCGCACGGACGTGGCCTCGGATCGTCTGCGTCTGCCGTGGTGGCAGCGGTAACCGCCGCCAACGCCTTGGTGCCG
Organism: Arthrobacter sp. YN; assembly: GCF_002224285.1. GTDB lineage: Bacteria > Actinomycetota > Actinomycetes > Actinomycetales > Micrococcaceae > Arthrobacter. The sequence continues at coordinate 3,305,101 of NZ_CP022436.1, read as the reverse complement.
GAGGAATCGCGGAAGGATCGCGACTGGATCTTGCAGCTGACCAGCGAGATGGAGGGCCACCCGGACAACGTCGCACCCGCCATTTTCGGCGGACTGGCGCTGTCCTGGCAGGACAGCGAGCAGTACAGCAGTACCAAAGCAGACGTCGCGCCGTCGGTCATTCCGGTAGTCGCAGTCCCGGACTTCGAGTTGTCCACGGAGACCGCACGCGGTTTGCTCCCTGCATCCGTGGGCCATCATGCGGCGGCCATGAATTCCGGACGCGCCGCCCTGCTGATCCACGCCCTCACGGCGCAGCCGGCCTACCTGTTGCCTGCTACCGAGGACTACCTCCACCAGAGCTACCGTGCACAGGCCATGCGCCCCAGCGCCGACCTCATCGCGGCGCTTCGGTCCGCAGGCCACGCGGCCGTTGTTTCCGGTGCCGGCCCCACTGTGATGGTGCTGGCCAACGGGGAACACGAAGCCGCCACTGTTGCTGATTTCGTTGAGTCCTACACGGCGTCCAACACACCGGACATTGGCTGGCGCGTGATGACGCTGGCTGTGGACGTTCAAGGTGCTAGAGTGGAAGTGCACCGCCGGTAAAGCCGCGGGCAGTTCCCTGATTTTGGATCTCGGTGTTTCGCCGTACCTTTCGTCAACTGTGCCAACGTTGGTGGTGTCGTCTCTTTCCGGCCAGTCTCAGGTGCCGAGATCTCTCTGTTCCCTGAACCTACAGCCGGCAGTCCGGGCAACCGGATCCAGTGATGACGATCAGTATCCGGCCCTGTTGGCCACAATCCATCAGGCACGGCCCAAATCACCGGCTGCAGATCTGAACTGCAGCCCAGAACATATCATCGCGTCCAGCTCTCGCTCTGGACGCCGTCGAGGGGAAGGATCCTTCGTGACAGAAACCACTGAGCTGGCTTCAGCTGTGGACACAACATCTTCTGCTGCTGAGTCGTCATCAGCAGCAACCACCAAGAGCAGCGGCCTTGCAGGCCTGAAGCTCGCCCAGCTTCAGGCTCTCGCGAGCCAGTTGGGCATCTCCGGGGGATCGCGTATGCGTAAGGGGGATCTGGTGACCGCCATTTCCGCCCATCGCGCCGGCACCTCCACTACCAAGGCACCCGCCAAGGCCAGTGCCTCGGCAAAGGGAGCCACTGCGGTGGCCAAGGAAGCTCCGGCAGTGGATGCCAAGGCTGCACGGGAGACCAAGGGTAAGGCTGCCGATAACGGTGCTGTTGCCGAGGCAACCTCCGAGGCTCCGGCCCAGGAAGCTCCCCGCAGCCGTGGCCGTGGCCGTAGCCGCCGCGCCACCAGTGATGGTGTGGTAGCTGCTGTTGAAGCCGCTGCAGCGCCCGCTGAAACCGCAGTTGCGCCGGTTGCTGAAGCACCGGCAGCACCTGAAACGGCTGAGTCCGGCACTGAGCGTCGCCAGCCGCGCACCCGCAACCGCCGCCGTGGCGAAGCTGCTGCAGCACCTGCTGAAGCGGCAGAAGCTCCCGCAGCCGAGCAGCGTGAGCAGCGCGCCGACCGTACGGAACAGCGTGAGCAGCGTGCTGACCGCACCGAGCAGCGTGAGCAGCGTGCTGACCGCAACGAACAGCGTGAGCAGCGCGAACAGTCGGATTCGGGCGAGCAGCGCGAACGCCGTGACAACACCCGCGGCCGCCGTGAAGACACCAACGATGGCGATGACACCGGCAACCGCCGCAACCGCCGCAACCGTCGTGACCGCAACGACCAGAACGACCGCAGCGACCGTCGGGGAGGTCAGGACAGCCGTGACGGAAACACCCGCAGCGACCGCTTCCGCGACCGCAACGAACGTCGCCGTGGCCGTGCGCAGGGACCGGACGTCGACGACGTCGAGGTCACCGAGGACGACGTCCTGCTTCCCGTAGCCGGCATTCTGGACGTCCTGGAGAACTACGCGTTCATCCGTACGTCCGGTTACCTCCCCGGGGCAAACGACGTTTACGTCTCCCTGGCACAGGTCAAGAAGTACAACCTCCGCAAGGGCGACGCCGTTGTCGGCGCCATCCGTGCACCGCGTGACGGCGAAGACCGCAGCCAGCAGTCAGCCCGACAGAAGTTCAACGCGCTCGTTCGCGTCACTTCCGTCAATGGCAAGACTCCGGAAGAGCTCAAGGACCGCGTCGAGTTCGCCAAGCTCGTCCCGCTGTACCCGTCCGAGCGCCTCCGCCTTGAGACTGACCCCAAGAAGATCGGCCCGCGTGTCATTGACCTCGTGGCCCCGATCGGCAAGGGCCAGCGTGGCCTGATCGTCTCCCCGCCGAAGGCCGGCAAGACGCTGATCCTGCAGTCCATCGCTAATGCCATCACCACCAACAATCCTGAGGTCCACCTCATGATGGTGCTGGTTGACGAACGTCCCGAAGAAGTTACGGACATGCAGCGCACCGTCAAGGGTGAGGTCATTGCCTCCACCTTCGACCGTCCCGCCGACGACCACACCACGGTTGCCGAACTTTCCATCGAACGCGCCAAGCGCCTCGTGGAAATGGGTATGGATGTTGTAGTCCTGCTGGACTCCATGACCCGTCTGGGCCGCGCCTACAACCTGGCAGCACCGGCCTCCGGCCGTATCCTGTCCGGTGGTGTGGACTCCGCAGCCCTGTACCCGCCCAAGCGGTTCTTCGGTGCTGCACGCAACATCGAAAACGGCGGCTCGCTGACCATCCTGGCAACGGCCCTCGTTGAGACCGGCTCCAAGATGGACGAAGTCATCTTCGAAGAGTTCAAGGGCACCGGCAACATGGAGCTCCGCCTGTCCCGCCAGCTGGCGGACAAGCGCATCTTCCCGGCCGTGGACGTCAACGCGTCCGGCACGCGCCGCGAAGAGAACCTGCTCTCGCCTGAAGAAGTCAAGATCATGTGGAAGCTGCGCCGCGTCCTTTCCGGCCTGGAGCAGCAGCAGAGCCTTGAGCTGCTGACCAACAAGATCCGGGAGACGCAGAGCAACGTCGAGTTCCTCATGCAGGTTCAGAAGACAACGCTCGGAGCGAAGTCGGACAACGACAAATAGCTGTGCTCTAACCGCTCAAAATATGCCGGCCCCGCCCCTACGCCGGGTAGCTTCCGATCTACGATCGGAAGCTACCCGGCTCCGGCAGGCCCGAAGCCACTCCCTGGCCGGCATATTTTGAGCGGTCTTTGTTTAAGGAATCCTTGGCCCGACACCACGTGAGGTCAGAAACGGCCCAGTGGGCCCCAGATGGGCTGTGCGTGACCCCACGATGCAGTTATTAGACTTGTAGAAGTCGAAAGAGGTTTGAAAATGTTTGAGTCCGTACAGGGATTGCTTGATGAGCATGCTGCTATCCAGGCGCAGTTGAGTGATCCTGCTGTTTATGCCGATCAGTCTGCGGCCCGGAAGTTGGGGCGGCGGTCTGCTCAGCTTCAGGGCATCGTGGAGGCGTACAACAAGTGGCGCGGGCTCAATGATGATCTGGAAGCGGCCAAGGAGATGGCTGATGAGGATCCCGAATTCGCTGCAGAAGTTGTGCAGTTGGAGGAGCAGCTTCCCGTTGCGCAGGAGCGTCTGCGCCGTCTGCTGATCCCTCGTGATCCTGACGATGCCCGCAACGTCATCCTTGAAGTCAAGGGTGGCGAAGGTGGCGACGAAGCTGCTTTGTTCGCCGGTGACCTTCTGCGTATGTACATGCGCTACGCTGAGTCGCGGGGCTGGAAGACCGAAATGATTTCAGCCACCGAATCCGATCTCGGTGGGTACAAGGATGTTGCCGTGGCCATCAAGGGCAACTCGAACGATCCCGCGCAGGGCGTCTTCGCACGGTTGAAGTTCGAAGGCGGCGTGCACCGTGTGCAGCGCGTGCCCGTGACCGAATCCCAGGGCCGCATCCACACCTCGGCTGCCGGCGTGCTGGTACTCCCTGAAGTGGACGAGCCCGAAGAGCTTGAGATCAACCAGAACGACCTCAAGATCGATGTTTACCGTTCCTCGGGTCCGGGTGGACAGTCCGTGAACACCACCGACTCCGCTGTCCGCATCACCCACTTGCCCACGGGCATCGTGGTGGCCATGCAGAACGAGAAGTCCCAGCTGCAGAACCGCGAAGCCGGCATGCGGGTTCTCCGTGCCCGCCTCCTGGCCCACCAGCAGGAACAGATCGACGCCGCCAACTCGGAGCAGCGCAAGTCGCAGATCCGCACCATGGACCGTTCGGAGCGCATCCGCACGTACAACTTCCCGGAAAACCGCATTGCGGACCACCGCACCGGGTACAAGGCGTACAACCTTGACGCCGTCATGAACGGCGACCTGGAGCCTGTGATCCAGTCGGCCATTGAGGCGGACGAGCAAGCACGCCTGGACGCCATCGGCGAATAGCACCCTGCCGAATATCAACAGCAGAGTAGATCCATGACGTTTTATCAAGGCCAGAGCCTCGCGGACGCAGTTCGCGAGGCTACTGCCGTTCTCACCGACGCCGGTGTCCCCACTCCACGCGTGGACGCGGAGTTGCTGGCCGAACACCTTCTGGGTGTGGGGCTGGGACGCTTGCGGGCCATGCTATTGGGCGATGCTCCCGCACCTGATGGTTATGGAGAACTGGTGCAGGAGCGGGCGGGCCGCGTTCCCCTGCAGCACATCACCGGCGTCGCCTATTTCCGGTACCTGGAGTTGCGTGTGGGTCCGGGTGTCTTCATTCCCCGGCCGGAAACGGAATCGGTGGTCCAGCTGGTCATTGACCACGTGGCAGGAATCCCGAACCCCAAAGTGGTGGATCTTGGCACCGGATCCGGTGCGATCGCCGGCTCGATCGCCCACGAGGTACCGGGCGCTGACGTCCACGCCGTGGAATACAGTACTTTCGCGCATGCCTGGGCTTTGAAGAACCTTGAGCCGCTGGGCGTCACCCTCATACAGGGCGACCTCAGGAACGCGCTTCCCGAACATAACGGAACCTTCGACGTCGTCGTCTCCAACCCGCCGTATATCCCGGCAGAGGCGATACCCACAGAACCCGAAGTTGCGCTCCACGATCCTCCCGAGGCACTGTACGGTGGGGGAGCGGACGGCATGGAACTTCCGACGGCGGCAGCGGCCTCCGCGGCCCGGCTCCTTAAGCCCGGCGGCTACTTCGTGATGGAACACGCAGAAGTCCAAGCCGGCTGGATCGCCGGGATGCTGCGACGCACGGGACGTTGGAACAACGTCACCACGCATTTCGACCTGAACGGCAAGGAACGTGCCACCAGCGCGGTGCTGGCAAGCACTGCCCCTGATGAGTGAAAGAATAGCGCTGTGACCACAACCTACAACTGCACTTCCGATGACCAGCGTGCCGAGGGACTTCAGCACGCCCAGCGTGCCATCAGCGAAAAGAAGTGCATCGTGCTGCCGACGGACACTGTGTACGGCATTGCCGCGGATGCCTTTTCGCCCCTGGCTGTGACCATGTTGCTGGCTTCCAAAGGACGCAGCCGGCAGATGCCGCCTCCTGTGCTGATTCCCCGGATCAACGCCCTTGATGGCCTGGCCACGGACGTACCAGCCGACGCCCGCGCGCTGGCGCAGGCATTTTGGCCCGGTGGGCTGACCCTGATCCTCCATGCCCAGCCGTCGTTGGACTGGGATTTGGGCGAGACCAAGGGCACCGTTGCCCTGCGTATGCCCGACGACCAGATTGCCTTGGAACTCCTTGGACTCACAGGCCCGCTGGCCGTATCATCGGCCAACCGCACCGGCCAGGAAGCAGCCCAGACCGCTGCGGAAGCCCGCATGCAACTGGCCGACTCCGTAGAGGTGTACCTTGAGGGCGGATTCCGGCCCGTTGAAGGTACTGCCGCGCTGCCGTCCACGATTGTGGACGCAACTGCCACCCCGTTCCGTGTAGTGCGCCAAGGAGCCATCTCCTTGGAAAGCCTCCGTGCGATAGTTCCGACCCTTCTCGGCTTTGGCGAGACTGTGCCTGCCGAGGTTGAGGAACCTGCAGAGGCTGTAGCTGTCGCGGAGACCCCCACTGCGGATGACGCGCCGGTCGAGGTGACCGAAGCCGCCGTCGTTGACGTCGACACCACGCCTGATGAGGATTCGGTGCCCGACCACCATGTGGAGCCGTCGGCCCCACGAGAAGCCAAGTCGGAATGATTCCGGACCGCCAGCGCGTCCCCGTCCTAGACGTCGACGCCACTCCGTTGCGCGTCAAGGAACTTATTGACGCCATGGGCGGGCTGATTGCTGCGGGGACCACAAGCACTGTGCTCGGCCACAACCTGCACAGCATCACGCTGTTCCATTCCTGTCCGGATGTCCGCGCCCTGTACGAGGCAAGCTCCATAGTCCTTCTGGATGGAGCTCCCGCCACGTTGCTGTGGGCGGTTTCCCGGAAGCGGCAGGGTCTGCCCTTGGGCGAAGGGGCCATGGCGTACCGTTTGGGCTCCATGGACTGGATCCCTGAACTCGGCAAGGTTCCCGGAGTGCAGCGGGTTGCTGTGGTCGGCGCCGGCAGGGAGGCCAACACCGAAGCGGTGGCCCGCCTGCGGTCCATCATTCCTGGCGCCACGGTGGACGGCATGCCCGGCGAAGGTTGGGATGACGCCCTTGAAGACGCCGTAGTGGGCTGGCTGAACACGTTCCGGCCGCAACTGGTGCTGTTGGGTCTGGGCATGCCGCTCCAGGAGCATGTCCTGCATCGCAGGCTGGGCGAATTGCCGCCGGCTACCTATTGCGCCGTTGGAGGCGCGATCGAGCAGGTTGCCGGCATCCAGAAACTGGCGCCGCGCTGGCTGGGGCGTCTGGGGCTCGAATGGGCCTGGCGTCTGGTCCTCCACCCGGGCCGGGTTGCCTACAGGGTTTTCATTGAGCCGTGGAAGCTTGCCGGCCTGTTGGTTCGGCGCCGTTTTCAATCACCTAAGACCAAAGGCAAGTAAATGACGTCCCAAGCTGTTGTGGTCGCCGTCGTGGTGACCTATAACCGGCGTGAACTCCTCCAGACCACCCTTTCGGGCATCGCGTCCGGCTCCCGGGTTCCGGACGCCGTCGTCGTGGTGGACAACGCCTCCACCGACGGAACCGCAGAGTTCCTGCGGGACTATCAAGGGCCGCTGGCTACCGACGTCGTCACGCTCAACGCCAATGTGGGAGGCGCTGGTGGATTTGTGGTCGGTATGGAACGCGCCCTGCTGGATCACGGGGCGGACCACGTCTGGATCATGGACGATGACACAGAACCCCAACCAACTGCCCTCGCCGAAGCACTGGATGTTTCCACTGCTTATCAGCAGGAAACAGGAGATACGCCGGCCTTCATCGCCAGCCGCGTGGTCTGGACCGATGGCCGGGACCACCCCATGAACCGTATGCGTCCCCGGATGGGTGCCAGCGAAGAAGCGCGTAACGCTGCTGCACGCGTCGGTGCCACGCAGATTCGCAGCGCTTCCTTCGTGTCAGTCCTGATCCGCGCCGAAGAGATCAGGAAGTACGGCCTGCCCATCGCGGACTACTTCATCTGGAACGACGACCTTGAGTACACTGCCAGGGTCTCGCGCAGGGGCACAGCACTGACCACGGAAGCTTCGGTGGCCAATCACCACACCAAGGTCTTCGGCGACGCTGGCGCTGATCCCGGACCACGTTTCTACTACGAGGTTCGGAACAAGCTGTGGGTCTACACCCGTTCCAGCGCCTTGGCGCCGTGGGAAAAGGTACTCTTCACCGGCGCGTCGTTGCGTAACTGGACCCGCACCATTGCCGCCTCACCCAACCGCAAAGTGCTGCTCGGCGGGCTTCTCAAGGGCCTGCGCCACAGCCTCAAAGCACCGCGTTCCAACGCGCAGGTGCTTGAGGGAATCTACGCGTTGCGGAACGTCCAAGAGCCTGCCAGCTGACAGCGGCGCAGCTCAAACCCGGTCAAACAGGCGGGGTCTTGCGGCTGCGTCACAGGGTGGTCACGGCCATTGGCATTAGTATCGTGACTAGAGTCCACAGAAATCCCGCAACATTCGGCACAGCCGGTGCAGGCATGGCGACGGAGTAGTTCCATTTATCCACACACAGAATTCCACACCTCAAGGTGCCCGGAAACCACCGGCTTTCACGCGACGCGTCGGCAGCGTCAGCACATTGCCATTTCCGGAACAGTGGGCGGGCTGCTCCCGGGAGCCGCATCATGATCATGTATCTGCTGATGGCACTCACGGCTGCCGTGGTGTCCTATGCGGGAACGTGGGGTGCCCGCGTGGCCGGAAACAAACTGCGCCTGTACCGTCCCATCCGCAGCCGCGACATGCACTCCGCCCTGATTTCCAAGCTCGGGGGATTGGGCATCTTTGCGGGTTTCTTCGTCGCCTTGGTCGTTGCCAGCAACTCATTCTTCGTGAAGGACATTTTCAGGCATAACGATGCGCCCTGGGGGATCCTGGCCGGTGCTGTGGTGATCGTCGCAGTGGGGGTGGCAGATGACATCCTGGACATCCGATGGTGGATCAAGCTGCTGGGCCAAGGCGCTGCCGCTTTAATCGTGGCACTGTGGGGCGTCCGGATGTCGGTGGTGCCATTCATCCCGGAGCCGATCTTCCTCGAGTCCGAGATCCTTCAGATTGTGCTTACTGCGGGACTCATTGTCACCACCATGAACGCCGTCAACTTCATTGACGGACTGGACGGTTTGGCAGCCGGAGTGGCCATCATTGGTGGCGGAGCCTTCTTCCTCACGGCTTATTGGGTCCACAGGAACAATCCGTCTACCGACAATTCAGACCTTGCGACCCTCCTGATGGCCATCCTGGTCGGAAGTTGCATCGGCTTCCTGCCACACAACTGGTTCCCCGCAAAAATCTTCATGGGTGACTCGGGGGCCATGCTCATCGGCCTGCTCATGGCGTCAGCCGGCGTCGTGGCCACGGGGCAGATCGGCTCGGGCCTTTATGACCGTGCCAACGGCATCCCCACGATTGTTCCGATTTTGCTGCCCTTTGCGGTTCTTTCCCTGCCGCTCCTGGATCTGGGGATGGCCGTAGTCCGCAGGACTGCGAGGGGTCAGTCGCCGTGGTCGGCCGACCGTGGGCACCTCCACCACAAGCTGGTGGACCTCGGATACTCACACCGAGCCGCCGTCGTCATGCTGTATGTCTGGACGTGCATCCTGGCTTTCGGCGGTGTCGCTTTCGCCGTCTTCCCGTGGCAGATTGTGCTCATCGTGGTTGTCGTCGCGGCTCTTGTCATGGCCGCCGTGACTGCGTGGCCGTACTTCACCCGGAACTCGACGCGGCCGGGGGAGTAGTTGTGACGGCTGGTTATCGTCACAGTTCTATCTCATGTAGAATTCTTTCTGCGGACAGTCACTCGCCCGTAACCCCACTTTGAGAATATGGCACCTGTGCCACGAGGATTGGTATCCCCATGACATCCAACGCCGAAACCGGACGCCCGTCCGGTAAACGTGGTGTTGGATCCATGGGCGAGGCATCTTCGTTGTGGCTCCGGTTGCTTCTTCTGAGCGCCTCGGCCGCTGTCGCGGCCACCGCAGTCACCTGCGTGATCGCGGCAGTGATGAACGGCGGTCAGGGCGCGCTTTCAGCGGCGTTCGGCGCCGCACTGGTCATGCTCTTCTTTGGCATCAGCCTTTTGATAGGCCACTACGTAGGCCGCAACAACCCTTCAGGTGCTGTTGGCCTCTTTGTTGCTACGTATTTCATCAAAGTGGTCGGTTTTGCCGTAGTACTGTTTGTGCTCGGTGCGCCGGATTGGCTCCACCACCGCTGGTTCCTGATTGGCGCCGTGGTCACCGTTGTCTTCTGGCAGGCAGCAGAAATCTATGGTTTCAGCAAGGCCCGCCTCCAGATCTACAACGATCCTGAAGAGAAGAAGGGTGGCCCGGATGTCTCCGCGTAAGCGATATTCACGCCCGGCCGCATCAGCCCAGCAACCCGGAAAAGCCAATGGAACCGCGGAAGCCGGAAACGACGGCGGATACAACGCCGGCATCGCCGTCTTCAGCTACATCATTGGCGGGATCATTGTCTGGAGTTTGATAGGCTGGGGTCTGGATAATCTGTGGGGGACCCGCTGGATTGTGCTCCTTGGCGCTCTGCTGGGAGCCGCAGGAGGGTTCTATCTTTCCCATATGCATGGCCTCACCAGGCAAAGCTCCTCTTCTGGCGAGAGCAACGCAGACAGCGGTCCGTCCACGGACGGGGACAGTAATGCCAAATAATTTCACATGGATTATGGATGCGTCCAACGCTTCCGGATTCCAACCAATGCCCAATGATGGACACAGCAGAGAGGAAACGCGTTGATCGCGCTTGCGCTCCCCGCCCAGGATTCGGGGTCCTTCACCCCACCCGGAATCGACGAAATGCACCTGCCGGCAATCCTGCCTTGGGGTGCGCACGACGGATTCTCCAAGCAGATGCTGCTGGTAATCCTTTCGGTCGTCATTATCGCTACATTCTTCATCCTCGCCGCACGTAAGCAGCAGCTGGTACCCGGCAAGCTGCAGTTCGCAGGTGAGATGGCCTATGGCTTCGTCCGTAACAGCATCGCCAAGGACATCATCGGTGGCAAGGACTTCATCAAGTACGTCCCGCTGCTGTTCAGCTTGTTCTTCTTCATTTTGGTGAACAACATCTACGGCGCCATCCCGGTGATCCAGCTCCCGAGCTTCTCGCACGTAGGCGGCGCCTACGTCATGGCCGGCATCGTATATGTCACCTGGATCGCCATTGGCATCAAGAAGAACGGCCTCAAGTACTTCAAGCTCGCGACGGTTCCGTCCGGCGTGCCGTGGTACATCCTCCCGATCGTGGTACCGATCGAAATCATTTCCAACTTCCTGGTCCGTCCCGTTACGCACAGCCTCCGTCTGTTCGCGACGATGCTGGCCGGTCACTTGATCGTCATGCTCGCTGGCTCCGGCATTGAATTCCTGGTCATGCAGGAGAACGTGCTGCTCAAGGGCGCATCGGTCCTGGTCCTCGTTGGTGCCGTGGCGATGTACATGCTTGAGGCACTGATCATGGCGCTGCAGGCTTACGTGTTCACGCTGCTGACCGCGATCTACATTGAAGGCGCCCTGCACGCCGACAGCCACTAGGCTCACAAACTTCCCCTCACGGGGATGAAGCAACCCAAACAACCTGCCGCACGGGCGGCATCTTGAAAGGAAGAAAAAATGGAAGGCACCATCAACGGCTCCCTCAACCTCATCGGCTACGGTCTCTCGGCCATCGGCGGTGGTATCGGTGTGGGTCTCGTGTTCGCCGCGTACATCAACGGTGTTGCACGTCAGCCGGAAGCTCAGCGTGTGCTGCAGCCGATCGCGTTCCTTGGTCTGGCACTGACTGAAGCTCTTGCCATCCTCGGCCTCGTTTTCGCTTTCGTTCTTTCCTAATAAATAAGAACCCAAGCGAATTCGACGCACGAGTAGATAGGACGGGTGAAATATGAATCAGCTGATCATCTCAGCCGCCACTGAAGGCGAACCGAAGAGCAACCCGCTCGTTCCCAACGTCTGGGAAATGGGCGTTGTCCTCGTCGGCTTTGCGGTCCTCATGTACATCGTGGTCAAGTTTGTTGTCCCGATGTTCGAGAAGACCTTCGCAGAGCGCGCCGAAGCAATCGAAGGTGGCATTGCAAAGGCCGAAGCGGCCCAGGCGGAAGCTTCTGCAGCTCTTGAAGAGTACAAGCAGCAGCTCACCGACGCCCGCGCCGAAGCCAACCGCATCCGCGAAGAAGCACGCGCCGAAGGCGCCCAGATCCTTGCGGACCTCAAGGCCAAGGCTGCAGCAGAGTCTGCACGCATGACCGAGCAGGCACACGCTGCCATCGAATCGGAGCGCCAGGCAGCTGTTGTCTCGCTTCGTTCCGAGGTAGGCACCCTGGCCACCACGCTGGCCGGCCGCATCGTTGGTGAAGCACTCACCGACGACCAGCGCGCCGCACGCGTGGTTGACCGCTTCCTTGCAGATCTGGAGACCCAGAGCGCAGGTGCAGCTAAGTAATGGCAGGTATATCGAGCGAATCGCTGACCACAGCACTGGCGCAGTTGGAAGCCAAGCTTCCCTTCGCCTCGCTGCAGTTGGCTAAGGACCTCTTCGGAATCCTGGGAACGGTGGACAGCTCGGCTGGCTTGCGCCGCGCCCTGACTGACCCGTCCCGCACTGGAGACGAAAAGTCGGCGCTGGTCAAGCAGCTGGTTGGCGGAAAAGTCTCCGCTGATGCTGCTGAAATTGCGGGCGGACTGGCCAGCTCACGCTGGGCATCGGCACGCGATATCGGCGATGCACTCGAGACGCTTGCCGCCACGGTTGTCATTGCCGTAGCTGAAAACAAGTCGGCGGTTTCTGCCTCCGGTATCACGGGGCTGGAAGAGCTGGAAAACGATCTGTTTGCCTTCAACCAGATTGTCGCCTCCAGCCACGAAGTACAACGTGCCCTGTCTGAGCCGCAGGGTTCCCCTGCGGCAAAGATTGCACTGGCTGAGAAGCTTGTTCCTGGCAGCAGCGAGGAAGCAAAGGTTCTCATCAGCCAGGCAGTTACGCAGCCGCGCGGTGTCAAGCCGAGCAAGCTCGTCGAGTCTTTCGCCAAGCTTGCAGCCAAGCGTCAGCAGCGCTGGATTGCAACTGTCAGCGTTACCCGTCCGTTGACGGAAACGCAGGCCAGCCGTCTGCAGGCCGGGCTTGATGCCCTGTACGGCCGCGAACTGAAGGTCAACCTCAACGTTGACCCTGCACTGATCGGTGGAATCCGTGTCCAGGTTGGTGACGAAGTGCTCGACGCTTCGGTTATCGCCCGCCTGTCCGAACTCCGCCGTCAGCTCGCTGGCTAGCCAGACTAAGCACAACTTAACTGATATAAAACCCGGTCATCGTGAGCAACGATGATCACGAAAACAGGAGAGCAGGGACTGCAGATGGCCGAATTGACCATCAACGCCGACGACGTCCGTAATGCGTTGAACGAGTTCGCGGCGTCCTACGAACCCGGTAACGCAGAGCGCGTAGAGGTTGGTCGTGTGACCACCGCAAGTGACGGCATCGCCCGTGTTGAGGGTCTTCCCTCGGTCATGGCGAACGAGCTGCTTCGCTTCGAAGATGGCACGCTGGGCCTGGCCCAGAACCTTGACGTCCGCGAGATCGGTGTCATTATCCTCGGTGACTTCACCGGTATTGAAGAAGGCCAGGAAGTTCACCGTACCGGTGAGATCCTGTCCGTTCCGGTTGGCGATGCCTTCCTGGGTCGCGTTGTTGACCCGCTGGGCCAGCCGATCGACGACCTCGGCGAGATCAAGGCCGAGGGCACCCGTGCACTGGAACTCCAGGCTCCGGGCGTTACCGAACGCAAGTCGGTTCACGAACCGATGCAGACCGGCCTCAAGGCTATCGACGCCATGATCCCGATCGGCCGCGGCCAGCGTCAGCTGATCATCGGTGACCGCCAGACCGGCAAGACCGCCATTGCCGTGGACACCATCATCAACCAGAAGGCCAACTGGGCTTCCGGAGATGTCACCAAGCAGGTTCGTTGCGTCTACGTTGGTGTCGGCCAGAAGGCTTCCACGATCGCAGCCGTCCGCCAGACCCTCGAGGATCACGGCGCGCTGGAGTACACCACCATCGTGGCGTCCCCGGCATCGGACCCCGCTGGCTTCAAGTACCTTGCACCGTATGCAGGCTCGGCCATCGGCCAGCACTGGATGTACGGCGGCAAGCACGTACTGGTAATTTTCGATGACCTGTCCAAGCAGGCCGAAGCCTACCGCGCAGTGTCCTTGCTGCTGCGCCGTCCGCCGGGACGCGAAGCCTACCCGGGCGACGTCTTCTACTTGCACTCCCGTCTGCTGGAGCGTTGTGCCAAGCTCTCCGACGAGCTCGGTGCAGGTTCGATGACCGGTCTTCCGATTGTTGAAACCAAGGCAAACGACGTCTCCGCGTACATCCCGACCAACGTGATCTCCATCACCGATGGCCAGATCTTCCTCCAGTCGGACCTCTTCAACGCCAACCAGCGTCCTGCTGTTGACGTTGGTGTGTCTGTCTCCCGCGTTGGTGGCGCTGCACAGGTCAAGTCCATGAAGAAGGTCTCCGGTACCTTGAAGCTGGACCTGGCCCAGTACCGCGACATGCAGGCATTCGCCATGTTCGCCTCTGACCTGGATGCTGCTTCCCGTCAGCAGCTGACCCGTGGTGCACGCCTGATGGAACTGCTGAAGCAGGGCCAGTACTCACCGTTCCCGGTTGAGAACCAGGTTGTTTCCATCTGGGCCGGTACCAAGGGTTACCTGGACGACGTTCCGGTTGAGGACATCAGCCGCTTCGAGTCCGAGTTCCTGGAGCACCTCGCGCACAAGTCCTCCATCCTGACCACGCTGGCTCAGACCAACGTCCTGGATGACGACACCGCTGCAGCCTTGAAGGAAGCGATCATTTCCTTCAAGAAGGGCTTCTTCGGAGAAGGCGACAACCACCTGGTTGGCGCCGGCCACGAAGAGCACGCAGCGATCTCCGGCGGCGACGTCGACCAGGAAAAGATCGTCAAGCAGAAGCGCTAGTTCCGATCACCTGCCCTGCCGGGGTCCGAAAGGGCCCCGGCAGGGCAGCACATCGGGAACTTAGGAAAGGATAAGTATGGGAGCCCAGATTCGGGTCTACCGTCAGAAGATCAGCTCGACGACGTCGATGCGCAAGATCTTCAAGGCGATGGAACTGATCGCTACCTCGCGCATCGGTAAGGCCCGCGCCCGCGTAGCAGCTTCACTGCCCTACGCGAACGCGATTACCCGCGCCGTTTCTGCTGTCGCAACTCAGAGCGAAATCGACCACCCGCTGACCACCGAGCCGGAGCAGATCCGCCGCGCCGCAGTCCTGATCATTACATCGGACCGTGGCCTTGCAGGATCGTACTCCGCGAGCGTGCTCAAGCAGGCTGAAGGTCTCACCGAGCTTCTTCACGCAGAAGGCAAGGAAGTCAAGGCGTACCTGGTTGGCCGCAAGGCGCAGGCGTACTTCGATTTCCGCAACCGGTCGTACACCCGCGTATGGACCGGAGGCACGGACGCACCGGAATTCGAAACCGCACAGGAAGTCGGAGCTGCACTTCTCGAAGACTTCTCCACTGATTTCGAAGAGGGTGGCGTGGACGAGATCCACGTCGTCTACACCCGCTTCAAGTCGATGGTGACGCAGGAGCCCACGGTTATCCGTTTGCTCCCGCTGGAGGTCGTCGAAGAGGAAGCAGCCTCGGAGTCCGAGCTGTTGCCGTTGTACGAGTTTGAACCGGAAACAGAGCAGGTGCTTGACGCACTGCTTCCGCGTTACATCGAGTCCCGCATCTTCGCAGCTATGCTGCAGGCCGCTGCTTCCGAGCTCGCAGCCCGCCAGCGTGCCATGAAGTCGGCCGGTGACAACGCTACGGATTTGATCAAGAAGTACACGCGCCTTCGCAACACGGCCCGCCAGGCCGAGATTACGCAGGAGCTTTCCGAAATCGTTGCCGGCGCCGACGCCCTCGCGTCCTAGCCTGCACCGGAGTCGGTTCAAAGCCGCACCTGCAACAAACAGATAAACTTAACCCCACGCCATCTACTGAGTGAAGTGAGAGAGATGACTGCCACTGCTACCGAACACGTAGCAACGGCCGGTGCCACCGGCCGCATTGCCCGTGTTATTGGTCCGGTTGTCGACGTCGAATTCCCGGCTGACGCAATCCCCTCGATTTACAACGCTCTGACCACTGAGATCACTCTCAACGGCCAGACGAAGACCATCACGTTCGAGACCTCCCAGCACCTGGGTGACAACCTCGTCCGCGCCATCTCCCTGCAGGCAACCGACGGACTCGTCCGCGGTACCACCGTGCAGGACTCCGGCGCTCCGATCTCCGTGCCCGTCGGTGACGGCGTCAAGGGCCACATCTTCAACGTTCTCGGCAAGCCGCTGGACGTCGAAGAGTCCGAGATCAAGGCTGACGCTTACTGGCCGATCCACCGCAAGGCTCCGGCCTTCGCCTCCCTCGAGGGCTCCACGGAGATGCTCGAGACCGGTATCAAGGTCATCGACCTTCTCACCCCGTACATCAAGGGTGGAAAGATCGGCCTGTTCGGCGGCGCCGGCGTTGGCAAGACCGTTCTGATCCAGGAAATGATCACCCGTGTTGCCCGTAACTTCGGTGGTACTTCCGTATTCGCCGGTGTCGGCGAGCGTACCCGTGAAGGTAACGACCTCTGGGTTGAAATGGAAGAGGCAGGCGTCCTCAAGGACACCGCTCTTGTATTCGGCCAGATGGATGAGCCGCCGGGAACGCGTCTGCGCGTGGCCCTGTCGGCCCTGACCATGGCGGAGTACTTCCGCGATGTGCAGAACCAGGACGTGTTGCTCTTCATCGACAACATCTTCCGCTTCACCCAGGCAGGCTCGGAAGTTTCCACGCTGCTCGGCCGCATGCCGTCCGCTGTGGGCTACCAGCCCAACCTTGCTGACGAGATGGGCCTCCTTCAGGAGCGCATCACCTCCACCAAGGGTCACTCCATCACGTCGATGCAGGCCATCTACGTGCCGGCTGATGACTACACCGACCCGGCCCCGGCCACGACCTTCGCACACCTCGACGCGACCACGGAACTTTCCCGTGAAATCGCATCCCGTGGTCTGTACCCGGCCGTTGACCCGCTGACGTCGACCTCCCGCATCCTGGATCCCCAGTACATCGGCAAGGACCACTACAACACGGCAGTCCGTGTTAAGCAGATCCTGCAGAAGAACAAGGAACTCCAGGACATCATCGCCATCCTCGGTGTTGACGAACTGTCTGAAGAGGACAAGATCGTCGTGTCGCGTGCACGTCGTATCCAGCAGTTCCTCTCCCAGAACACCTACACCGCCAAGCAGTTCACGGGCGTCGAGGGCTCCACCGTGTCCATCAAGGACACCGTTGAAGGCTTCACGGCTATCTGCGACGGCGAGCTGGACCACATTGCAGAGCAGGCGTTCTTCAACGTCGGCGGCCTGGATGACGTCGAGCGCCAGTGGGCCAAGATCCAGGAACAGACCAAGTAGTATGGCTGAGCTTGAGGTTGAGATTGTCGCAGCGGACCACTTCGTGTGGTCCGGCGCGGCCAAGATGGTGAAGGCCCGCACCAGCGATGGTGAAATCGGAATCCTGCCGGGCCACTCGCCCCTTCTGGCCATCCTGGCCGAGGGCGAGCTGGCAATCCAGCCGGTTTCCGGTGACCGTATCGCGGTAGTGGTCGACGGCGGATTCTTCTCCGTTGACAACGATCGCGTGGTCATTGTTGCTGACAACGCCAAATTGGGCGAAGCGGCTACAGCGGGGACCCGATAGCACGACCTTGATGGACGATTCCCTTATTCCGTTCATCGCCTTGGCAACGGCGTTTACGTTGCTGATCATTTCACTGTGCCTGTTCGGGGTGCGCCGCTTCAACCTGCGGCGTGCCCTGGGCACGGTAGACGCCTCCATTTGCACGGCTGGAAACAGCTGGCAGATGGGGGTTTGTCGTTATCAGGACAATGAGCTGGAGTGGTTCCGCTTGATGTCCTTGAGCGTGATCCCCAAGCACAGATTTACGCGCAGTTCGCTCGAACTGCTGGGCCGCCGCCAACCCACCGAAGATGAACTGGTCAGGGTGCAGCCCGGCGTGGTGGTTGTTGAATTGCAGTACGAAGGCAAAAAGTTCATGCTCGCCATGAACTTCGACGCCTATGCAGGGCTGTCCTCCTGGCTGGAGGCCGGCCCGGTCATCGGCGTCGGTACCTGGCGATAGGCGTTATGGATTTTCTTTCCGACGTCAGCCTGGTTGGTGGTCCGTTCCTTTGGTTCAGCATTGCTTGCGGTGCTGCCGGTGGAGTGTACCTGCTCTGGCGACGACGACGTTCCTGGCCACTGGTCGTGGTGGGCTCCCTCGCGATTTCTGTCGGAATCGTGGCGTTGGTCCACTGGATACTGGTGGATCTCATGGCCACTTTTTCAGAGAACCTTCCCTTTGAGACGCTGGCCTGGTCTGTGCCGGCCGTCGCGGCTGTTCTCCTCTGCGCGGCCCGCCTTCCACGCAACTCCGGTAAAGGCCGCTCCCTCAGCGTCCTGGCGATGCTGGGAGTCGTCCTTTTGAGTGCGGTGCAAGTAAATCTCTACTTCGGGCTGAACAACTCGGTAGGGGATTTGCTGGGTACTGCAGTGGCCCGCATTCAGCCACTGGAGGCCGGCCTTCAGCGGAGCCCGGACCTTAAGCCCGGTCCCGCCCTCAAGGGGTGGAAAGCGCCGGAGTCCATGCCAGGAAACGGAATTCTGCGCAAGGCCGAGATCCCCGGGACCACTTCCGGTTTCATCGCGCGGGAAGCGTACATCTACCTTCCCCCCGCGTATCAGACTGAACCCCGCCCCGTGCTGCCTGTGCTGGTGCTCTTCTCAGGGCAGCCCGGTGGTCCGGCCGACTGGTTGACGGGCGGCCAACTCCGCACCCAACTGGACCGTTTCGCTGAAGCCCACCACGGAGTGGCTCCGGTGACGGTGGTGGTGGATCCGAACGGGTCAAGCAGCGCCAACACCATGTGCATGGATAGCCTGATTGCCCCTGCGGACACATATCTCTCCAAGGATGTACCGGCCTGGATCACCTCTACACTGGACGTCTCCGATGACCCCCGACTGTGGGCCGTGGGCGGTTTCTCGTTTGGAGGTACATGTGCCACGCAGATGGGTACAGTCCATCCGGAGCTCTTCTCATCGGTGCTCGCGTTCTCGGCCGAACGGGAACCTGCGTTGGCCAAGGATCGAAACAAGACCATTCAGGACTCGTTCGACGGCGATGCAGCGGCTTTCGAGTCGAAGACGCCTTTGGCGTTGATGCAGCAACGCAATTATGCGGGAAGCGCTGTGTACCTCACGGCCGGCGAAACTGACCACGAGTTCACCGACTATATGCATGAGCTCGCTGATGCTGCCAGGACTGCGGGCTTCGCAACAGAAGAACACTCCATTCAGCACGCAGGACACTCTTGGGACGCTGTTGTCCGGGGAATGCCTGGAGCCTTGGGTTTCCTTGCCGACCGCTGGGAGCTGTCCCAATGAGCCGTGCCCTCAGGGGTGTGATCAAGCCGGCATTGCTGCAGGCGGGCAAGCACATACGGGCCACGCCGTTCACGCTGCTGGTGCTGGGCTTGTTTGTGGCGTTGTCCCTGGTTTCGGGCAGTTTCCTGTCCGGTCCGCCGGAGCCGTGGCTTGCCTTCGCCGGCGTATCACTTGACGGCCTGCGGTCTGGAGAATGGTGGTCCATCTGGACTTCGTTGTTCTTCACCACTAATCCGCTGGCTTATGCCACAGCGATCCTGATGATCGTGTTTCTTCTGGGCCTTGCCGAGCGGCACCTGGGGTCACTCAAAACGGCGGGTGTGTTCTTGGGCGCCCAGTTCGCCTGCGTGTCGGCATTCCTCCTGGTCACCCAAGTGGCGCAGCACGCAGATGACGGCTGGCTGTCGCGGATGGCAGACACCCGGCTGATTGGTCCCTATGGGGCAGCTCTGGCTACGGCTTTGGCAGCCAGCGCCCTGCTCCCTACTCTGTGGCAACGGCGGCTGCGCACGGTGGCCCTTTCGGTCTCTTTGCTCCTGGTGTTGTACGTCGGGCATGCCGAGACCGTGGTGGGATTCCTGGGGGCCCTGATCGGCTTGGCATCCGGGTGGTGGATGCAAAGCAGCCAGGGGCACCTCCATCTGCATCGCTCTACGGGCAGGGAAGTGCGGAACCTTCTGTCTTTGACCATGGCCATCTTCGCTGTGGGACCCATCGTTACCGCTGCGGCGAAGAGTCCGTCCGGTCCCCTCGCATTGCTGCGGGACGTCATCCTGAATCCTTTGCCCACGCTCAGCCAGTTGGAAAGCAGCTGCGGGGGAACCATTGACGTTGCCTGTTTGGAGGTGGGCCGCCAAGGCTATACCGGCCCGTGGGGATTGGCGCTGGCAGTGGTGCCTGTAGTCTTGCTCCTCATTTGTGCCGACGGCATGAGACGTGGACGCAGACTGGCCTTGGGGATCGCGATCGCGGTCCAGTTGGTAGTGGTGGCGTTGTCAGCGATTTACCTCGGCCTCTTCGCCGGGATGCCCAGGCTGCAGGGACGTCCCCACGTGCCCATGCTGAACTCGGCCGTGGTCCACCTGATCCCGCTCGTCGTCGTGCCGCTGGTGCTGGCTGTGATGCTCTTTGTCTACCGTGGCCACTTCCGGGTGGTGACCTCGGATCGACTCCGGCGCAGAATCTTCTGGTTGGTAGGCCTGACCGGGGCGGGGCTTAGCCTCGCCTACACCGCAGTCTGGTTGGCGTCCGGCGGCATGGACCGCGACGGCGGCTTGCTGGGATTGGCTGCAGAATTGGCCCGGCAGTATCTTCCCGTTCCGCTGCCCGGCGTCTACCGAAAGGTCTTTGCCGAACGTGATGTCCTGGAGGTGTTCCTTTTCTCCTACTCCGGAACGGTGTTCTGGTTGGTGGCGCTGGTGGGCGTGTGGATCCTGCTCATCCGTGGCCACCACTCCGGCGGACTCGACCACCAAGCCCGCGAGAAAGCCCGCGCTCTGGTCAAATCCGGGGGTGACTCGTTGTCCTGGATGGCGCTCTGGGAACCCAACAAGTACTGGTTCAACGGTGACGGCACCGGGGGAGTGGCCTACCAGCACCATGGTCACGTGGCCTTGACGTTGGCGGGCCCGTTGGGTTCTGCCGGGCATCGTTTGGAAACTGCCAGGGGTTTCCTGGAGTACTGCACCCAGCAGGCGTTGATTCCATGCTTCTACTCCTGCACGGATGAGCTGTGGCCCATGCTTCAAGCGCGGGGCTTCCGCAGGGTGGCTGTCGCCCAGGAAACCCGCCTGCGGATCAGGGACCTGGAATTCCGGGGCAAGGAGTGGCAGAACGTCAGGACATCGCTGAACCGTGCCAAAAAACTGGGGATAACGGCCAGCTGGGGCCGCTACTCGGAGCTATCGCACGGCGTGCGCGCCCAAGTCACTGAGGTCTCGGAGGAGTGGGCAGCCCAGAAGAAGATTCCTGAAATGGGCTTCACTTTGGGCGGCCTGGACGAGTTGGCGGACGACGACGTCCTGTGCTGCGTTGCCGTTGATGACGCGGGGTTCGTCTACGGGGTCACCAGTTGGCTCCCGGTCTACGAGGAAGGCCAGGTCGTCAGTTGGACGCTGGACTTCATGAGGCGGCGTGGAGACACCTTCCCGGGAGTCATGGAATTCCTGATTGCCTCGGCCATCCTGCACTTGCGTGCCTCCGTGGAGGTCATCTCACTGTCCGGTTCGCCCTTGGCCAGGGAGAAGGGCGAGATCGAACAACGGGCTGAGGGCCTGGCGGGAATTCTGGATGCCGTGGGGCAGGCACTGGAACCGGTTTATGGATTCAGGTCATTGGCTTCTTTTAAGTCGAGATTCCAGCCCGAGTACCGAACGTTGTACATGTATTACCAAGACCCGTTGCACCTTCCGGCAATGGGGCGGGCACTAAGCCGGGCCTATCTGCCCGGATTGTCGGTACGGCATTCAGCGCGGCTGCTCCGAACCCTGGTTGCTTGAATAGTCAACCCTCATTCACCAGGGCCAGTTCGTCTTTCTTCATGGTTAGTAACAGATGTTGTCGAAATATCAGACATTACTGGCCTTAAACACATTGACCCCGACGCGAAAGCCGGGGTCAATGTGTTTGTTGAATCTGCAACCAGCAGAATTCAGCAGGTAAGGCTAGACGACAGTAACGCCGGTTGCCTGGGGGCCCTTGGCGCCCTGACCGATCTCGAACTGAACGCGCTGGTTCTCATCGAGGGTCTTGAAGCCACCGGTCTGGATCTCGGAGTAGTGAACAAAAACGTCCCCATCCGAGTCATCCGGGGTGATAAAGCCGAAGCCCTTTTCAGCGTTGAACCACTTGACGGTTCCCAGTGCCATGTATTTCTCCTCATTATGGAACATCAGTCCGATACACCTCGTACCGGCTTTGTTACTCCGCGAGAAGACCTTGGATTCCGTCCGGGGATACCGGTTGGTTTCGCAGGAGCTTCACGCTCGCAACTCGTCTTGCGAGCATGAAAACCACCTACACAAAGACTGCTACAACACTTTCATGTGCCCTGCCGGAGGTCAACGGTCTTTTGGGCAATTCTGGAAAATTTTCGGTAAAAAGAAGGTAACGCAACGCATTCAATTAGCGCTGCGACAGCCACAAGCCGTTGCGCATGACGCCGGTGAGTTCAAGATCGTGGTTAGTAACAACGACGTCCGCCCGCAGGCCACGACGCAGTCCGCCTATTTCGTCGGAAAGCCCAAGGACAGCTGCTGGCACTGCAGTAGCGGAACAAATGGCGTCGGGAAGTTCGACGCCGGACGCTACGGTTTTGCGGACGACCTCAAGGAGGGTGGCGGTACCACCTGCGATTGACCCCGTGGCATCCAGCGTGGCGACACCATCGCTGACGGTCACAGGGGAGGGGCCCAGCATGTAGCTGCCGTCCGAAAGGCCGGCGGCGGCCATGGAGTCCGTCACCAGGACAATATTGGCAGCTCCTACCAGTTGGAAGACCGTGGCTACCGTGCTGGGATCCAGATGTGTGCCGTCGGCGATGAGCTCCACCACGGCCTTTCCTTCCTGCGCCATCCGCAGGCAGGCAGCAACGGGACCCGGAGCGCGGTGGTGCAGGGGAGGCATCCCATTGAAAAGGTGCGTCACGGTGGGAAGTGAGCTGACGCCGTCGAACCCTGCTGATTCCAGCCCTTCGCGGGCGGCGGCCAGCGACGCTGCCGCCGTGGCGTCGTCGCAATCCGTGTGGCCCAGCGAAGGAGTGACGCCGTGGGAGGTCATCAGGTCCACCAGCGCGGCAGCGCCCGGAAGCTCAGGGGCGTAGGTCATGGTGGCCAGCTTGCCGGCGGCGGCGCCGACGAGCTCCTCCATGAGGTCCAGGTCCGGTTCCAGCAAGTAGTCCGGGTTCTGGGCTCCGCAGCGGGCATGGGAAAGGAACGGGCCTTCGAGGTGGATTCCGGCTACGAGGCCTTCGTCCGCGAGCTTTACATACAGCTGGATGCCACGGAGGAGGTCCTCCGGGGGAGCGGTCACCATGCTGGCAAGGAACGTTGTTGTTCCCGAACGGTGCAGGAAGTCGACGGCTTTGCGCGCCGATGCCTCTTCTCCGCCAGGGAAGTCGCCGCCGTTGCCACCGTGGCAGTGAACATCCACCAGTCCGGGAATCAGGTAGCTGCCGCTGGGTACTCCCAAACGGACGGCGCTCTGGAAACCTTCAAAGGATTCCGGATCAAAGCCACCCGCAGCTCCGGCATAGGCGATTCTGTCACCTTCGATGGCAACCAGGCCGTCCTCCACCACCTCGCCGTCACTGACAATCGTGCCTTTGATGATCTGGTGGCTTGGCGCGGAAGAAGTGGGCAAACGATCTGCGGCAGTCATGATGTCGATTCTAGTGGCCTGCGGCACATGTGCCTGGGGAAGAGCTAGAAGAGCCGGGACTCGCTGTCATCCACGCCGCGCATGGCGTCATAATCAAGCGTCACGCAGGCGATCCCGCGATCGTTGGCCAGGACCTTTGCCTGGGGCTTGATTTGCTGTGCGGCGAAGATGCCGCGCACGGGTGCCAGCAAGGGATCGCGGTTGAGCAGCTCAAGGTACCGCGTGAGCTGTTCGACGCCGTCAATGTCGCCGCGCCGCTTGAGTTCAACGGCCACTGTGGCGCCGTTTGCGTCCCGGGCCAGGATGTCTACCGGACCGATTGCCGTGAAGTACTCGCGGCGGATGAGGGAGTAGCCGGTTCCGAGGGTCTCGATCTGCTCCGCAAGGAGTCGCTGAAGATCCGCTTCCACCCCATCCTTGATCAGGCCGGGGTCGGTACCGAGCTCGTGCGAGGTGTCGTGCAGTTGCTCGTAGATGTTGATGATCAGGCGGTCATCGGTCTTGGCGGACTGGACAGTCCACTGTTCCACCACGCCTTCCTCCACGTCCGTCTCCTCCGGCGTGGTCACCCGGAGTGTGGCCGGAGGGCTCATCCAGTTCAGCGGCTTGTAGGAACCGCCGTCCGAGTGCACCAGTACGGAGCCATCGGCCTTGACCAGCAGCAGCCGGGTGGCGAGGGGGAGGTGGGCCTTGAGGCGGCCAACATAATCAACAGAACAACGGGCTATGACGAGTCGCACCCGCCCCACATTACCGTCTCACCATCCACAACAGGGTGGCTGGGGCAGAATGGAAGCATGCCCCGCTCCAACCGCCCTCGTCGCAACGCGTCCAGCACACGCTCCGGCAACGCCGGTGGCAAATGGGCCGAGCCGGCACCTGAGCTTGACCTGGAAAGGGCGCGGGGCGGAATTGCCCGGCGGGAAAGCGCTCCGGATGGTGACTGGATGGTCCGGACAATGACAGCAAAAAAAGCGGAAAAGCAGTACATCTGCCCCGGCTGCTCCACCGCCATCGTCCCCGGCATCGCGCATCTGGTGGTGTGGTCCGACAGCCACCTGTTTGGGCAGGCCGCAGGGTTGGCCGAACGCAGGCACTGGCATACCAACTGCTGGACGGGCAGGACCTACCGCTACCGCTGATTCGCTAGGCTTGGAAGCATGACTTTCGACCCCGCCTCGTTCGTGTTTACCCCGCAGGCTGCCCCCTCGGAGATCCGCGCCTCCACGGTCCTTCCCGCCCGACGCGAGAATGTGGAGTTCACCACTGAGGACGGCAAGGTATTGCTGGGCGAGCTGGCGTTGCCGGAATCAGGGGAGGTTACCGCGACGCTGATCACCCTCCACCCGCTGCCCACGCACGGCGGCTTCATGGACTCCCACGTCTACCGGAAGGCCTCCTACAGGCTGCCGGCGCTGGCCGGTGTGGCTGTGCTCAGGTTCAACACGCGCGGCACCCAGTCGCCGCGCGGTACCAGCGATGGCCACTTCGAAGAAGGTGTCGGGGAGCGCTACGACGTAGAGGCGGCAGTGCGCTTTGCGGTCGAGCGGGGTTTGCCGAACCGCTGGCTCGTCGGTTGGTCTTTTGGCACCGAACTTGCCTTGATGTACGGCGCTGTGGAGCCGGTAGCCCAAGAGATCGAAGGTGCAGTGCTGCTGTCCCCGCCTTTGCACCGCGCCGCGGATGTCCACCTCAAGGAGTGGGCCGCCTCCGGCAAGCCGCTCACGGTGCTGGTGCCGGAGCACGACGACTACCTGCAGCCTGCCGAAGCAGCCCAGCGGTTCAGCCTGGTGCCGCAGGCCCGGCTGGTCGGCGTCGACGGCGCCAAGCACCTGTGGGTGGGCGAGAAATACGCTGCGCGCGTCCTGAATGAAATCGTCGACGACGTCACTCCCGCAGGTGCCGGCGTCGACGGCCTGTCGCGCGAGTGGGCGGGGCCGGTAGCGAACGGGTAGTCCGGTCGCCAAGAGTTTTTGTACAGATAGTGCCCCTTAACCTCGCGGTTAAGGGGCACTATCTGTACAAAAACCCGGCAGGGGATGAGGTCAGTGCCGGTCTTGGCGGATGATGAAGACTTCCTTGATCAGCAGCATGATGGCGGCCGCGGTGGGAATGGCGATCAGCGCACCCAGGACGCCGAGCAGGCTGCCACCGGCGATCACCGAGATCACAGCCACGGCTCCGGGAACGGCCACGGCACGTTGCATGATGCGTGGCGAGATGAAGTACGCCTCGAACTGCAGGTAGGCGAAGTAGGCGATCGCGTAGACAACGGCGGTCTGCCATCCGGCGGTGAGGGCCACCAGGATGACCACGACGGCGGCGATCATGCCGCCCACCAGCGGAATGAAGGCAAGCAGGGCCACCACAAAGGCAAGCAGGACGCTGAAGGGGATGCCCAGGATGGTCATCACAATGAAAGCGAAGATCGCATTCAGG
The DNA here is from genome assembly GCF_002224285.1 of Arthrobacter sp. YN. GTDB lineage: Bacteria > Actinomycetota > Actinomycetes > Actinomycetales > Micrococcaceae > Arthrobacter. The sequence goes on along the minus strand of NZ_CP022436.1, from coordinate 3,279,219 downwards.
AGAGCAACGCAGGCCTGGCCGATCACGTAGTTGCCCACGGAATCGGTGATGGCCTCCGAGAGAGCCTCAACACGGGGACGGCGGGACCGGGGAGCGAGGCGGTAGGCCCACTTCTTCATGGACGGCAGGGCCGCCAGGAAGTAGAGGCTCAGGACCAGCACGATCAGCGAGCCGAACAAGCCATTGGCGACCGTGGACCCAAAGCCGACAACGCCGCCGAAGATCCCGCCCATGGCCTCGGGATCCTTGACGAACTTATCCAGCTCAGTAGTGATCCGGTCACGGACGCCGAATTGGCTGTCGGCGTTGCGGAAGAAGTCCGAGTCGAGGAACCCGCGGATCCATTCGGGGGCCTGGCGAACGATTTCCGATACCTGTTCCACGATGGTGGGAATCAGGGTTGCGAAGAACCCTGCCACCGCCAGGACGAGGGCTGAAACGGAGATCAGGATGCCTGCAGGCCGGGGGACCCTGCGGGATTCCAGCCAGCGGACTACGGGATCCAGGCCCAAGGCGATGAAGAGTGCGGCGACGATCCACAGGATGAGCTGGGTGGTGTTGCTGGCGATATAGAACACTGCCAGGGCAATTCCGACGCCGGCGGTCCCCATGAAGCCCACATAGAGAGGGTGCTGGGATGACATTCGCGGCCCCGGGGCGCCGAAGCCGTGGTCGTCTTCGGGCCGAAGGCCTCCGGGGCCTTCGTCGGTTTCGTCTTCCGGGGGCATTTCGAAACGTACGCGGGTGCGGGCTCCGGGAATTGGCTGCCTCAACCTGCGCCCGAGGGCGGCGAGTCGTCCGGTGCGGACCGGAACCGTTGCGGCGGTGCCGTCCGAGGAAGCATCCACCGCACTTGACCCGGGCTCATCGGTGGGACGGGGCTCCAAGTGGTCTTTCACGCGGTTTTGCTGCCTTTTCATTAGTGGTAAAGGGCTGATTCAGGCGCTGAAAGGCCCGGTTATCATGATCATCGCCACACTATCAGGAGCACGGAATCCCGCGAGGGCGGCGCGATGGCGGGGTTTTCCCGATGTTGGTGAGATCACCCCGATCTGACTCTCTGATAACAAAACGGTTACCCTTGAAGTTCAACGACCGCTGATGATAGGTGATCCTGTGCGTTTGAAGACTGCAGCCTTGCTGGTGCTGCTGGGCCTGCTGACGATGCTGGCCGGCATTGGCCAGCTGACTTTCTGGGCCCCCTCCGAGACCGTAACCGCCTCGGTTCCCAGCGATACCAAAGCTGCCCCGTTGACGGTGATCGACCCAAAGTTGATTGCCCTCCATGAGGGGCCAGTGAAGATCAAGATCCAGGGCGAAGGCAACTTCATGGTCGCCACCGCACGGCCGGACGACGTCGAAGCCTGGGTGGGTGAGACCGCCCACACCACACTGACCGGCGTGTCGGCAGACCAGAAGTCACTGGAGGCAACCTCGGTGGATGGCGAAGCAACGGCGCCCTCCCCGGCGGGATCCGATCTGTGGGTCAGCACCGAAGACGCCAGCGGAGAGCTGGACTACACCTGGAACCCCCCTGCTGATGGCGAGTGGTCCCTGCTGGTAGCCGCAGACGGAACCCAGCCTGCGCCGTCGTCGATTTCCATGACGTTCCCGAACAACGCCACCACCCCTTGGGCCGTGCCGCTGATCGTCCTGGGCATCATCATCATCCTGGTGGGAGCGGCCCTGCCCTTCATCGCCAAAGCCCTGTCCAACCGCCGCAAGGACGGCCAGGACGACGAGCCGCATGATGGCGGCGAGACCACCACGCTGCCCGTCCAGTCGACGTCAAGTGACGCCGGCCGTCGTCGTGGTCCGGAAACCGAGGGCCCTGCGCTCCGGGTTACCGCCATTGCTGCTGCCTTGGCCGCGGTCATGGTAGGCGGCACGGCTGTCGCCGCCCAGGCAACCACGACGCCTGAGGCGACTCCCACCTCTTCTGCCGCAGCTCCTGCCGAAGGTGAAGGCGGCACCCCCGTGCTGCTGGAATCCCAGTTGCAGCGGATCCTGGAACAGGTTGCCAGCACGGTTGATGCTGCTGACGCTGCCAAGGATGCAGCCAAGCTGGCTCCCCGCGTCGACAAGATGGAACTGCAGATCCGTACGCAGAACTACAAGGTCCGCACCGCTGTATCGGCTTACGAAGCCCGTATGCCCGTCCGGGCCACGAAGCTCCAGAGCAGTGTGATCAGCACCAAGCGTGAATGGCCCCGTACGGTCCTTGCCCTCACCCAGGGCGACGGCAACGTTGTGCCCCAGGTCCTGACGCTGGTTCAGCTCTCGCCGCGCGAAAACTACAAGCTCTGGGGCAGTGCGCCGCTGCAGCCGGGCACCAACTTCCCGTCGTTCCCGGTTCCCCGCGAAGGAACCGAACCCGTGCCCGCCGCCGACAACACCGGCTTGGCGTACAGCGGGAACGAGGCCTTGGGCATTCTGGCTGAAATGCTGACCACGCCTGACTCCCCGAACCGGAGCAAGCTGGCTGACGGCCAGGCGTCCCCGTACATCGCCGGTGCCCTTGCCTACCAGGCAGATACCGTGAAGAACGGGACCAGCGCCAACTTCAAGTTCACCCACACACCCGTGACCAACCAGACCGTAGTGCTGCGCACTGCCGACGGAGGCGCGCTGGTGGTGGGACGACTGGACTTCGCCTTCGAGGGCACGCCCAAGGCGGCAGGAGACAAACTCCTGCTTGAAGACGATTCCGCCGTTTTTGCCGGGGGCAAGGAGACTACTACCGGCATGGTGCTGAACTTCGCCGAGTCCGTGGCGGTGTACATTCCGCCGGCAGGATCCGCAGATCCCATGAAGCTCGTAGCAGCCACCCGTGGCTTGGTAGGGGCAAGCTTCAAGTAGGCAATTCAGCTGCAGGGCAGCGGCTAGAGTGGATGGTATGAGTTCGCCCGGATACCGACCCACTCCAGCCGCTGCCAGCCAGCTCAATCTTCGCGGCGCCGTTGACCTCTCGTCACTGCGCCGCCCGGCCGCACCTCCCGCGCCGCCAGCCTCCGCTTCCGCGGACGGTGCTGCGCGCGACGGCGGAACCCCCAACGGTGATGAAACCAGTGGTGGCGCCGGCAAGGCACCCCTGAGGGTGGATGCCACCGAAACAAACTTCCAGGATTTGGTGCAGCTGTCTGCGCAGATTCCTGTTCTCTTCCTTCTCTGGTCGCGCTATGCACCGGAATCGCCCGCAGTCCTTGACGCCGCCGAGCGCGTGGTGGCGGGTTACGCCGGCCGGCTGGTTCTTGCCGCGGCCGACGTCGACGCCTTCCCGCAATTGGCTCAGGCTTTCCAAGTGCAGGCTGTCCCCACGGCGGTAGCCGTGGTGAAGGGCCAGCCTGTTCCTCTTTTCCAAGGTCCTGCCGATGACGCGCAGATCAAAGACCTCGTGGAGGAACTCCTCAAGGTAGCTGCCGCCAACGGCGTCACCGGAAGCATCGGGGACACCGCAGCCCAAGGTGAAGAGGCCGAGCCTGAGCCCCTCCCGCCCCTGCACCAGGCCGCCATTGACGCGATCGAGGCCGGTGACTACGCCGGAGCAGCTGCATCCTACAAGCAGGCACTCCTGGAACAGCCGGCCGACGCTGACGCCAAAGCCGGACTGGCCCAGGTTGAACTCATGGCCCGGTTGGAGAACCTCTCCGCTCCGGAGGCAGAGAACCTCCGCGACCTTGCCGCCCGGGAACCGGACAACCTTGACGCCCAGTTGGGCGTCGCCGACCTTGACGTTTCCGGCGGACACATCGAGGACGCCTTCAGCCGCATCGTCACGTTTATCGGCAGGAACTTCGGTCCGGAACGCGAGACCGCGCGCGTACGGCTCCTTGAGCTCTTCGAGGTCGTCGGAACTTCGGATGAGAGGGTAGCCAAGGCCCGTCAAGGACTCGCGAGGGTTCTTTTCTAGTGTCGTCCGCGCTGTTCTCCCCGCTGCAGCTGCGTTCACTCACCATCCCGCACCGGGGATGGGTCTCGCCCATGTGCCAGTACAGCTGTCATGCCGGGACCGGAGAAGGCGTCCCCAACGACTGGCATCTGATGCACCTCGGGTCTTTCGCCGCAGGTGGCGCCGCTTTGATCATGAGCGAGGCCGCGGCGGTTAACGCTGTGGGAAGGATCAGTCCGTTGGACGCCGGACTGTACTCCGATGAGCAGGCCGCGGGCTGGGAACGCATTGTCGATTTTGTCCACCGGCATGGCGCAGTGGATTGCAGGATCGGTGCGCAGCTGGCCCACGCAGGGCGCAAGGCTTCGACGTACTGGCCGTTCGCTCCTCAGTCAGGTTCCGTGCCGTCGTCTGACGGCGGGTGGGGCACCGTTGGACCTTCCACCCAGCCGTTCGACGGCTATGCCGCACCGGCTGCCATGAGCGAGGACGACATCCTGGCCGTGGTGGACGACTTCGCCGCCGCGGCCTCACGGGCCGTTGCTGCGGGTTTTGACACCGTGGAGATCCACGGCGCCCACGGATATCTGTTGCACCAGTTCCAAAGCCCGCTCATCAACACCCGGACGGACAGATGGGGTGGAAACGAGGAGGGGCGGAACAAGCTCATGCTCACTGTGGTGGACGCGGTCCGCGGCGTCATCCCGGACTCCATGCCGCTCCTGTTGAGGATCTCCGCTACCGATTGGGCTGACGGGGGAGTGGACGCTGAGGCGTCAGTCCGCCTGGCACGAGCTGCTGCCGGTCGCGGCGTCGACCTCGTGGATGTCTCTTCCGGCGGCGCCGTGGCGCACCAGAAAATCAAGGCCGTGCCCGGCTACCAGGCCGGGTTCGCCGAACAGATAAGGCGCGACGCCGGTGTCCCCACTGGTGCGGTGGGGCTCCTCACCAGTGCTGCGCAGGCCGAGGACATCGTGGCCAACGGCAGGGCGGATGCCGTGTTCATGGCGCGGGCCGCCCTGCGCGATCCCCATTGGTGGCTGAGGGCTGCGTACGAACTCGGCCATGACATTTCCTGGGTTCCGCAATACCAGCGGGCCGTCCCCCGCCACGGCTTCTAGAACCGGCTACGGCTCCGGTGCGGCGAGGCTAGGCTGGTCACATGACGGAACCACGCCATGAACCCACGCCCACGTCCGCGCCGCCACAGGCGGCCCCGACTCCACCATTCCCCGCACCGCCACAAGTCCCCGGACTGGCCCCCGCAACCCAGGCCTCCGAGGCACCGGCTGCGTCAGCGCCTCGGGCTGCCTTGTCCATCCGTGGCCTGGCCAAGCGCTTCGGTGACAAGATCGCCGTGGATGGCGTCAGCCTGGAAGTGCCTGCCGGATCCTTTTACGGGATGGTCGGTCCCAACGGTGCAGGCAAGACCACCACGTTGTCCATGGCTACAGGTCTGCTGAGGCCGGATTTTGGCACAGCCTTGATCCATGGGGTCGACGTTTGGGCCCGCCCGTTGGAGGCCAAGAAGCTCATGGGTGTCCTGCCTGATGGTGTGCGCCTTTTTGACAGGCTGACGGGCGAGCAACTGGTGACGTACTCCGGACTCCTTCGCGGCATGGATCGTGACGTTGTTGGTGCACGTGTTCCTGAGTTGCTGGCTGCCCTTGACCTTGAGGCCGATGCCGGTTCGCTGGTGGTGGATTACTCCGCCGGCATGACCAAGAAAATCGCCTTGGCCTCCGCCCTCATCCATGCACCGCGTCTCCTTGTCCTTGATGAGCCGTTTGAGTCGGTGGACCCTGTGTCTGCTGCCAACATCCGCGGCATCCTGGAGGGATACGTCGCCTCCGGAGGAACGGTCATTGTTTCCAGCCATGTGATGGACCTCGTGCAGCGCATGTGCAGCCACGTTGCGGTGGTGGCTGGCGGACGCGTTCTGGCAGCGGGCTCCGTGGACGAAGTCCGCGATGGCTCGACGTTGGAGGAACGCTTCGTCCAGTTGGTGGGCGGCGGACACCGGACGGAGGGCCTGGAATGGTTGCGCACCTTCTAAGCCTCAAGTGGCGCCTGCTCCTTAATGGGTTCAAGCGCAGTCCGTGGCAGCTGGTGGGCATGGCGCTGGGGCTCCTGTATGCGTTGGGATTGCTGGTCCTCCTGGTTGGAGGCCTCATAGCACTGCGGTTGGCTGATCCGGAGATCGCCCACACTGTAGTGGTATTGGGTGGAGCGGCCACAATCCTTGGGTGGGCCATCATCCCGCTCGTTGCTTCGGCTGCTGACATGACCCTGGACCCCGCGCGGTTCACCACCTTCGCCATACCTTCCAAGCAACTCTTGACGGGCCTTGCCCTCGCGGGCTTCATCGGCATTCCCGGCCTGGCTACCTTGATTGCTGCACTGGGAACCGTTGGAACCTGGTGGCGCAGTGTTCCGGCGGTCACCGGCGCCTTGTTGGGTGCCGTCCTGGGTGCCCTGACGTGCATCGTGTTGTCCAAAGTGGTCACGACGGCGACAGCCGGCCTGGCGGCTTCGAGGCGTTTCAAGGACGTCAGCAGCATCATTGTCTTCATCCCCTTGGTCCTGTTGGGCCCCATTATGGTGGGACTCGTGGACGGCGTCCGCGGCAGCGCAGACTACCTTCCGGTGCTCGCCCGAACGGTGTCGTGGACGCCCCTGGGTGCGGCCTGGTCCCTTGGTGGCGACATCGACTCGGGTCATCCCGCTGCGGCTGGACTGAAGTTCCTGATCGCGGCGGCCACCATCGCCGTACTCCTCCTCTGCTGGCATGTGCTCCTGAAGCGTGCGCTGGTGACGCCGGCATACTCGGGAGGCACTGCCAGGAAGGGCGGAAAGCTGGGCTTGTTCGGCCTGCTCCCCGGGACGCCGTCGGGGGCGGTTGCTGCCAGGGCACTGATCTACTGGTTGAAGGATCCGAGGTATGCGGCGTCCTTGGTGATTGTTCCTATGTTCCCCGTGCTGTTCTACTTCGGCGGCGCGCAGAGCGGCAGTTATGGTTTGCTCATGATTCTGGGTCCGCTGACCGCTTTCGTCATGGCATGGTCCATCTGCGCTGATGTGTCTTACGACAACACTGCTTTTGCCCTCCACCTCGCCGCTGGCGTCAGGGGAGTCGACGACAGGCTTGGGCGGGCCTTGGCCTGCCTGGCCATATCGCTGCCCATAGTGCTGCTCTTCACTGTGGGGCCGGTCTTCGTGACGGGGATTGGCAGTGGCTGCCCAACCTCCTGGGATTGTCCCTCGGAACTCTCTTCACTGGCCTGGGGCTTTCTTCAGTCATTTCGGCCCGCTACAACATCGCGGTCCCCTTGCCGGGCGACAGCCCGTTCAAGAAGCCGCCGGGAAACGTTGCCCAAACCTTGGCCGTCCAAGCGGTGGGGATGGGCCTCTTGGCCCTTCTGCTGGTTCCGGAACTTGCACTGGTGGCAGTCCAGGCATTCACCGGTGGGCCGGAGGCTGGCTGGATCAATCTGGTGGCGGGTCCGGTGCTGGGTGTCATCCTGTTCATCGTGGGCATCCGCCTCGGTGGAAAATGGTTGGACGCGCGGGGTCCGGAAATGTTTGCCCAGCTCAGTGTGAACCGTTAGCCGCGTAACAACCGTGCCCGTAGGTGGGACATGGGATAACGTCTCTGTCAGATAGCTCGAAGACCCTAACCAAGAAAGGCCGTGACGATGGAAGTTGTCATTCTCCCTGGCACCAAGCAGATCGGTGCGCTTGCAGCCGATGCCATTGAAGCATTGGTCCGCCGTAAGCCGAATGCTGTGCTGGGCCTGGCTACGGGGTCCTCGCCGCTGCCTGTCTATGACGAACTCGCACGCCGCTACGATGCCGGAGGGCTGGACTTCAGCCAGGCGCACGGTTTCGCGTTGGACGAGTATGTTGGCCTCGAGGCCGGACACCCCGAGTCCTATCGCGAGGTGATCCGGCGCGAATTCACCAACAGGGTGAACATCAAGCCGGAGAATGTGCACGGCCCGGACGGCGCCGCCAAGGATCTGGAGGCAGCCTGCCAGGACTACGAGGATGCCATCAAGGCCGTCGGTGGCGTGGACCTCCAGATCCTGGGCGTCGGCACCGACGGGCACATCGGTTTCAACGAGCCGGGGTCATCCCTGGCGTCCCGGACGCGGATCAAAACACTGATTGAGCAGACCCGGAAGGACAACGCCCGCTTCTTCGACAGCATCGATGATGTTCCCCACCACGTCGTGACGCAGGGGCTGGGGACCATTATGGATGCCCGGCATGTGGTGCTGGTCGCAACGGGTGCCCAAAAGGCGCAGGCGGTGCGTGATTTCGTGGAAGGACCCGTGGCCGCAATTTGTGCCGCATCCATCCTCCAGATGCACCCCCACGCAACAATTCTGGTGGATGAGGCAGCCGCGTCATCGCTGAAATTGGCTGATTACTATCGGCACACGTACGACAACAAGCCGGAGTGGCAGGGCATCTAGACGGTAGGATGTTTGGCATGACTACGCTTCCTCCGGATCCATTCGAAAACGACCCCATGCGCGAGCTTTCCGGAGCCGGAACGTCCACTGCCACCATTGAGCGCGAGGAAACGCGCCAGGAAGTGGAACCCGGCGACCGCGAGCGTTTTTCCCACTACGTCCGCAAGGAAAAGATCATGGAGTCGGCGTTGACCGGCGAGCCGGTCATTGCCTTGTGCGGCAAGGTCTGGACGCCGGGACGCGACCCCCAGAAGTTCCCGGTCTGCCCGGAGTGCAAGGAGATCTATGAGGGTCTCCGCCCCGGCAACGACGGTGGAAAAAACGGCGGCCCGGGCAACTCCAAGTAGTGGGTGGGAAGCGAACACAGGTCCGTTCTGATCGTTGCCGTTTCCTCCAGCCCGGCGTTCCCGCCGGGCTGGAGGTAATGGTCCTTGCCATCAGGCCGGGGGAGTCGGCATGACAGAAACACTTTTCGGTGGCCCATCCCTGCCTCCGGCGTACCCGGAACGGGCCGCCTGGGGAACTGCGCCCAAGCTCCGTGCCTGGCAGCAGGAGGCCCTTGACCTCTACATGACGCGCAACCCGAAGGACTTCCTGGCCGTGGCGACGCCCGGCGCCGGTAAGACCACCTTCGCGCTGCGCATTGCCACCACACTGCTGGACAGTGGCGTGGTCAACCGGATCACCATCGTTGCTCCGACCGACCACCTGAAGCGGCAGTGGGCTGATGCCGCAGCCAAGGTGGGCATTGCGATCGATCCCAACTTCAAGAATTCCGACGGCCAGCATGGCCGTGGTTTTGTGGGTGTCGCGGTGACGTACGCGCAGGTGGCGAGCAAGCCCATGTTGCACCGCGCCAAGACTGAAGCGGCGCGCACCTTGGTCATCCTGGACGAAATCCACCACGGCGGTGAAGCGCTCTCCTGGGGCGATGGCCTCCGTGAGGCATTTGATCCGGCCGCACGGCGCCTGTCACTGACAGGTACCCCGTTCCGCTCGGATACCTCGCCCATTCCGTTTGTTGAATACGCTGAGGACCGGGACGGCATCCGGCGTTCCAAGGCCGACTACACCTACGGTTACGGCAACGCGCTGCGGGACCACGTGGTCCGCCCCGTGCTCTTCATGGCTTATTCGGGCCAGATGCGGTGGCGTACCAGCGCAGGTGACGAAATGGCGGCCTCGCTGGGTGAAGCTGCTGTTACCAAGGACATCACCTCCCAGGCGTGGCGCACGGCGTTGAACCCTACCGGCGAGTGGATCCCTGCCGTCCTCGCAGCTGCGGACAAGCGCCTCAGCGAGGTCAGACGGACGGTGCCGGACGCCGGTGGCCTGGTCATTGCCACGGACCACGACGACGCCCGGGCTTACGCGGGCCAGCTCAAGAAGATCACGGGCCAGTCGCCCACAGTGATTCTTTCGGACGACTCCAAGGCTTCGAGCAAGATCGAGGAATTCTCCGCGGGAGAACAGCGCTGGATGGTTGCGGTCCGCATGGTGTCCGAAGGCGTTGACGTCCCCCGCCTTTCTGTCGGCGTCTATGCCACCTCCACCTCCACGCCGTTGTTTTTCGCGCAGGCCGTGGGACGTTTCGTGCGTGCCCGCAAGAGGGGCGAGACGGCGTCGGTCTTCCTGCCGTCCGTGCCGCCGCTGATGATCCTCGCCAACACCATGGAGGCAGAGCGTGACCACGCTTTGGACCGCCCGGAGAAGGACGAGGACGGTCTCTTCAATCCAGAAGAGAACCTCATGGCCGAGGCCAACCGCGAGGACAAAGCGTCGGACGAGCTCACCAAGGGCAAGTTCGAAGCACTGGACTCCCAGGCGTCGTTTGACCGCGTCCTCTTTGATGGCGGCGAGTTCGGCACGGGAGCGGATATCGGTTCCGATGATGAACTGGACTTCCTGGGCATTCCCGGGCTCCTCGACGCCGAGCAAGTGGGAACGCTGCTGCGTCAACGCCAGCACGATCAGCAGTCGCGCAAGAAACGCCAGTCACCGCTGGCGGCTGCGGCTGCACCCGCTGTGCCTGACCACCGGATGCTCATGGATCTCCGGAACGAGTTGGCCAAGAACGTCGCTGCGTGGGCTGCCCGTACCGGCACCCCGCACGGAGTAGTGCACACCAAACTTCGTGAGGTGTGTGGTGGCCCGGCGGTGGCGCAGGCCAATGAGGAGCAGTTGCAGGCCCGCCTGCGCAAGCTCCAGGATTGGTTCATCGGCAGGAAATAGCCGGACTATCATCTGCAGAAAGCCAGGGGGCGCCGCGGTTGCGGCGCCCCCTGGCTTTCTGCTGTAACGCTTTGAGGTAGTTTCAGTCGCGTTCGACGTCGACGCCGGCTGCTTCCATTTCGTCCAGCGCATCGGTGAGGTCATCGGCTATTCCGGCGGTAAGCCCGGCGATGACGGTGGTGTTGTAGCCGGCCTGCACAGCATCGAGCGCCGTTGACTTGACGCAGTAGTCGGTGGCGAGGCCCACCACCACCACGTCTTCGACGTCGTGGCTTTGCAGCCAGTCATCGAGGCCAATGGCATCCTCGTCGAGGACTTCGGCAACGGCCGCCCCGGCCTTCAGGTCTCCGGTAGGAACGTCGTCTTCGGGGGCGAGGACACCTTCAAAGCCGGAGTAGGCCGCCGTGTATTGCCCTTTGCGGAAATAGGCCTGGATGTACTCGGGGTCCAGGTCTTCGTGAAGCTCCGCACCTTTGGTCCGGGCACGGCAGTGCGGAGGCCAGGACTCCACCATGTCGGGGTCATCGGAGAAGTGGTCGCCCGGTTCAATGTGCCAATCCTGGGTGGCCACGATGTGGTCGAAGTGCTGCTGGTTGGCGTCCACGTATTCGGTGATGGCTCCGGCGACGGCGGCACCACCTTCGACGGCCAGCGTGCCGCCCTCGCAGAAGTCGTTCTGGACATCGACGATGATCAGGGCGCGGGACATCAGTTCTCCTCGTAAACGGTGGGGATGGCGGCCTCGCCGCGCTGGAGGCGGTTGACGACGGCGGGCAGTTCGGCCATGGTGGCCGCGTGCTGTTCCTTGGCCCGAATGACGCCTTCCGGGCCGGTCCAGCCCGGCAATACCTCGCCGTTCTTGACGAATTGGTGAAGCAGCACGCGGTCGTTGCCGTCGTCTTCGGGACGGTGTCCGATGCCCACGACCTCCTGGGTGGCGCGGCCTCGCTCATTGAGCTTGCGGAGGGCGTATTTACGTCCGCCCACGCTGGTTTTGTTCTTGGCGGCTTTGGCCACGGAGATGAAATCACCGGAATCGTTGGTGCGGCTGACCAGCTTGTAGACCATGCTGGCAGTCGGGGCGCCGGAGCCTGTCACCAACGAGGTGCCGACGCCGTAGGAGTCCACTGGGGCGGACTGCAGTGCGGCGATGGCGAACTCGTCGAGGTCCGAGGTCACCACAATCCTGGTGTTGACGTTGCCGAGGTCATCGAGCAACTGCCGTACCCACTGGGCCTGTGCAATCAGGTCACCCGAGTCCAGGCGCACGGCGCCGAGTTTGTCGCCGGCGAGTTCCACCGCAGTGCGGACCGCTGCCTCGACGTCGTAGGTGTCCACCAACAATGAGGTCCCGGGTCCGAAAGCCGCGATCTGCGCTTGGAAGGCCTCCCGCTCGGTGTCGTGCAGGAGGGTGAAGGAGTGCGCCGCGGTGCCCACGGTCTTGATGCCGTAGCGTCGTCCGGCCTCCAGGTTGGAGGTGCTGGCGAAGCCGGCTATCACAGCGGCGCGGGCGGCCGCCGTCGCCGATTCCTCCTGGGTCCGCCGGGAGCCCATCTCGATGCACGGGCGGGTGCCCGCGGCCGAGGTCATGCGTGAAGCGGCGGATGCAATGGCGCTGTCGTGGTTGAGGACGGACAGGATGTAGGTCTCCAGGATGCAGGCTTCTGCGAAGGTGGATTCCACGATCAGGATGGGGGAGTTGGGGAAATAGGCGTCGCCTTCGGCGTAGCCCCAGATGTCGCCGCTGAACTTGTAGTCGGCCAGATAGTCCAGGGTTTCCTGGTTGACCACCTTGTTCTGCTCAAGGAATGCGAGCTCGGTGTCGCCGAAGCGGAAGTCGGCGATCCCCTCCAGCAGGCGGCCGGTGCCGCCCACCACGCCATAGCGCCGCCCGTCCGGCAGCCGCCGGGCGAAGGCTTCGAAGACCGAACGGCGATGCGCGGCGCCGGAATGCAAAGCGGCCTGAAGCATCGTCAGTTCGTAGTGGTCTGTGTACAAGGAAGTTGCGGGATGGTCCCAGGACGTGGCTCTACTCACGAATTCACTCTAGTGCGAGCCGCCATAGAATGGACAGATGAGCCCTAGCGTTGCGTATGGCACGGACATCGATGAGCGGACCAAAGCTGCAGAGCAGTCCGCCACCGATGTCCTGACAGCCCCTGATATCCCGTGGAACCTTGTGATCTGGAATGATCCCGTGAACCTGATGAGCTACGTGAGCTTTGTTTTCCAGAGTTACTTCGGCTATTCCGAGTCCAAAGCCCACAAGCTCATGATGGAGGTCCACAAAAAGGGCCGGTCCATCGTGGCCCACGGCAGCAAGGAACAAGTGGAGCAGCACGCGGTGGCCATGCACGGTTTTGGCCTGTGGGCCACTGTGGAGAAGGCTGCGAGCGGCAACGAAACACCCGGAAAGGGCGGCCGCCAGCGTGGCTAAGGCATTCAAGTACGGACTCAAGGGCATCACCGGATTCCTCGAACCCGCCGAGCGCGACCTCCTGCGCGGATTGTTGGACGACGTCATTTCCATGCTGGAGCAGGACGTACGCCAGAACGAGGACCCGTTGGCAGCACTTATCGGGTTGGACATGGACGTCAAGCAGCCCAGCGACCGCGCCCTGCTGCGGCTTCTGCCCAACGTCATGAAGGACGACGACGGCGGCTCGCTGGAGTTCCGGCAGCTCACCGAACGCTCTGTGCGGGAAAACAAGATCGGCGCCCTCAGGGCTGCGGCCATGGGACTGGATAAAGACGAGCTGGTCCTGACCCCGGAAGACGCCACCCGATGGTCCATGGCGCTGAACGATGTCCGCCTGGTCCTGGCCGAACGCCTGGACATTCGGGATGAAGCGGACGCGGAACACATCCACAGCATGCAGGACTGGAGCCAAGCCGAGGACGTAGAAAGCTACCTGGCCTTGGTCTACAACTTCACGACGTGGCTGCAGGAGTCCCTGGTGCAGGCCATGATGGCCGCAAGGCAGGCGAAATCCTGATCCGGACGGCCGGGCCGTTCTCCCGCCTTGTGACACATCAGACACGAGGCGGAGGCCACAGGTAATGGCCGCACACCAAGGGAAGCCTTATTCTCGAATAATTATGACTTCAGCATCGGGTTCACCAGACGGCGCCCTGGGCAGTGACGCCTCCATCAGCACGGGCGAACTCGTCGGGACGCGCCCGATCGGCATTTTCGACTCCGGAGTGGGTGGGTTGACCGTAGCGCGGTCCATCATCGATCAGCTCCCCAATGAGTCGATCCTCTACGTCGGTGACACGGCCAATGGCCCCTATGGTCCACTGCCCATCGCCGAGGTGCGTGCCAACGCCTTGGGCGTCATGGATGAATTGGTGGACTCTGGTGTGAAGTTGCTGACCATCGCCTGCAATTCGGCGTCGGCGGCTGTGCTCCGGGACGCGAGGGAACGTTATACGGCCCGCTATGGCATCCCGGTCATCGAGGTGATCCAGCCTGCAGTGCGGCGGGCTGTCTCGGCTACGCGTTCAGGCCGGATCGGTGTCATCGGAACCTCGGCCACCGTAGGATCGCGTGCCTACGAGGACACTTTTGCTGCAGCGCCGGACCTCACCATCACTTCCGTGGCATGCCCGGCGTTCGTGAACTTCGTGGAGGCCGGAATCACCACCGGCCCTGACCTGCTTGCCGCAGCCAACGAATACTTGGAACCGCTCAAGCACGCCGGCGTGGACACCGTGGTTCTGGGATGTACACACTACCCGCTGCTGACCGGCGTCATCTCCTTCGTGATGGGTGAGGACGTCACCTTGGTGTCCAGCGCCGAGGAGACCGCCAAGGACGTTTATCGCGCCTTGGCCACCCATGGCATCCAGCGGACGGAGTCCACCACGCCGAGCCATGAGTTCATCGCTACCGGGGATGCCGCCCAATTCGAGACACTGGCCCGACGTTTCCTGGGGCCGGAAGTGCTCTCCGTGAAGCATGTGGACCATGTAGCGGCGCAGTACCCCACAGGCAGCCTGGCCCGCATCACGCCCGAGATGCTGGAAGCCGCACGGTCTGGGACCGGTTTGTCCCGTCGCTCGTATTTCGTACAGCCGGACCGCGGCCTTAACGGCAGTGCAGGCACAACCCTGGGGCGTGGACTGTGAAGCTGACCATCGTGGGCTGCACCGGTTCCTTCCCCGGTCCCGGCTCTCCGGCGTCGTGCTATTTGGTGACGGCGCACGACGGCGAACGCGAGTGGAAGATCGTCATGGACCTCGGCAGTGGAGCACTGGGAGCGATCCAGAGGTATACCGATCTCGAAGACATCGACGCGATCTTCCTCACGCACCTTCACCCGGACCACTGCATGGACCTCTGCGGACTCCACGTGGCTGTCCGGTGGAAGCCCGGCGGATGGGGACGGGACCGGTTGCCGGTGTGGGGGCCTTCTGCTACGGCGGACCGGATGGCCACGGCGTATGGCCTGGACCTGGATCCCGGCATGCACGAGGAATTCGACTTCACCCACTGGGCCGAGCGACGGCCCGTCACTGTGGGTCCTTTCACCGTGACACCGTATGCCGTCAACCACCCGGTGGAAGAGGCGTACGCGCTGCGCGTGACGGCCACCGAACCTGGCAAGGACGGCGTCCCCGTGACCAAAATCCTGACGTACTCCGGTGACACCGACTCGTGCCAGGGGCTTGAAGATGCGGCCAAAGGCTCGGATCTGTTCCTGTGTGAAGCAGCGTTCGAGGAAGGCCGGGACGACGACATCAAGGACGTCCACCTCACCGGTAAGCGCGCAGGCGAGGCAGCAACCAACGCGGCCGCCAAGAGACTGCTTCTCACTCACATTCCCGTGTGGACGTCCCCAACGAAAGTGCTGTCCGAAGCAAAACCTGTGTTTGCCGGTGACGTGGCCGTCGCCGTCGCTGGAGTCCACTACACGATCTAGCACGTGAGCGGAGTCGGGAGGCGCCCCGGGCTTGGCTAAGCTTGAACCATGACTTCTGAAGCTACAGCCACACCCGTCATCCGCGCCGATGGCCGGACACCTGACCAACTGCGTCCCATCAGCATCACCCGCGGCTGGTCCAAGCAGGCCGAAGGTTCGGCACTGATCGAGTTCGGCAACACGCGGGTCCTGTGCACAGCTTCGCTGACCGAGGGCGTGCCGCGTTGGCTCAAGGGCGAAGGCCGCGGCTGGGTCACCGCAGAGTACGCCATGCTTCCCCGTGCCACGAACACCCGCTCGGACCGTGAGTCCGTCAAGGGCAAGATCGGCGGACGCACCCATGAGATTTCACGCCTGATCGGCCGTTCCCTGCGCTCCATCATTGATACCAAGGCGCTCGGCGAGAACACGATCGTCCTGGACTGCGACGTCCTGCAGGCCGACGGCGGCACCCGCACCGCTGCGATCACCGGCGCCTACGTGGCCCTCGCAGAAGCCATCCGCTTCGCCCGCGAGAACAAGCTCATCGCCCGCAACGCCGAGCCGCTGGTGGACACTATCGCAGCCGTGTCCGTGGGCATCATCGACGGCGTACCCATGCTTGACCTTCCGTACGTGGAAGACGTTCGTGCGGAAACGGACATGAATGTGGTGGTGACAGGATCAGGGAAGTTTGTTGAAGTCCAGGGTACGGCTGAAGGTGCTCCCTTCGATCGCGACGAGCTCAACGCACTGCTTGACCTCGCTTTGCTGGGCACTACGCAACTGTCCGCCATCCAGCGTGAAACCCTGGCTGAGGCCCCGTGAGCGGCACGGTGCCTACGGCGGAGCCCCGGCTTGTCCTGGCTACCCACAACAAGGGCAAGCTGAAGGAACTCCGCGAACTGCTGCGGGGCCAGGTTCCAGGGCTCGACGTCGATACCCAGGTGGTGGACGCCGCTGCGGCAGGTGCCCCGGATGTTGCGGAAACCGGTGTCACGTTTGCCGAGAACTCACTCCTCAAGGCCCGGGCCGTGGCTGAGGCGACAGGCCTGCCAGCCATTGCCGATGATTCCGGGTTGGCTGTTGATGTCCTGGGCGGCGCTCCCGGTATCTTCTCGGCTCGATGGTCCGGAACCCACGGGGACGATGCCGCCAACCTGAACCTGCTCCTGGCCCAGCTCTCCGATGTTCCTGATTCGTTCAGGGGAGCAGCCTTCGTCTGTGCTGCCGCTTTGGCTGTGCCGGGACCCGATGGCATCGCCCGGGAGACCGTGGAGTATGGCCAGCTGGAGGGCACGCTCCTGCGTGAACCCCGCGGCGAAGGTGGCTTCGGTTACGACCCCGTACTGCAGCCGGCCGGGATGGACCGCAGCTGTGCCGAGCTGAGCTCTGGGGAGAAGAACGCCATCAGCCACCGCGGACAGGCATTCCGTGCTTTGCTTCCCGCAATCGTGGAGGCGTTGTCCGGGTCCGGCTCGAACTAGTGTTTTCCTGACGCAAAAGGCACCCCGCCATGCGGGGTGCCTTTTGTCGTACTTGAGCGGTGAGCCTCAGTGCTCGCCGTGCTTGCCGCCCTCATGTTCCTCGATGAACTCTTCCACGGGGTCGGTGCCTGCTGCTGCCGCCTTGCGCTTGGCCACGAATCCACGCCCGATTTCAATGAAGATCGGGATGACCGAGATCAGGACGATGACAATGAAGATGATGTCGATGTTGTTTCCAACCCACTCGAACTGGCCAAGCCATGCGCCGAGCAGGGTAACGCCGCCGCCCCAGAGGACTGCACCGATGACGTTGAACAGGAAGAACTTACGCTTATCCATCTGCGCAACGCCCACGATCACCGGCACGAAAGTGCGGATGATGGGAACGAAGCGAGCCAGGATCAACGCCTTGCCACCGTGCTTTTCGAAGAACGCATGGGCGCTCTCCACATTTTCCTTTTTGAAAAGCCGTGAATCCGGCTTGTTGAAGATGGCCGGGCCGGCCTTCGATCCAATGAGATAGCCGGTCTGGTTGCCGATGATGGCAGCCACGATGATCATGCCGCACATGGCCCACAGGTTGAATTCGATGGCACCGGTGGAGACCAGCAGCCCGGCCGTGAACAGCATCGAATCACCCGGCAGGAAGAAGCCCACCAGGAGGCCTGTTTCTGCAAAAACAATGGCGCAGACCAGCAGGACCACCCACGGTCCCAGCGGTGAGTCGCGGAGGAATACGTCGGGGTTCAACCAGTCCGGGAGGAACGAAGCCATGGAGGGCTGAACCGGTCCCGCGCCCCCGAAAGTGGATACGGCAAGGTCGTTTATCGCAGAAAAGATCACCCATCAAGCCTACTTGACGGCCGCCGTCGTGATTTTCGGGGGAGAACCCTTGACTCTTGCTTCGCTGCTTGTATGGTTAGTTACATGAGTAATGAACCAGTGAGGCGGAGGTGCTCGTGATCGATGACACCAAGCCGATCTTCCTGCAGATCGCCGAACTCATCGAGAACGGAATCGTGGACGGCACCATGGCCGAGGAATCGCAGGTGCCCTCCACCAATGAGTTTGCAGCTTTCCATCGCATCAACCCGGCAACCGCTGCCAAGGGTGTCAACGTGCTGGTGGATTCAGGAGTTCTTTATAAACGCAGGGGGATAGGGATGTTTGTTGCAACAGGAGCCCGCGCCCAGTTGATCGCGCGCCGCACCGAAGAGTTTGTGGAGCAGTACGTCAAGCCGCTGGCACTGGAAGCCCGGAAGTTGGGCATTTCGGCGGAGCAACTGAACACCATGATTGAACGCAGCTCCGGGCTTGACCCGGAATCCGGGACAGACAAGGAAAGGAGCGCGGCCCTGTGAACGACACCATCGTCGAGGCCCGTAACCTGATCAAGCACTACAAAGACCTCAACGCACTGGACAACGTCAACCTGCAACTCTCCGCAAACCGTATCTACGGATTGCTCGGACGCAACGGCGCGGGCAAGACCACATTGATGTCCATCCTGACCGCCCAGGCTTTCGCGACCTCAGGAGAAGCGCTGGTCTTTGGGGCCAGCGCTTATGAGAACGATGCCGTCCTGTCCCGGCTCTGTTTCATCCGGGAGGCACAGAAATATCCGGATGACTTCCAGCCCCAGCACGCTTTCCGATCCGCAGCCCTGTTTTACAAGAATTGGGACCAGGACTTCGCCGACCGGTTGGCCGTGGACTTCCAGCTCCCTGTCAAGCGCCGGATCAAGAAGCTCTCGCGCGGTCAGTTGTCCGCCGTCGGGGTCATCATTGGCCTGGCCTCGCGAGCGGAACTGACGTTCTTCGACGAGCCTTACCTGGGGCTCGACGCCGTCGCCCGCCAGTTGTTCTACGACCGCCTGGTGGAGGATTACGCAGAGCACCCGCGCACCATCATCCTGTCCTCCCACCTGATCGACGAGGTGGCCAACCTGCTGGAGCATGTGGTGGTCATCGACCGGGGCCGGATCATCATGGATGCAGATGCCGACGAGATCCGTGGTTCGGCCGTCACCGTTTCGGGATCAGCGGACAAGGTGGACGCATTCCTGGCCGGCCGCAAGATTCTGCACCGCGAGACGCTGGGGTCCCTGGCTTCTGTGACGGTGGATGAGGCCCTCAGCGGCCGCGAGCGAACCGAAGCGCAGGAGTTGGGCCTCGAACTGTCTCCCGTTTCCCTGCAGCAATTGGTGGTCCGCAAGACCATGGCCGGAACGGGAGCGCCGGGAACAGGTCGTGGAAACTTCGCCGATGACACGATGGAGGCAAAGCGATGAGCAGGACAGTAGCAGTTGCCCGGATGCAGCTGATCAATAAGTGGACGTACATCGGATGGCCACTGACCATCCTCGCGGCTTCCTTCCTGATGTCGCTGGCCATCTTCGCCCTGATCCCGGTCCAGGAAGGCAAATACGGCGGGGGAAGCCAGGCCCCCCTGTGGTACTTCCTGGTGTTGGGGATCCAAAGCATGACCTTGGTGTTTCCCTTCTCCCAGGGTCTGAGCATCAGCCGCAAGGCGTTCTACCTGGGAACGTTGGGACTCTTTTCCCTCATTGCACTCGGAATGACAGGGTTGTACCTTCTGGGCGGCGTCATTGAAGCGGCCACCAACGGGTGGGGTGTCTACGGATACTTCTTCAAGATCCCGTGGGTAACGGACGGGCCGTGGTACTCCACCGCAGCGTTCTTCTTCGTAGTGATGATGTTCATGTTCATCATCGGATTCTGGTTCGCCACCATCTTCAAGCGCTGGGGGACAACCGGGACCTTGATCTCAACCCTTGGAACCGGGCTGGTCCTGATTGGCATCGTCGCGTTGTCCACCTTGCTTCAGTGGTGGGGAGTGATCGGGAACTGGTTCGCCCAGCAGACGCCGCTCACCATCAGCGGCTGGGCTGCGCTCCTGTGCGTCGTCCTCGCTGCAGGGTCCTACACAACCCTGCGCAGGGCCACTCCGTAGTCACCGAAATGTCGCGTTGACCACAAAGCAAGCAAGAAGGGCCGCCCCACCGCGCAAATCGGAAGGGGCGGCCTTTTTCGGCTGTAACCTTGTCCAGTGGCATTGGACTTTACGGCGATCGACTTTGAAACAGCCAACGGCTTCAGGGGGTCGCCGTGCTCGGTAGGCCTCAGCAAAGTCCGCGGCGGAGTGGTCGTGGAGGAAGCGTCCTGGCTGATGCGCCCGCCGGAGAACCACGATCACTTCGAGTTCCACAACACCCGCATCCACGGCATCCGCGCTGAGGACGTTGCCGGCCGCCCGCGGTTCGGTGAACTCTTCCCGGAAATCGGCGCGTTCATAGGTGGCGACGTCCTTGCCGCGCACAACGCTGCCTTCGACCTCGGCGTCATTCGTTCCGGTCTTGAAGTATCAGGCCTTGCCGGACCTGCCTATGACTATGTCTGCACGGTGATGCTGTCCCGGCGCTGCTACTCGTTGGTGTCAAACTCCTTACCGTATGCCGCGGAAGAGGCCGGCGTGCCCTTGGTCAACCATCACGATGCCGCCGAAGACGCCCGGGCCTGCGCCGGTATCCTGGTGGACATCGCCCGGCGGAACAACGCCAACAGCATCGCCGAACTATACCTTTCCCTGGGCCTCAACCTCCCCCAGCAGCCGGCGTTCGATCCCGCACAGGGCCTTTCCAAAGCGACCCTCTCTGCGCTCGCGGCCAAAACGGGAAGTGCTGCAGAGGGGGCCCTGGAACGAGCCGTTGGCGGCCCCAGTGGATGGTCGGCCTGGCCTGAGGAAGGGCCCAACCCCTTGCCCAATCCCGCTGCGGAGCCGGGGCATCCTTTGTTCGGGCAGACGGTGGTTTTCACGGGTGATCTCGCTATCACGCGGCCGGAAGCCAAATCGCGGGCCGCGGACATGGGAGCCCGCCCCGAAAGCCGGGTGACGGCAAGGACCACCGTGCTTATCGTTGGCGATGGCTTTGTAGCAGGCGACCTTCGCGCCGGACGACTCACTGGCAAAGCCAAGCGGGTCCTGGAACTGCACGCCAAGGGCCAGCAGATCGAGGTTGTGTCCGAGGGCGAGTTCCTGCAAATGGTGGGCGGGGCCTGACCCGCAAACGGTCATACTGCGCAACAATGCTTCCCGCTGGAAGAGTTGCGCTCCTAGCCTTGGGGCATGACCAAGCCCTCACTTCCTCCAGCAGCGGTTCGCCGGCAAGCCGAGGATACTGTGCATCCTGCGAGTGGGGCTGCTTGGCGGGCTGTTTTCGCGTTTCCCAATCCCGTGAACGAATACGCCGCGCGCATCACGGCAGGTTTGGTAGTGGTCCTGGCTGTCGCAACCCTGCTGACCGGCTGGGGCTGGGGTTTGGTGATTCTTGCCGCCGGCTTCTGGCTCCGCGTGCTGTTTGGTCCCCGGATCTCTCCGCTGGCGCTGCTGTCTGTCAAGGTCCTGGCACCACGAATCGGGCACGCCAAACTGGTGGCCGGTCCGCCCAAGCGTTTCGCGCAAGGCATCGGTGCCGCGTTGACGAGTGCCGCCGTCGTGCTGTTCTTCATCGGCTACCAGCCGGCCGCGTGGCTCCTTCTGGCGCTTCTGATCGTTGCGGCGTCCTTGGAAGCGTTCGTCGGGTTTTGCCTCGGCTGCGCGATCTTCGGCTTCCTGCAGCGCCGTGGCCTCATTCCGGCCGATATTTGCGAGGCCTGCAACAACATCACGCTGCGCAGCACGTAGTACCTGTCAGCCAGTGGTGACGGCGAGGAGCCTGCCCGCCATGCCGCGGATGACCCCGGGTGCTTCCAAAGCCTCAAGCCAGTCGCCCGGGAGGCATTCTTCGCCGTAGAAGGCGCCCAGGATGTTTCCGGCGATGGATCCGGTGGAGTCACTGTCGCCGCTGTGGTTGATGGCAACTGCAATTGCGTTGCGGAAATGGTCCGCCGGTGAGTTGCCGCTCGTGGCCAAAACGGAGTAGAGCCCGACGGCGAGTGCCTCCTCTGCGATCCAGCCCTCGCCGAGCGCTGCGGTCA
Organism: Arthrobacter sp. YN; assembly: GCF_002224285.1. Classification (GTDB taxonomy): domain Bacteria; phylum Actinomycetota; class Actinomycetes; order Actinomycetales; family Micrococcaceae; genus Arthrobacter. The sequence goes on along the minus strand of NZ_CP022436.1, from coordinate 3,257,232 downwards.
GGTCTTCAGGGTTCAGGACGGTGGACTGCTGCGACAACTGCAAGGCCGCTTCCAGCCTTTCGACGAGTTCCTGCGCCTTGGTGGGAACACCGTTCACGTAGTCGAGTGCCTCGTTGGCAGCGCTGCGGACGTCGTGTCCGGCCACGAGGTGATGGATCAGCAAGCTGAAAGCCGCCGCGCTGAGGCGGGCCGACGGGTGCCCATGCGTCAGGGACGCGGCATCGGAGCTCAGCTTGTAGACAGCCTCCTGGGAGATGTGGGGAATCAGTCCGAAGGGGGCCGAGCGCATCACCGTGCCGCATCCCTTGGAGTCGGGATTGACCGGGCGCGCGACCGTACCCATCTGACCGGTTGCCAGGCCGCTCAGGCATGCGTTCCCCGGTGCCCTGCGGTGCCGGAGCACTTCCTGGGCGTCGATCCACCGGGGCTGGGGTACGGGGGCGGAAGAGGCTACAGCGACGTCCTGGGTGTTGAGCCACCGCAGGTAGGCGAGCCACAGGCAGGCGATCTCGTCAGCTGCCACACCGTCGTTCGCCCATTCGAGGGCTTCCACCAGGCCGTCAACGGTGTACAGCGTCATCTGGGTGTCGTCCGAAAAATGGCTTGCGTCCTTGAGCTGTCCAAAGCTGGTCAGTCCGGCAGCACCGTAGTGCGCGCGGATCGCTGCGATGGAATCGAACTCCACGGCGTAACCAAGGGAATCGCCCAGTGCTCCACCCAAAAGTGAGCCGTGGACACGGGATTCGAAGGACGGCGCAACGGGGGAGGAAGGTTCAACACTCATGCCAGTAACTTACCGTGCCCGTGAACGCCCGCTGGTATGGTGGGGAAGCTGCCCGGCACCGATGAACCCTGGAGAGACTGCGTGCGTGAACCTGCTTGGCGACGGACCGGCAAGACACCTGATTACAGGTTCTCGCTTGCCAACGAACGTACCTTCCTCGCGTGGATCCGCACTTCCCTGGCCCTGCTTGCCGGCGCGGTGGCTGTTGACCAATTGGCTCCCAACATCGCGCCGACCCCCGTTCGAGTGGTCCTCTGCGTCTTGCTGGCGCTGGTTGGAGCGGGCTTGGCCGCCTTGTCCTACCGCAGGTGGGGGCAGATGGAAGCGGCGATGCGCAACGACCAAGCTCTTCCGTTCTCCCGCGTCATGTTATTCATGACCATCGTGGTGGCCTTGGCAGCCTTCGCCTTCGCGGTGCTGATCCTGGTGGCCCGGTGATGAAGGGCATCCTGTGAGTGTGGAGGTCCGCGATCCAGGCCTTCAACCGGAGCGTACAACCCTGGCATGGCGCCGGACCTTGATCTCTCTGGTGGTGGTTGACCTGTTTATTTGGCGGAGTTGGCTGACATCCGAGCCATCCACCGCCAGCGTCGTCGCCGGGCTCCCGGGACTTGACTATCAGGGCATCTGCGCCCTCATGGCGGCCGCCGCCACCATCGTCCTGGCCTCCGTGGTGTGGGTTCGCTCACGTCAACTCCAGGCCGGAAACAACGCTGCTTCCGCGCGGCTGGTCCTGGTCAGCACTGTGGCCGTGATGGGCCTTGGCGGTACGGCGATCGCGGCCATTGCACTGGGCGGCTAAGCTCGGAGACAGGATTCAGCAACTGCCCAGACTCGGCTGGAACAATGCTCAAGGGCCATCGGCTTCCAACCCGGCGTGCCAACGCCCTTGACGCGCCGGGCAGTCGTCAGCTACATCAGAGCGTGCAGCACGCTGCGGGGCCAGCAAGGCCAGCATCCAGATCAACCGTAAGGACACATTCGACATGACCTCTCCTGTACAGGCCACACCCGACCACCAACCGGGGTTCACTGCCCGGTTGTCGGCTGAAGCTTTGGGATCGATGTTCATTGTGGTCGTGGCGGTGGGTGTCGGGATTTTCTCCAACCCCAGCGGGGCGCCCGTACCGGTGGCCCTCGCAGCCGGGCTCACCGTGACAGTGGCCATGCTGGCGTTCGGACATGTGTCCGGCGGACACTTCAACCCGGCGATCACCCTGGGCAACCTGATTGCCGGCCGGATCCGGGCTGTAGCCGCCGTGGCCTACCTGGCGGCGCAGCTCATCGGCAGCGTTGCAGGTGCGGCGCTGATCTACTTTGTGGTCACCACAGTCCCCGTCCTGAAGGACGCCCGGGCCGCCTTCGATGTCGTGGCGCCGGGCTACGGCGAACATGCTGCGGCCCAAACGCAGATGGCCGGCGTCCTGATGGTTGAAATCCTTGGTGCCGCCCTGCTTGTGGCAGTTTTCCTGGGGGCGACGGCCGGCCGCAGGGCGGTTCCCGCCTTGGCTCCCTTCGCTGTGGGCCTGGCCATGGTTGTGCTGCTTCAGTTCGGCCAGGTCCTGGGCAACCTTCCCTTTAACCCTGCGCGGGCAACGGCACAGGCATTCTTCAGCTCTTCCTGGGCCATCGAAGGACTGTGGCTCTTCTGGGTGGCGCCGCTGTTGGGCGCGGCGCTGGCCGGGCTGGTCTTCCGTGGCTTCCAGGGCCTTTCGGAGGGCAACGGTACCGGGTCAGCGGATTTCCAGGCCGCCCATGGGGACGATGTTAATGCTGCCTTCGACGCTGAGCACGACCTCACTGGGGACGGCGCTGAAACCGGTGGCGCCAAGGAGCTGCAGGCTCCTGCGAAGAAGGACACCGTCAACCCTGCACCAGCACCTGCTGCGGCCGCCGACGATGACGCCCGCGACTTCTTCGACGGCAAAAAGGGCTAGAAACCAGACAGGATCGACGGCGGTCGGCTTGCCTGCGCTTTATTGTCGGTACCCCCGGTTAACTTGGGAATATGCGGTTACTTCACACTTCGGATTGGCACCTCGGCCGATCATTTCACGGCGTTGGCATGCTCGAAGCCCAGCGCGATTTCGTGGACCAGTTGGTATCGCTTGTCGAAGCCAGATCCATTGACGTCGTCCTGATAGCCGGCGACGTGTACGACCGCGCTTTGCCGGGCCTGGACGTGGTGAAACTTCTCGATGACGCCCTTGTCCGGATCACGCAGGCAGGCGCCGCCGTCGTCTTGACCAGCGGCAACCACGACTCCGCCATCCGGCTGGGATTCGCCTCCCGGCTGTTGGAGCGCGGGGGAGTGCACCTCCGGACCCGGGTGGAGGACCTGGACGAACCGGTGGTTTTTCCGCTGGGAACGGACCGCAGCCGCGGGGATGTCGCCATCTACGGCATTCCCTATCTTGAGCCCCGGCTGGTGGCCGAGCGCATGGGCGTCGATACCGCCAACCACTTCGACGTCACTTTGGCGGCTGTGGAACGGATTCGGCGCGATGTCGAGCACCGTCGGGAAGCCGGACCGGTTTACCCAGTAGTCCTTGCGCACACTTTCGCCAGCGGAGGCATTACCTCGGACAGTGAGAGAGACCTCAGTATCGGTGGACTGGGCGCCGTGCCGTTGGATCTCTTCGAGGACTTCGCCTACACCGCATTGGGCCACCTCCATGGGCGCCAGGAGCTGGCTCCCAACGTCCGCTATTCCGGCTCGCCGCTGGCCTATTCCTTCTCCGAAGCCAAACACCATAAAGGTGCCTGGCTCGTGGACATCAGCCCAGGCGGCGTCGTCGGGGTTGAAGAGGTCTTGTGGGAGTCGCCCAAACCACTGGCCATCCTGCGCGGCCCGCTGGAGGAACTGCTGGCGTCCGAGGAACATGCGTGGGCTGAAGGTGCTTACTGCCAGATCACGTTGACGGATACCGAGCGGCCTGCCCAGGCGATGGAGAGGGTGCGCAGCCGCTTCCCCGACACCCTGGTCCTTGCCTTCGACCCCGAAGGCGGTGAGCCCCGGGCCAAGACAAGCTACAGCAGCCGGCTCGCCGAGGCCGAAGATGACCTCGACGTTTGCTGCGGCTTCCTGGAACATGTCCGGGGCCGCCGTTCCGGAGATGCAGAAGAAGCCGCACTGAAAGAAGCCCTTGAAGCTGTCCGGTTGGAGGAGGCGGAGCTGTGAGAATCCACCGCTTGGACATCGAAGCGTTCGGCCCGTTCGCCACGCCCCAGCACATCGACTTCGATCAACTCAGTGCGCAGGGACTGTTCCTCCTCAACGGCGCCACCGGGGCCGGGAAGACCAGCATCCTGGATGCCATTTGCTTTGCCCTGTACGGGTCCGTTCCTGGCGCCCGTCAGGAAGGCAAACGGCTCCGCAGCGATCACGCGGCCCCCGGTGCTGAACCACGCGTGGTGTGCGAGTTTTCTGCGCGGGGACGTCGTTTCGAAGTGACGCGCTCGCCCGCATGGGATCGTCCCAGTGCCCGTGGGCGCAATGGCTTCACCACGCAGCAGGCCAAAACCCTCCTCCGCGAACGGGTGAACGGAACCTGGGAAGAGAAGTCCTCCAGGAATGACGAGGTAGGAGCTGAGCTTTCCGACGTCCTGGGAATGGACCGGGAGCAATTCACCAGGGTGGTCATGCTGCCACAGGGTGACTTTGCCGCGTTCCTCAGGTCCAAGGCAGTCGACCGCCTGGAACTCCTCCAGAAACTGTTCGGCACACAACGCTTTGAAGCCGTTGAACGCCACGTCGCCCAGCAAGCTGCTGTCGCGGCCGGGGCAGTGCAGGAGAATACTGCGGAACTGACCATGCTGCTGGACAGGGTTGCCGCTGAGCGGCAACAGCTGGACGTGCACCAAACCGCGTCAGGGGTTTCAGAAGGCACCACTGCCACCATCGCGGCAGGACAAGCGCCCGAGGAGTGGCTTGCCGAGGCGGAAGCCGAGGTAGTTGCCGTGTGGCAGCGTCGTCAGGACGAGGCCACGGAAGCGGAGTCCGTGGCGGCCCGACTCGCAGGGAAATTCCAGGAAGCCCAGGAGAAAGCGTTGCGTCACGGGCGTCTTGGCGCCGCAATGCAGCGGCGGATACTGGTTGAGCTGGCTGCTCCCCGTGCACATGAGAACAGGGAGAAGCTCAGTCGGCATCGCCGTGCTGCCGTGCTCAGCGGTCAGTTGGAAGCCGTTGATACCGCAGCACGCAAGCTCCAGGCCGCTACAGCCCTGGCAGCCGGGATTCGCTCGAAAATGGACGAAGCAGGCATGGACCCTGCGAACCTCGCCGCGGCCCTGGAAAGCGTCAAGGCAAGCTGCGCTGTGCTGGAGGCACGTCTTCCCGATGAGCAGCGTTTGGACGGGATGGCAGCACGGTTGGTGGCCAAGGGGGCCGAGTCGGCTGAACATGCCGCAGCATCGGAAGCGGCACGCTCCGCGCTGGAACAGCTTCGTGATGACGTTGCCACAGTGGAAACACAGATCGGGCCCCTCGAACCTGTCGCTGGGCAACTGGCAGAGCTGGAAAGGGAGGCTGCGGCGGCCACCGAATTGGTAGGTATCGTGGCCCGCTATGCCGCTGCCGCCGAAAATGCGGACGAAATCACCGGGAAGCATCTCCAAGCGCGGTCCGAGTCCCAGGATGTCCGCCAGCAGTGGCTCGACATCCGCGAGCTACGCCTTGCCAACGCGGCAGGCGAACTGGCAGCAGCCCTGGAAGACGGCACGCCGTGCGCCGTGTGTGGCAGCGAAGACCACCCGAATCCGGCTGCCGCAGTACGATCAGCCCTCTCCCTGGCCCAGGAAGAGGAAGAGCTGAAGGAGCGTTTTGACGTCAGTGAGAGAGCCGTGGGAGAGCTCGCCGAGGAAGTCTCCGCGGCGGCCCAGGTTCTCGCCGGGCTGAAGGCACAAGGAGGTTCAGCGGACGCGGCCGACGCTGAGTCCAAGCGGGCGGATGCCCAGCAGGCTCTCTCTGCGGCCCGCACGGCAGCAGCGTCCTTGGAGACGCTGCGCAGCCGGCACCAGTCCCTGACCCAACGCATCATCCTCGTTACGGAAGAACTGTCCTCGTCACTGGCCGCTGCAGCCCAAGTGTCTTCGGAGGTGTCCCTTCTTGGGGAACAGCACAATGACCTGGAGGAGGAGCTGGCTGGTTTGAGGGGCGGTTTCCCGAGTCTGCGTGAAAGGCTGGACGCCCTGTCGGCTGAGCGCACGCTGCTGCAGGCGGCACATGATGCTGATCGGAACGTCGAAAGTGCCCTGCAGGCACAGGAAGACGCCGTCGCCTCCCTCAACCGGGTCTTGCCGGAAGCCGGATTCGGCACTGCCGAAGAAGCGCGTCGTGAACTCCTGCCGCCCGCCGACGTTGTAGGTCTTGAGAAGGACCTCGCCGATTTCGACGCTGAATCTTCCCGCCTCGATGAGCTGTTTGCCGGCGAGGACCTGGTCCTGGCAGCCAAAGAAGTGAGTATTGGCGAGCTTCCGTTGCCGGAGGCCGAACTTACCGGGTCAAAACTGCTGGCATCCGATGCTGCCGACAAGTCCCGCGCCGCTGCTCTGGCTGCAGGCCTGGCTGGAAAGTCGTCCGAAGCTGTGGCCCGGTTCCGGAAGGCGTACCTGGCCCTTGCCCACGCCGGCCAGGAGCCGCGGAACAAGGCGCGACTGCTGGCAGAGTTGGCGGACACAGTGAGGGGAGCCGGTGATAACAGTTACCGGATGAGCCTGAACACGTACGTCCTGGCCGCCCGCCTTGAACAGGTAGCCATCGCCGCCTCCGAGCGGCTCGTTGCCATGAGCGACGGCCGCTACACCTTGCAGCATACGGATGCCAAGGCAGCCAGGGGCGCAAAGTCGGGGCTGGGGCTGGACGTGGTGGATGAGTGGACTGGGCAGCGCCGCGACACCTCCACCCTGTCCGGTGGTGAATCCTTCATGGCCTCGTTGTCCCTTGCCCTGGGGCTGGCCGATGTTGTCCAGCAAGAGGCTGGTGGCGTGGACATCGAGACGCTGTTCGTGGACGAAGGTTTTGGAAGTCTCGACGAGCAAGCACTGGAGCAAGTGATGGATGCCCTGGAAGGATTGCGCGACGGCGGCAGGGTAGTTGGCTTGGTCAGCCACGTTGCCGAGATGAAGCAACGCATCACCAGCCAGGTGCAGGTGGTGAAGGGTCGCCATGGATCCACCGTGCGCATTGCCGAATTGGTTCCTGCCTAGGCCAAAGTTCCTGCTGGGAACATATCCGATAGACTTAACCCGTTACACCGGGTCGCGCGCATCGGGAGGAGGGACGATGCGCATCCTTTAGCGAACCCGGATTAATGGAAAAATCTTCTGTGGCTTCCCAGCCCCTGTCTTCTGCACCCTCACGCCCCTCCCGCCTGCCCGGCCGTTTTGCACGGCTCCCGGAACTTGCTGGACCAGGTTTCCTGCCCTTGGGCCTCTTCGCCCGGCTTCCTCTGGCCATGCTCACCGTCGGAACACTGACCCTCGTCACGGCTGTCAGCCAGTCCTACGCCATCGGCGGCATGGCTGCCGGAGCCGTCGGCATTGGTTCGGCCCTGGGTGCCCCTGTCCTCGGCTCCCTGGCCGACCGCGCAGGGCAGCGGATCGTGCTCCTGGTCGCCGCTGTCATCAACGCATTGGCAGTGACGGGACTGCTTGCGGCAGCCTACCTCACGCCGGCCTATGGTTCGGCAAGCGACGCTGTTGGCGTCCTCATCGTGGCTTTCCTTGCCGGCGCCAGTTGCCCGCAAGTTGGCCCGATGGCCAGGGTTCGTTGGATGGCTTTGACTACCCGCACCCTTTCCCCCTCGGCTGCCAACGGCAGCAGGAGCGTGGCAGCAAACCGTGCCGACCTTGATACCGCGCTGTCCTACGAGGGCACCGCGGACGAGGTCACCTTCGTCCTTGGCCCGGCGCTGGTGGGTGTCCTGGCCAGCATGGTGGCCCCGTGGTTGCCGCTCGCCCTGGCTGCGGTCATGACCATCACGTTGGTGCCGGCTTTCGCCGTCCACCCCAGCCAGCATGCCGTGGTTCCGGCACCTCGCAAGCCGGCATCCGGCGTCGTGCTTTCCGAGGAGTCCGCGCAGGCTGGTCTGCAGCGCCGCAATCGTTGGTCCGGCGCCGTCGTCGCCGTGCCTGTACTGGCAATGGTCTGCATGGGCACCTTCTTTGGGGCGACGCAGAATGCCTTGAGTGCTTTCTCTGCCCAGTACGCCACCGCCGAAATCGCGGGGATCCTCTACGCGGTGATGGGCTTGAGCTCTGCGGTGGCTGCGTTGTCGGTCGCGTTCTGGCCGCAACGGTTCAGCCTGGCCTCCCGCTGGGTTGCGGCTGCGCTGGCGATGTCGGCCTTGTCGCTTTTGCTGCTCTTGCCCGGCGGTATTTGGCCGATGGTCTTTGTCTTGCTGATTTTGGGTATTCCGGTGGGTCCTGTCATGGTCACCGTCTTCAGCATCGGCGGCGTCGTGGCTCCGGCCGGCCGCATGGCGACGGTCATGACAGCGCTCGCCAGCGGAATCGTCGCGGGCACGGCGCTGGGCGCGTACCTGGCCGGGCAACTGGCCGAGACGCAGGGGCCGGGTGCAGCCTTCGTGGTTTCCATGGCCGCCGCGGCTGGCCTGTTGCTGCTGGGCGTCGTGACGTCCCTGGTGATGAAGCGCCGGCCCCAGGCGTAGTTGCTACACGGCCTCGTTGCGGTAGCCGGTGGGGGAGTTCCCGAAGGCTGCCCGGAAGATGCGGCTGAAATGGGCGGCATCGGTGAACCCCCACCGTGCTGCGATCGCCGTGACGGGGCGATCGTTCAGCACAGGATCCCTCAGGTCCCGTCGGCACCGTTCGAGCCTCCGCTGCCGGATGGAAGAGGCCACGGTGGTGCCGATTTCCTGGAAGAGATCGTGCAGATGCCGCGTCGAGATGTAGTGGGCAGCGGCAATGGTTCCGGGTGAGAGTTCGGGATCACCGAGGTTTGCCTCGATGTAGTCGTGGATACGCCCCAGCAGCAGCAGATGCGGATCCCGTCCGGTCTCGATCAGCTGATCCAGCTCGCCATTGAAGAGCGTGGTCACCAGGTCCAGTGCGTTGTGTACCAGCCGGAGACCGTTGGTGCCCGACAGGGCTTCAAGGTTATCGGCCAGTCGCACCAGAAAGGGGCTGATGAGTTGGCCCAGGCCCTCATCGCCCGGAATGCGCAAGGCAGTGACGTGGCCCATGGCCTCGGCCGGCAGGTCCAGCAAAACGTGCGGGAACATCAGCACCAAGGTGCGGAAGTCGTCGTCGAACGTCAGCTCGTAAGGGCGGGAGGTGTCGTAAATGGAGAGATCGCCGGGGTGAAGCACGGCCTGACGTTCGTCCTGGACCAGGCGGCCCGATCCAGCGAGCTGGATACTGAGTTTGAAGAAGCGGCCCGTTGACTTGGCAATCAGCTCCGGAGTGCGCTGAACGGTATGGGGTCCGGCGGTAATCTCCACCACGGAGATCTGCCCCAACACGCGTGCACGCATGGTTCCGTGGAAAGTTGAGTTGCGGGGCCCTGTAGCCAGCAGCGGCACGAAGGAACTGGAGATGGCCCGGCTCCACTCCTGGAATGACTCCGCCACAATGGTCTGCACAGTGGTGGGGCCCGTATCAGCCGCGACGGTCATCAAACTCCCTTTCAACGTCCCACCGTGCCACACAATCCATCGACATGGCTGTCGACCAAGAGGCTGCTGGACAGACGTGAGCTTGCCCACGATTCTACACCGGCGATTCAGGCCGGGATCGTGCATGCGTGGACCGACAAACACCCTGCCGTGTGAGACAAGTCACGCCACGCTTCTGCGGAGGAAGATTGCGGAATGACCGACACCGTGCCGCGCAATCTCCCGCGGCACCGAGGCAGGAGCACACTATGAGCGTGGACAACCCCGTCAAGGGCAGGGCCGCCGGAGCCGTAGGCACCACAAGGCGGCTCGGCGTACCAGCAGTAACCTTCATGATCATCGCGGCCTCGGCGCCGCTGACCGTGCTCGCAGGCGGTGTCACCACCACATTCGCGGTCACCGGTGTCACCGGTGTGCCGCTGTCCTTCCTGATTCTGGGTGGAATTTTGGCGCTTTTCGCCGTGGGGTATGCCGCCATGAGCCGGTACGTCACCAACGCAGGGGCGTTCTACGCCTACATTGCGCAAGGCATCTCAAGGCCAGCCGGCGTGGGAGCATCACTGATCGCCCTCATGGCCTACAACCTCATGCAGGTGGGCATCTACGGCTTGTTCGGTTTCACCGTATCCTCGCTCCTGTCCGCACGGCTTGGCATCAGCGTTCCATGGTGGATCCCCGTCCTGGTCTGCATCGCCATTGTTGGATGGCTGGGAGTCAACCGGGTAGACCTGTCCGCCAAGGTGCTGGGCGTGCTGGTGGCCTTGGAGTTCCTGGTGGTCATTGTGTATGACGTCCTCAGCCTGGCTGTGGCCCCCGAAGGCATCAGCGCAGCAACCTTCAGTCCCGAAAGCCTGTTCGTTCCCGGTGTCGGAGCAGTTCTGTCCTTCGGCATCGCAGCCTTCATGGGCTTCGAGTCCGCGGCCATTTACGGTGAGGAATCCAAGGACCCCAAGCGAACCGTTGCCAGGGCGACGTTCGCAGCCGTGGGAATCATCGCGGTGTTCTATGCCGTATCAGCCTGGGCCATGACCGTGGGCGCAGGCCCCTCTGCGGTGATCGAATCAGCGGCGGCCAGCGGGCCGGACATGATGTTCGCGTTCCTTGGTGCCAACGGAGGCATACTGCTCAGCGACATCGCCCAGGTCCTCTTCGTGACCAGCCTCTTCGCAGCACTCGTCAGCTTCCACAACGCAGTAGCCCGCTATTTCTTCTCCCTCGGCCGCGAGCGTGTCCTGCCGTCGGCGCTGGCCAAGGTGCGGACACAAAGCGGGGCGCCCTTGGCCGGTTCGCTGGCGCAGACGGTGATTGCCGTCGTCGTCACCATCGCTTTCGCCATTGCCGGCGCCGGGTCCGAACTGGGCGAGCTGTACCCCGTCTTGACCATGTTCACCTGGCTCACCAACAGCGGCGCCATGGGCCTCGTTCTGCTGATGACCGTAGTGTCGGTGGCTGTGATCGGCTTCTTCCGCCGGCGGCAGCACGGGGCAAGCCTGTGGGTCAGGATGATCGCTCCTGGCCTGGGGTTCGTGCTTCTGGCCATCGTCTTGGTGCTCATCATGACTAACTTCAACGTCTTGCTGGGACAGACCGAGTCCACGGCCGCTACGTTTGTCCTGCCGATGCTGGTGCTGCTGCCCGGAGTTGTTGGTGTCATCTGGGGCTTGCGTCTGCGGCGCTCGCAGCCGGCACTGTACGCCCGGATTGGCCACGGCGCCGAGGACTGAATCCCGGCGAGACTTGGGAAGCCCCGGCGAGTGTTCCTCTCGCCGGGGCTTCCGTGCCTGCTGGTGAAGTTCCGTTCCTGCGGGCTACATCTCCGTAGCAGGGTCGAGTTCCGGGCTGTGCCGGCTGATGCTGATCAGGCGTCCGCGGGCGCCGAAGGTGAAGTGCAACGGTCATGGGGCCACCGTCATTACGGAGGGAGAACTGTTTTCCTGCCAGGTCTTGCACTGTGGGCGCCTTGTAGGCGTCGAAGCCGGGGGCTAGTCCGTCCAATGGCAGCCCGTTGGAGGTGTCGGGGAGATTCAGGCCAATTGGCTTTCGATCCGGGCGGCACTCGCTGCGAGCGCTTTGCCGACGGCGTCGGCGTCCTGATCCGATCTGATGTAGACGACGGCGATCGCGGCGGGGCGTCCTCCCGGAACCTGGATGGGGGCGGCGATGGAGGACAGGCCGGCGATGACCTCGTCGTGGCTGGTGGCGTAGCCGAGGCGGCGCGCCTCATATGCTTCGGGGCGGTAGGGGTTGCCTGAGCCCACCTGCTGCCAGCGTTCCTCGGTCATGGTGGATTGGATGGCTATTCCGGGAGCTCCTGTACTGACCGGGTGGCGGCTTCCGGGGTGTTGGGCGAGCGCAGCACCTGAGTGTCGTGGTTCGACCGTGACCAGGGTGACGCATTCCTGGTGGTCCCATACGGCGACGAAGGCTGTCATATGAAAGGTGTTGGCGAGTTGGGTCAGTTCGGGCAGTGCCGCGGTTTGGAGGTTCCGTGAGACGCCGCTGGCCAGGACGGCCAATCCGGGTCCGGGCTGCACCCGTCCTGAGTCGTCGCGCACCAGCAGGGAATGGTCTTCCAGCGTCCGGAGGATTCGGTAGGCCACGGAGCGGTGAACGCCCAATGCTTCGGTGAGTTCGGCAATGCTGAGCGGACTGTCTGCCGCAGCGAGGATCTCCAGGGCGCGGATTCCCCGGGACAGGGTTTGAGACGGCGGAGCTGGTATCGCCGCTTCCTTTGGAGGGTGGACGTCGCTGCGGGGATTCATGCGAACCATCCTATGTTGGCGCGAACTTCCAGGGGGCTGTGCTTTGGGTCACAGATTGTAGTATTCTTTCCTAACTGACCGTTCTGTCGGTTAATGCAAGTCCAGCACCGACCAGTCACCCTCACCCCCATGGAGTTCCAATGACCGCAACTTCCACTGTCGACTCTCCGTCAGGACCCAGCAGCAAGCGCGAAGAGCGCCGGGTTCTGGCCGGGACACTGGTGGGCACCACCATTGAGTGGTACGACTTCTTCATCTTCGCCCAGCTCACGGCGACGCTGCTGGCGCCGCTGTTCCTCTCTCCTTTGGAGAAGTCCAACCCGGGAGTCGCCCAGCTTTTGTCCTTCGCCACGATCGGCATCAGCTTCCTCTTCCGTCCCCTGGGGGCTTTCGTTGCCGGACACCTCGGCGACAGGATGGGCCGCAAGGCCGTCTTGGTCATGACGCTGGTCATGATGGGTGCAGCTACTGCGCTGATCGGTATGCTGCCCACTTACGCAACCATCGGCGTCTGGGCTCCCATCCTGCTGATTACCTTGCGCGTAGTCCAAGGGTTCTCCGCCGGTGGTGAGTGGGGCGGTGCTGCACTCATGGCTGTGGAGCATGCGCCGCTCAAGAAGCGCGGGCTCTTCGGCGCCTACCCACAGATCGGTGTTCCGATCGGCATGATCCTGGCCACCGGCCTGTTGTTCCTGCTCCAGTCGGGAATGTCCAAGGAAGATTTCGCCTCATGGGGATGGCGCGTGCCATTCCTGTTGTCGGTGGTCCTGATTGTGGTGGGCTACCTCATCCGCCGGGCTGTGGGTGAAAGCCCTGTCTTCAAGGAAATCGCCCAGCGCAAGGCCGAAAGCAAGGCGCCCTTGGGTGATCTCTTCCGCAAGAACAAGAAGGAAGTTCTCCTTGCTGCGTTGATCTTCATCGCCAACAACGCCGCAGGGTACCTGCTGATCGCCTTCTTCATCTCCTACGCCACGCGTACGTTGAAGATGCCCACCCCGCAGGTCTTGCTGGCCACCACCATCGCCTCTTTCGGCTGGCTCATCTTCACCATGGTGGGCGGTTGGTTGTCGGACAAGATCGGACGCGTCAAGACGTTCCTGATCGGTTACGGTTTGGTCTTTGCCTGGATGATCCCCATGTTCATGCTGATCGATTCCAAGGACATCGTTCTCTACGGAACCGCTTTGTTCGTCCTGACCATCGGCTTGGGACTGTCCTACGGTCCGATGTCCGCCATGTACGCGGAAATGTTCCCGGCCCAGGTCCGCTACTCCGGAATCTCCATTGGATACGCCCTGGGTGCCATCCTGGGTGGTGCCTTCGCACCGCTCATCGCCCAGGCACTCCTGGACACCACCAAGTGGTCCGGCTCGGTGGGCATCTACATCATGGTTCTCTGCGTCATCTCTGCCATTGGCGTGATCCTCGCCAAGGAAACCCGTGGACGGCCGCTGGGTTACAGCGTTCACCACTAAAAGCTGCACCAAAGAAAAGGCGGGTGCGGTCCACAATGGACCGCACCCGCCTTTTGCATGAGGACCGACGCCGGCTACTTGCGGCCGCCGGCACCGGCACCTTCGAGTTGGCTTACGACGTCGTCGTCGGACAGTTGCTCAAATCGCTCGTAGAACGCGCCGACAGCATGGAATTTGCCGGGTGTGTGAAGGACCATCACTGCGTCGCACACCCGCGCCAGCGACGTCGAAGCTTCCAACGATGCAACCGGCACCGCAGCTATCACCGTACGCGCCCCGGTTGAACGAACCGCCTCCACAGCCGCCCGCATGGTGGCACCGGTGGCAAGGCCGTCGTCGGCCAGCACTACAGTCTTTCCGCGAAGGTCGTGGCCGGTGCCTGGGTACTCCTGCGCGCGCCGGAGGAGCTCGGAACGTTCATGGGCTTCCACGGCATCGAGCGCGGACTGGGAGATGCCGTGGGCGAGGATGAGTTCCTTCAACGGTTTGTTGACGATACGGAGGACATCCCCCTGCGACCAAGCCAGGGCACCGAAGGCGGTTTCGTCGCGGCCGGGGATGCCGAGCTTGCGCACCAGGACAGCGCCGAAGGGCAGGTACAGCCCGGTTGCTGCGGCTGCGGCCACGGGAACTCCACCGCGGGCAAGGCCCAGCACGATGGTGTCCGGCTGCTCCCTCAGTTGGGGGAGGGCTTCAGCCAGGCGTCGACCGGCTTCCGCACGGTCCTTGAAACGCATGCCCATCTGCTCCACTTCCACGAAATTCGTTGCAGTTCCAAGCCTACCGTCCAGACCTTGCCCGGCAGCGTCTCCGCTGAAAGCATGGGCTTGTGAACAAGCCAATCGGATACTGGATCAAAAGGCTGGACGCCGCGCTGGAAGCCCAACTGGACAGCATCCTGGCCAGGATCAAGCTCAGCCGCCGTCAATGGCACACCCTCAGTCTCCTGTCCGAGGGCGCCATGCTTCCGGACCAACTGGAGGAATCCCTGCATCCGTTGTGGGGAAACGATATCCGGATGCGGGAGAGGGAACTCGCAGCACTGGTTGGCAGGGGGCTGATCACCATGGTCGATGACCGGCTGGTCCTCAGTGACCGCGGACGGGAGAAATACCACGAAGCCCAGCGGCTGGTGGAAGCAGCGCGGCAGGACCTGTCCATGGGGATCGGCATTGACGAATACGCCATGGCATTGAGCGTGCTGGAGCGCATGAGCCTTAACGCGGAGCGGCTGGCCCGCTGATCACCGTCAGCCGGGCCAGCCGTTGCGTGTCGCCGGCTAGACTCCCAGGAATTCGAGGGCAGCTTCCTTGAAGGCCCGGCTGGTGATGACGTTGGTGTGGGTCCGCCCGGGAATGACCAACGTTTCCACCAACCCACCCCGCTTGCCTGCTATGGCGGCGAGTTCCGGCATGGTCGCTGCCCGTTCGTCCTTCTCGCCTGCAACCAGCAACAGGGGCATGTGCGGGGCAGCCTCGGCGGGATCGAAGGGTTCTCCCTTGATGGCCTCGATGAGGGACAACATGGCGAACAGGTTGTTGCTGGGGAGCATTTGTGCCATTTTCAGCAGCCCTGCCGTGGATGCGTCCTCCACGGGCGTGCCATCGGCCAGGTGCCGTTGGGCGGCAACGAGGTCGAAGGCTGCGAGGGGGTCTGCCGAACTCGGTCCGCCCAGGACGATCCGGTGCACCAGGTCCGGCTGCGTAGCGCCGAATTCCCAGGCCAACCGCGAACCCAGTGAGTAGCCCACAATGTCCAAGCCCGTGGAAGGGTCACCTTCGCGCAGGGGCCGGGCTCCGGCGTCGGTCACTATCTGCAGAAGGTCGGCGCGGATGCGGCTGGGCGTGTACGAGTCCCGGTCCTCAGGGGAGTGGCTCCGGCCATGGCCCGGCAAGTCTACGGTGATGACCCGGCGGCCGGCGTCCTGAAGGGTGGTGATCCATCCGCTGTCCGCCCAGTTCAGCTTGCTGGAGGATGAAAAGCCGTGGATCAGCAGGACAGGGCGCAGGCCGGCGTCCGTGGCGGGTTGGTGCACCTCGACGAACAGTCCAGGATCGGTGCCCTCCACTGTGTGCCTGTGCTGTTCCACTGTGTGCCTGCCGGTCATGGTGTCAGTCCTCATCGAGTACGGCGCTCAGGCGGACCCGGCGCTTGGGTGCTTCGTCCTTCGGAACAGTGCCCACGATCCCGGCGGTGTCATCCGGAACCTCGAACACGATCAGCGGCTCGCCAACGTTGACGGTGTCACCGGGCGCCCCGTGAATACGCACCACTTTACCCGCCTGCGGGCTGGGCAATTCGAGCGCTGACTTGGTGGTTTCCAGCTCTACGATCGGCTGGTTGCGTTCCACCTGTTGGCCGGGTTCCACCAACCACTCCAGCACGGTTGCCTCAATGAGGCCCTCGCCGAGATCGGGAAGGGGGAAGGAAATTTCAGCCACGGCGGTACTCCAGTACGCGTTGGATCCCAAAGAGGATGCGGTCGATGTTGGGGATGTATTCGTCCTCCAGGTCACCGGAGGGATAGGGAACGTCGAATCCGGTGACACGCTCCACCGGCGCCTTGAGCGTTGCGAAACAACTCTGCGTGATGAGTTGGGCCACCTCTGCGCCCAGGCCCGATGTCAGGGGCGCTTCATGAACGACGACGGCGCGCCGCGTCTTCCCGACGGACCTCGCCAGTGCTTCGGCGTCAATCGGTTTCAACCAGCGCAGGTCCAGGACCTCGACGTCGATGCCGTCCTCGGCCGCCAGTTCAGCGACCTGCAGGCAGCGGGAAACCATGGCACCCCACGCTACGAGGGTCAGGTGCCGGCCCTCCCTGGCCACGCGGGCGCCGGTGAGGCCGCCGTCGTCGTGCGCTGCTGTGCCTGGGGTGGCGTTGGTGACGTCCACCGGCCCTTTTTGCCAGTAACGGGATTTCGGCTCCATGAAGATCACCGGGTCCGGGCGGGCGGCAGCGTACTTGAGCAGGTGGTACGCGTCGTGGGGGGTGGAAGGGGAGACCACCTTGAGGCCTGGTACATGGGCGAACAAGGCTTCCAGGCTTTCACCATGGTGCTCGGGTGCGCGGATGCCACCGAAGCTGGGCACGCGCAGCGTGATGGGCATCGGCAGGGTCCCACGACTCCGGTAGTTCATCCGGGCGATCTGGCAGACGATCTGGTTGATGGCCGGGTAGGCGAAGCCATCGAACTGGACTTCGGGGATGGGGTGGAAGCCCGCCATGGCGAGGCCTACCGACATGCCCAGGATGCCTGATTCAGCCAAGGGGGTGTCGAAGACGCGGTCTTCGCCGTGCTTGGCCTGCAGCCCATCGGTGATGCGGAACACGCCGCCCAACCGTCCGCAGTCCTCGCCAAAGATGACGGCCTTGGGGTTCTTAGCCAGGATTTCGTCCAGTGCACGGTTGAGCGCCTGTTGCATGGACAGCTGCTGAACGCCGGCTGTATCGGTTTCAGTGCTGTCGTCTTTTAGTCGCAGATCGGTGATGGTCTCAGGCATGTTCTGACTCCTCGCGCCACGCGGTGGCCTGGGATTGAAGGGCTGGCGTTGGTTCCTGGAAGACCAGGCTGAACATTTCGGCGCCGGGCCTTGGACCCAGGTCCGCTATGCCCGCCCGGACGGCCTCTTCTTCCTCTACGGCCAATCGCTGCGCGTCCGCGAAGAAGGCCTCGTCGGCCACGCCGTCCGTGAGCAGCCGCTGCTTGAACCGCTCCAACGGATCCTCGCCGGCGTCCAGGCGTTCTTCCTCCAGCGTGCGGTATCGGCCGGGGTCGTCAGCGGTGGAATGAGGGCCGCGTCGGTAGGTCATGGCTTCAATCACCACAGGACCGTTTCCTGCCCGGCAGTGCGCGAAGGCGGAACGGGTCGCTTCGAAGACAGCCACCACGTCGTTGCCGTCCACCTGCAGGGAGGGGATGCTGTATCCGGCCGCGCGCGCCGCGACGGAGCCGCCGGCCACCTGGCGTTCGGTGGGGACTGAGATGGCCCAGCCGTTGTTCTGGATGAAAAACACCACGGGGGCCTTCATAACGGCGGCGAAGTTCATGGCTTCGTGGACGTCACCCTGGGAGGAAGCGCCGTCGCCGAAGTACGTCATGGCTACGCCCATGTCACCCGCGGCGTTGCCGGAGAGGGTTTGGCCGTGGGCCCATCCCACAGCATGCAGGACCGAGCCTGCCACCACAGCCTGGATGGGAGCGAACCTGGACTCCAAGGGGTTGTACATGCCGCCATGCCAGGTGGCTTTGTGAGTGGACATGTAGCCCACCATGTCCAGGCCCATGGCCCGGGCTACGCCCATTTCACGGTAGGTGGGAAACACGAAATCGCGGGTCCGGTCCACGGCGTAGCCGCTGCCTACCTGCGCGGCTTCCTGCCCGAGCTCGGGGGCGTATCCGGGAATGATGCCTTGGCGCTGCCAGGCCACGGCTGAGGTGTCCAGGTGCCGGACTGCTGCCATCAGGGTGTACAGCTCACGGAGTTGATGGTGGGTGAGCGGGGCCGCGTCGTCATCGACGGCGGCCAGCACAGGATTGGTCGTCATGGTTGTGACCCTAGTCACCCAGTCGAGCCGTGCGCAATCAGCACAGTTCAAAGGAAACACTTTGTGCAATTTGGACACATAAAGAAGCCCTGCACAGTACAAACTGTGCAGGGCTTCTTGATGGTGATGAACAGTCGGTTTACTCCACGGGTGCGGACTGCTTGGCGGCCTTGGACTTGGCGTTGATGAAGCAGCCGGCGGCAATGACCAGGATCAGGATGAACGTTCCGATCAGTTGTCCGGCACTTTCCGGGTTGGCGAAGCCCACCACCAGGATGAGGCCCAGCAGGATGAGGCCCACGATGGTGAGGACGGGGAAGCCCTTCATGCGCAGCGGCAGTTCTGTGCCTTCCCTGTCAGCCCTGCGGCGCAGGATGAACTGCGACACCAAGGCGGTGCCCCAGACCACCAGGCAGGTGGAACCCACGAGATTCAGCAATGCGGGCAGGATCTTCTCGGGGAACAGCAGTTCCAGGACCGTGGCGATGAAGCCGAAAGCGACCGAAATTCCGACGGCGGCGACCGGAACCTTGGAAGCGCTCAGGCGGGACAGGAAGCGGGGAGCTTCGCCGCGTTCGGAGAGGGAGAAGATCATCCGGGAAGCGCCGTACAGGTTGGCGTTCAGCGCAGAGAGCAAGGCGACGACGGCCACCAGGGTGATGGCAGCGCCGGCGCCCGGGATTCCGGCCAGGTCCAGGACTCCGGCGAATGGAGACTTCAGGCCGTCCGAACCGACCGGGAGAACAGCTGCGATGACAAATACCGAGCCGATGTAGAACACCAGGATGCGCCACACCACGGTGCGGATGGCCTTGCCCACGCTATGCGCGGGGTTCTCTGTTTCAGCGGCGGCAACGCTGACGATTTCCGTCCCGCCGAAGGCGAAGATCACCACGAACAAGGCGGCGGCGATGCCACCGATGCCGTTGGGGGCGAAGTCCCCGAAGGCCGAGAAGCCGGGGGAGGGGACGTTCGGCAGCCAGCCGAAGAGAAGGGCTGCACCGATGAGCAGGAAGACGACGATTGCGGCCACCTTGAGGATGGCGAACCAGAACTCGAACTCGCCGAAGTTACGGACGCCTACAAGGTTGATGCCTGTGAAGACCACCATGAAGACCAGTGCAAGAACCCACACGGGAATGACGGGCCAGATGGAGAACAGCAGTCCGGCTGCGCCGATGGCTTCGGCGGCAATGACCACCACCAATTGGAGCCACCACAGCCAGCCGATGGTTCCGCCGGCGGTCTTGCCCATGGCCTTTTCTGCGTACACGGAGAATGCGCCGCTGTTGGGGTTGGCGGCTGCCATCTCGCCAAGGGCCCACATGACCAGGATGATCAGCGTGCCGGCGACGAGGTAGGAAATGAGCACGGCCGGACCTGCGGCTTGGACGCCTGCGCCTGAGCCGAGGAAGAGGCCGGCGCCGATCGCACTGCCGAGCCCCATCATGGTGAGCTGGCGCGGTTTGAGCGAATGGCCGAGGCCGGATGTTGGGGCAGGAGCCGCGATGGACTTCGTTGTCATACGTGTCTACCTTCTATGGATTACATGCTGGTTTGGCGTCTGGGCCTCATGGGCTTGGCACGCGGGCGTCGACGACGCAGCAAGAGCCGTGGAATAATTCTCGCAGTTTGTAAGATACATCACTTTTTGCTGTAGCGATGTGATGGGTACGGATCCCCGGGGACAGGAACTTTGATGCTGGTCGATGCGCTTGATGCAAAAATTGTACGTTTCTTCACTGATTCACCGCGATCCTCCGTGCTGGAGGCTTCGCGTGTGCTCAGGGTCGCCAGGGCCACGGTGCAGTCCAGGATTGACCGGATGATTGACAATGGGGTCATCGGTTCCTGGGTTCCCCAGCCGGATCCCGCCAATTTCGGCTTCCCGGTAGTGGCATTCTGCTCCGTCACCATCACCCAGGAGATCGGCCATGACGCCATCATCGAGAGCCTGAGTGCCATTCCGGAGATCATCGAGGTCCATACCGTCACGGGGAACTCGGATCTCATGGTGCGGATTGCGGCACGTTCCAATCCGGACATGCAGCGCGTCCTTGATGCCATGATCGCAACAAAGTCGGTAGTCCGCTGCTCTTCGGTGATCGTCCTGAACAGCCACATCCAGGGCCGCACCCTGCCGTTGATGGAGGCGGCTGCGAAAGCAGTGTGACGTAAGGCATTTTGCCAAGCGCCCGGTGAGCCGTACCATTAGTTCTAGTCAACATGACTTTAACTAGTTCTCCAGTCCTGAATGGAGTGCTCCAGGCGGCGATGAAGCGAGGTGAACGCCGTGAACACCAACTCAGCGAACGTCGCCGAAAGGCGGCTTGCGCCGCCGTCGTTGGCTATTTCAACGGTGATTTTCGCCCTCCGCCCCAGCGAGAAGTCCGGCCGCCCCACGTTGTGGCTGCCGCTGGTCCGGCGCATCCGCGAGCCCTACAAGGACATGTGGGCCCTTCCGGGCGGGCCGTTGGCCCACGACGAGTCCCTCCAGGACGCGGCGTCGCGAAACCTCCGGGAGACCACCGGGTTGACTCCGCACTACCTTGAGCAGCTTTACGCTTTCGGTGGTCTTCACAGGTCGCCCACCCAGCGCGTTGTCTCCATCGTGTATTGGGCCTTGGTCCAACCCACGGAAGCTGCTTTGGCCGACGAGTCGGAGAATGTGCGGTGGTTCCGGGCCGACCGGCTCGGTGAACTCGCCTTCGATCACAACGCAATCGTGGACTACGCCTTATGGCGGCTCCGCAACAAGATGGCCTATGGGTCCATCGCCTACCACCTGCTGGGCGAATTCTTCACCCTCGCCCAGGTCCGCGAAGTCTATGAGGCCGTACTGGACCGCCAGCTCGATCCCGCAAACTTCCGCCGACACGTCAAGGCAACACCGGAAATCGAAGAAACCGGTGAATACCTCCAAGGCGGGAAACACCGTCCACCCCGCCTCTACCGCTTCACCGGCACGCCCGGCCTCGGGCCAGATAACAGGAGTACACCATGAGCAGCGTCAACACTGCCGTCCAGCTGATTACTCGCGAGGAAGCCGAGAAAGGGCTCTCCCGCGCAGGGTCCACGTGCAGCCCAGCCTTGGCCAGGGGCCCATGGGAGTACGACCTTGCCGAAGCCCTCGCCGGTGAGCCCGCGTACGGGCCCGGTGCCTCAAGCAGCGATGTCGCACCGCAGGGAACGCCGCGTCAGGGCCAGTTGCCGGAGGAGTACAAAAAAGCCTCCGACGCCGAACTGGACGCCCGCATTCGGGCCGCCAAAGCAACACTCGGGGACCGCGCCGTCATCCTGGGGCACTTCTACCAGCGCGATGAGGTCATTCAGTACGCAGACTTCGTCGGCGATTCCTTCCAGCTTGCCAACGCAGCCCTCACCAAGCCGGACGCCGAAGCCATCATCTTCTGCGGCGTCCACTTCATGGCCGAAACCGCCGACATCCTCTCCACGCCTGAGCAAGCCGTCATCCTGCCCAACCTCGCAGCGGGTTGCTCCATGGCCGACATGGCAGACGAAGACTCCGTGGAGGAATGCTGGGAGCAGCTGGAGGAGATCTTCGGCACCGAGCCGGACGCATCAGGCCGCGTGCCGGTCATCCCCGTCACCTACATGAACTCTTCTGCTGCGCTGAAGGCTTTCTGTGGCCGCAACGGTGGCATCGTGTGCACCTCCTCCAATGCCAAGGTGGTCCTTGAATGGGCCTTCGAGCGTGGTCAGCGCGTCCTGTTCTTCCCCGACCAGCACCTGGGCCGCAACACCGCGAAGGCACTCGGTGTCCCGCTCGAGCAGATGCCCATGTGGAACCCGCGCAAAGAACTGGGCGGCAACGACGAACAGCAACTCCTGGACTCCAGGGTGATCCTGTGGCACGGCTTCTGCTCGGTCCACAAGCGCTTCAACGTGGGCCAGATCGAGAAAGCCCGCCAGGACTTCCCGGGCGTCAACGTGATCGTCCACCCCGAATGCCCCATGGAGGTAGTGGACGCCGCCGACTCCGCCGGATCCACCGACTTCATTAAGAAGGCCATCGCAGCTGCCACGGAACCCACCACGTTCGCCATCGGCACCGAGATCAACATGGTGAACCGGCTCGCAGCGGAAAACCCGCAACACACCATCTTCTGCCTGGATCCGGTCATCTGCCCGTGCTCCACCATGTACCGCATCCACCCGGGTTACCTCGCCTGGGTCCTTGAGGAACTGGTGGAAGGACGCGTAGTCAACCGCATTACCGTGGACGACTCCGTGCAGGACAACGCCAAGATTGCGCTGGAGCGCATGCTGGCAGCCAAGCCCGCCTAACCGCCGGGCACACCCCATTGGACTAGCCGAATCGAGCCCCACATGACTACAGAGAGCCTTACTGGCGGGCCCGCCCCCAGCGGCTGATCGTCGTCGGAAGCGGCATCGCAGGACTGTACTCAGCCCTGTTGGCCGCGGAAGCCGGGGCGGAAGTGGTGTTGCTGACCAAGGGAGCCCTTGCAGACAGCAACACCTACTACGCCCAAGGTGGCATCTCGGCCGTTCTGGACGAGGCTGCTCCCGGAGACACTGTTGCGGCCCACATAGCCGACACCCTCACAGCCGGTGCAGGACACTGCAACGAAGAGGCGGTGCGGGTGTTGTGCACCGAGGCGCGGCTGGACATCGCCGGGCTGGGGCGGTTCGGCGTCGAGTTCGACCTTGACGACGACGGCGACCCCGCCTTGGGTCTTGAAGCCGCGCACTCCGCTCCGCGGATTCTGCACGCCGGCGGCGACGCCACCGGCGCCGGGGTGGCGGCCGCGCTGATCCGCACTGTCCTGGACTATCAAGCAGCCGGCAAAATCCAGGTCATCGGGCACGCCCACGTCACGTCGCTCTCGCTGGGCGGACAGCAGGGTGGCCGTGTGGTGGGAGCCAATTTCCTCCACGACGGGCGCCACCTCGGCGTCCACGGCGACTCCGTGCTGTTGGCCACCGGGGGCGCCGGACAGCTTTTCGCCCAAACCACCAACCCCTCCGTCGCCACGGCGGATGGCCTGGCGCTCGCATGGCGCGTCGGCGCGGCCGTCGCCGACCTTGAGTTCTTCCAGTTCCACCCCACCTGCATGGTGCTTCCGGCCGAAGCCCAGGAGGTGGAAGGCAACAACGACCCCCTGCTGATCTCCGAGGCCGTCCGCGGGGAAGGTGCCGTCCTCGTGGATGCCCAGGGGCACCGGTTCATGCCCGGCTACCACCCGGATGCCGAACTTGCACCCCGGGACGTCGTCTCCCGCAGCATCGCCCTGCACTTGGCGAAACTCGGCGACCCCAACGGCCACGTTTTCCTCGACGCCACCGTGATTGAAGAGCAGAGGGGCAGCGGTTTCCTGGCCAAGCGGTTCCCGACCCTCAGCACGAGGACCCGCCAAGCAGGCGTCGACTGGACCCGGGAACTGGTCCCTGTGGCGCCGGCGGCCCACTACTGGATGGGTGGGGTGGTGACTGACCTCTACGGCCGCACCTCTGTTCCTGGTTTGCTCGCTGCCGGTGAAGTCGCTTGTACCGGTGTGCAGGGGGCCAATCGCTTGGCCAGTAACTCCCTGCTTGAGGGACTGGTGTTTGGGCGGCGGGCTGTTGACGCTTTTCTCTCTGGTGAGTCGCCTGACGGCACCGCAGGCCCCTTGGCGCCTGCGCTCGCGCCTCGAACCGGCGATCGCCTCGCAAGCTCGGCGGCCGGTTCGGGCGCTCACGCGGCAACGGCGCTGTCGGGGCCTCCGGCGCCGCTGGAATTGTTGGAGGGGCATCCGCTCGCCCACCCTGCCTCCTCCAGTGGGTTCTCACGGCAGGCACTTCGCCGCCTCATGACAGCCAAGGCCGGCGTGTTGCGTGATGGTCAGTTGTTGGCTGAGGCCGCAGAAGTTCTTGGGTCTTGGGAGGGTGAGGTTCTGCCCTTGAATGTTCCTGATTCCTTTGATGTCCGGGAACATGAGGACTCCAATCTTCTGTTGGCTGCGCAGTTACTGGTGCATGCGGCCCGGGAACGGCGGGAGTCCTTGGGGCGCATTACCGCAGCGACAGCGTGAGCGAACCAGCCGCCGTCGACGATTTTGACAAGCGTTACACCATGAGCCGGAAAGTGAGCCTCGTCCATGACTAACCTGACCCTCCCCGCAGCCCCTGTCCGGGAGATCCTGGAACGGGCATTCGCGGAGGACGCGCCCAGCGGGGACATCACCTCCCAGTTGCTGATCCCCGCCGACGCCCGGGCAACCGCCGTGCTGAACGCACGGGTACCCGG
This sequence comes from Arthrobacter sp. YN, assembly GCF_002224285.1. Lineage (GTDB taxonomy): Bacteria > Actinomycetota > Actinomycetes > Actinomycetales > Micrococcaceae > Arthrobacter. The sequence goes on along the minus strand of NZ_CP022436.1, from coordinate 3,232,758 downwards.
CGTGTTCAGCGGAGGCACCGTGTTCCGCGATGCCATGAAGCTGGTGGACCCGGACACCGAGGTGGAACTGCTGCTCGCCGATGGTGAACCGTTCGACGCCGGCACGCACCTTGCGCGGGTCAGCGGCAGCGCCCGCTCCGTGCTGCTCGCTGAACGCGTTGGGCTCAACCTGGTGCAGCGGATGAGTGCCATAGCCACGAAGACCGCCGAATTCGTCCGGCTCGTGGAAGGTACCCGCGCCAGGATCACGGACACCCGTAAGACCACGCCGGGCTTGCGGGTGCTGGAACGCTACGCCGTGCGCTGCGGTGGGGGAGCGAACCACCGCTACAGCCTCTCCGATGCCGTGCTGGCCAAGGACAACCACCTGGCCGTCATGACCGGCGGCGACTCCACCAAGCTGACCGAGCTGCTGGTTGCTGCCAAAGCCCGGCTGGGCCACACCACGCACTTCGAAGTTGAAGTGGACCGCGCAGAGCAGATCGAACCCGTGCTGGCGGCCGGCGTGGACACCATCATGCTGGATAATTTCTCCATCGAGGAACTCCGGGCCGGGGTCAAGCAGGTGGACGGCAGGGCCATGGTGGAAGCCAGCGGCAACGTCAACGTCTCCACGGTCACGGAAATTGCCGCTGCCGGGGTGGACGTGATCTCCATTGGGGGCCTGACCCACAGCGTGAGCGCGCTCGATCTCGGTCTCGACGTTGTTCTAGAGACAGCCTGACCCTCCCATGATCTTCCTCGACGCCGCAGCCACCACCCCCGTACGCCGGGAGGCACTTGAGGCCATGTGGCCGTACTTGAGCGGTGAGTTCGGCAACCCCTCCAGCCACCACACCCTGGGTGAAGCGGCAGCAGCAGCGCTCGCCGGGGCGCGTGCCGGCGTCGCGAAGATCCTCAACTGCCGTGCCGGTGAGGTGACCTTCACTTCCGGAGGCTCTGAAGCAGACAACCTGGCCGTGAAAGGTATCGCGCTGGCCCGGCGGTCGGCTGATCCGACACTGAACAGGGTGGTCATCAGCGCGATCGAACATCCCGCCGTGGAGGAATCGGCGAGGTACTTGGAGCGGATGCACGGGTTCATCGTGGATGTGCTGCCGGTGGACAGTGAGGGCCTGGTCTCCGTTGAGGGACTGGCTGCCGTGTTGCGGCCGGAAACAGCGTTGGTCAGCATCATGTACGCGAACAACGAGATCGGAACGGTCCAGCCAATATCAGCCCTGGCAGCAGTGGCGCGGGAACACGGTGTCCCCTTCCACACCGATGCCGTCCAGGCTGCCGGGTGGTTGCCCTTGGACGTCAAAGCGCTCGGGGTGGACGCACTGAGCATGTCCGGACACAAACTTGGTGCCCCCAAGGGATCAGGTGTGCTCTTCACCAAAGGGCGGCTCCGGGTGGAGCCCTTGGTTCATGGTGGGGGCCAGGAGCGGGGTAAACGCTCGGGAACGGAGAACGTGGCCGGCGCGGTGGCGCTGTCCACTGCGTTGTCGTTGGCCAGCGCTGAGCAACCGGAACAGGCCGCTCGAGTCTCGGGATTGAGGGATCATTTCATTGAACGGATCCTGGCCGGTGTCGCGGGCGCTGTGGTCACCGGCCACCGGCTGCAGCGTCTGCCGTCGGTGGCGTCTTTCTGTTTCCCGGGCACCAGCGGAGAGTCAGTGTTGCTGGAGCTTGAGCGGCTTGGCGTGGTGTGTTCCAGCGGCTCGGCCTGCGCTGCAGGATCCGATGCTCCGTCACCCGTTTTGGTGGCCCTGGGCATCGCGCCTGAAACGGCCCAGACGGCCGTACGCTTCAGCTTCACCTCAACTGTCACCGACACCGAACTGGAGCAGGCCGCCGACGCCGTGGAAACCGCCGTCGGACGCGTCCGGAACCTGGCATCCCCGCAAGCGGGATAGCTGCGCTGGGGCCGGTTGCAGCGGCACGGCGGACTACATGTGCCGTGCGCGCCGGAAAATCCAGTGCCTCAGCAAGGTAAACCGGACCGCTGTGGCCACGAAGCCGGACAACGTGGTGGTCCATAATTCTTCGGTAACTGTGGCTTCCGGCCGGATAAGGTGCAGGACGCCCAGGCTGCCGCCCGTGATGACCAAGGCAATGGCGATCACTATGACGCCACTGAGGTGGTCCCGGGTGCGTTGATGTTTGCCCGTGATCTTGAACGTGAGCCGTCGGTTCAACGCAGTATTCATCAGGGACGTCACAATCAGTGCCACGGCGTTGGCCAGTTGAGGGTCAATCCACGGACGCAACAACGCGTAAATGGCCAGGGAGCTTGCCGTGCACACCACTCCGACTCCGGTGAAGCGGGCCAGTTGCCGCACGACGGGGTATTTGAGGACTCCGCGGTGCCGTGTGCGGGGTGGTTTCTGTGGGGGAGACGGGCGTAGCCCAGTGGCGTCCGCAGCTGTCTCCATGGCTTAAGCCTGACACATTAAGCGGGCTGATCCTCCCAGGATGCGCTGGTGACGGGGTTCCGGAGCTCGCCGATTCCTTCAACCCGGCATGCCACGGTGTCACCGGGTTGGATGCGGGCGCACTCTGCGGGGAACCCTGTCAGCACCAGATCGCCGGGCTGGAGCGTCATGAACGAGCTCAGGTAGACCAGGATCTCGTCCACCTTCCAGCCCAGGTCAGCAGAACTGGCGGTCTTGAGTTCGTTGCCGTTGTGCACGATCCCGATCTCCAGGTTCGAATCGTCAAGATCGGTGACCATCCAAGGACCCGCCGGAGTAAACGTGTCCTGGCTCTTGGCGCTGATCCAGAGTTCGTCGGTCTTTTGCAGGTCCCTTGCCGATACGTCGTTGCCGATGGTGTAGCCGAGAACCGCTGACCGAGCCGTTTCCAGCGTCAAGCCTCGCGCAGGGCGCCCGACGACGACCGTCAGTTCCGCTTCCGGGTCAACGTAGCCCACGGTGGAGTCCAGCTGGATGGCCTCACCAGGGCCGATCACGCTCGAAGCCGCCTTGTGGAAAGCCTGGGGAGGCAGGTCACGGCCCGGCTGCCCGGTGTTGTGTGCCATTCCCAAGACGTTCACAGGTACTGAAGGTGCAAGGAAAGCAAAAGCATCCTGGCCCACCACGGCGCCCAGCTCCCATCCTTCCCTGGCAGGGCTGTTGGCATTGGCCCTCGACGCCGGGAAAGGGGACTCCACCACGGTCCACCGGGTGCCTTCCACGGAAGTGAAATCCTGGGCGTCGTTGGCCACAAAGAAGTGCTCGTCAGGAGACTGGCGGGCCAACGTTTGGCCGGCGACGGTTGGAGCCTGGGCAGGCCGGACGCGGGCGATGCGACGGGGGAGGCGTGAAGTCATGATGACATCCTACGTCCTCCCTGGATGGTGCCCTGCGTTGTGAGGTCCGCTTTACGTCCTGTGGCAGAGCCTTGGCGCGCAGAGCGGGCCTCACAATGCGTCAGGTGAGCGGGGCCGATCCGAAAGCAACACTGAACCGATCGCACCAAAGCACCACGGACGTCAACCCTGCGATGTCAGTGCCGGCCGGAACAACATAGTTTTGGTTGCCGTGGGTGGCCTTGATGGCACCCAGGTCCACATAGTGTCCCGAGCGGTATTTGAACCAGTCACCGCCTGCCTCCTGGCTGCTGAGCCAAACCTTGACGTCAGGTCCGTCACTGCTTGCCAAATTCTCGAGGCGGAGCAGGTGGCTGCCGTCGGGGAGCATCAACAGCTGCGCCGTGCCGGTGGTTTCATGTTCCTGGGATTGGAAAGTGCCGCCGCCCACCACTGCCGGGCCGCTGGGTGGCGCCTGGCTGGGTGGCGCCTGGCTGGGTACGGCCTGGCTGTACGGCGCGCTCGCCGTCCCGCCAGCCGACGGTTGACCCGTGGACACCCCCAACGCCGGCAGGGCCTCATTGACGCTGCTGCTGGTGAACAGCCGCCACGGTTGGAAGAGCGCAGCCCCCACCACCACCGCCGACAGGATCAGCACTCCGACTATTGCAGCCAGGGTCCTATGGGACCGGATGAAACTCCGCAATCGGTTCATAGCTCAAGGCTAGGCTTCACGCCACAGGAGTAGGGGCTCCATTGCTTACGGTACGGTGACGCGCTGTACGGAGGCTCACGATACGGTGACGCGCAGATGCCTGGGCGGTGGCCCGGAAGAACCTGGGCGGGAATCCCAGCCACCGGGCTTAGAATCCGACTCATGCGCCTGGCGATCATCGGACTGGTTCTCCTCGCGGCTGGCGGAGTCACCGTGGCCACGGGCGTCCTGCCATGGCAGGAAGTAGCGGTCCTGGTGGACCGGGTGGCGCCTATCCTGGGATTCGTCGTCGCAATGACAGTGGTGACAGAGCTCGTCAGCGAAGCCGGCACCTTCCAATGGATCGCGCGGCGGCTGCGTCGTTGGGGCCGGGGCAGCGGTGTCCTCCTATGGCTGCTCCTGGCGTTGTTCTCCGTCTTGAGCACAGTTTTCCTGTCACTGGATACGACGGCGGTGCTCTTGACCCCCGTGGTGGTCACGGTGGCCCGACAAGCGGGTCTCCCGGTTCTACCCTTCGCGCTGACAACGGTGTGGCTGGCGAATACGGCAAGTCTCCTGCTTCCGATTTCCAACCTGACCAACCTGTTGGCGCAGCACCATCTTGGCAACATCAGTCCGGCGCAGTTTGCACAGCTGATGTGGGCGCCGTCGTTGGCGGCAATACTGGTTCCCCTGGCCTTCATCGCTGTGGTGTTCCGGCGCGACCTTCGCAAGACCTATGCCCTCGATTCTGCACGTCCAGCCCAGATGCCACCGGCGACCCCCACCACGGACACACCTCTGCTGGTGGTCAGCGCAGCAGTCCTGGTGTTGCTTTTGCCCGCGCTGGTGTCCGGTGCAGCCATCTGGATTCCGGCTACAACGGCAGCCGTGATCCTTGCCGGCATGTTTGCCTTCCGACGACCCAAAGTCCTCACAGTGACGCTGATTCCGTGGTCGTTGTTGCTGTTCACCTGCGGCCTCTTCCTGGCGGTGGAGGCTACCCAATACCTCGGTGCCTCAGTCCTGCTTGGACAGGTGGCAGGCCAAGGGAGCGGGTTCGTTGAACTGCTCAGGCTGGCCATGACGGGCGCCCTGGGCTCCAACGTGGTCAACAACCTGCCGGCATACCTTGTGGCCGAGCCCCTGGCGGGAAGTCCGGAGCGGATGGCCGCACTGCTGGTGGGTGTGAACGCAGGTCCCTTGATCACGCCCTGGGCTTCGCTGGCCACCCTGTTGTGGCACGACCGGCTGGTGCGGATGAATGTGCTGATCAAGTGGAAGGGCTACGCGGTGTACGGCCTGATCGTGGCACCGCTGACCATACTGGCGGCTATCGCGGCGCTCGCAGCTGCTGGCCCGGGAGGACTGTTTGGTTAACCCACGTACAGTTCGCCCACGGGAACTTCCGTGGCCAGGCGGTTGTCCGGCCCAGCCAAGGGGCAGGCCCAGGCTTCGTTGTAGGCACAGGAGGGGTTGTAGGCGAAATTGAAATCGAGGATGAACTCCTGTGCCCCGGAGGAATTTCTTGTCCCGTGGAATGAGCCCTTGACCGTGTCCAGCAGGTAGCGACCCGCCCCGTAGCTTCCGCCGTCCTTCCCGGCCGTTGCGTCGCGGAACGGGACAAAGATCCCGCCTCCGTAGCTCCGGAGCCGCCACACTGCCAACGAGCCCAGGCCGGGCAGCTCGAAAGTACCGATGCGGACGAACGGCACCACGCCATCGGTGCCCGTCTCAACATTCATTTCCTGCCCCGAACCGTTGGGAGACAGCACCGCGTATTTGCGGAAGGCGGGATCGTAGCCGGCTGTCCGGAGTCCTGAGAATGAGGCCTTCATTTCTGCAGTCAGTGCTGATGCCGGATGGGTAGCGAACATCAGGTCCCGCTCCTGGCGCCAGAAAACGTGGGCGTCGAACGGGTTGGTGGCCGCGAGTTGACGCACTTTGTCGTACAGGGCGAACGTCCGTAAACGCCAGTCAGCTATATCAACCGCTGACATGGTGGGGATGTCGTCCTCGAAATAGTCCTGTTGATCGGGAGCCATACCCTCAGCCTAGTCCTGTGCGTGTCGCGGTATGGCCGCCGATAGGCTGTGGTCATGAAGGGCATCATGAACCTGAAGTGTGTTCCGGTGAAGCTCGCGGCCTTGGTGCTGGCAGGGTCGGTGCTCGCCGCAGCATCCGCCTGTTCCGCTGAAAACAAGGGACCCCAGGTCACCTCTACGGCGACGTCGAAGCCCAACAGTTCGGAGTCGGGTACAGGTGCGCCACCAGGGAGTTCGACGCCGGAACCCGGCACAGGGGGCAACTCACCGTCCGCGACGCCTGGTTCCGGAGGGGCAGCAGCCTCGTCTGATCCGGCCGGCGCCAGCCCCAGTCCCAGCGGGGCAGCAACAGCGCTGTCATGGAAGACCTATTCGGATCCAGCCAAGACTGTCAGCTTCGATCTGCCCAGGGATTGGATTGCCCAGTCGGTAAGTCCGGAGCCGGGTTCTTTGGCGGGAGCAGTGAAGGTTGAAGTCAAGGACGGTGGTGGCAGCTATGTAGCCACCCTCCAGACAGGCCTGCCTCCGTCGGCCCCGGTCAACTGCCCGGCCGGACAGGGGCGGCCTTATGTGGTGATCAGCAGCGTCCCCTTGGACGTCCCGCATTCAAATGGCCCGGACACCATTGATCCGCGCGTCGTTTTCCGTGTGATCCAGGGCTACAAGTTCTTCGGTTCCTACGGCATCACCAACATGGTAGCGGGGGCTGACGGGCAGTCGTGCGAACTCCGGAACCGGGTGTTGGGGCCAGCGGGAAACGGCGACTATTCGTTTGGGGACGTCCCCGCCCTGCACGCGTTTGCTGCCGATGAGAAGGTGGCGCCGGCCAAATCCTTCGACACTCTGGACCTGGCCGCGAAGTACGCGGTCCACGGTTCTGAATTCGCCAATGTCCAGCGGATGCTACTGTCTCTGAAGGTCAATCAATAGTCCCGCGATTGGCTGCTTCACACATACGGCGCCGTTGGGGACTGCCCGCCGCAACATATCCCGGAGATCAATGGAACGCAACGTTGCTGCCACGCTCGTTTTCAAGACCGCAGCCAACACCAAAGTAGCCATGGCAATAGCCGTCGCCCGGAATTCCGGTTACGACTCAGTGACCGAGACCCTCTCCATCACCTCCGCCGGTGACGAGCTTCCCTTCGCCGAACTCAGCGACCACCACGGCGGCCGCTTCCACTACCTTGAATTCACCGAGCCCAGCGAAGTGACCGTGGAGTACCGCGCGACTGTTCACGGCTTTGGCATCCCTGAAACGTCCACTCCCATGGAGTTGATCCGCTACGTCAGGCCGAGCAGGTATGCGGAGTCTGACAGGCTGCTGCCTACCTCCTATGCCGAGTTCGGCTCGCTGCAAGGAGCTGAACTGCTCCAAGCGGTCCGCAACTGGGTCAACGCGGAACTCCGCTACGTCAGCGGCTCGTCCCGGGGTACGGATGGCGCCGTGGAAACGTTGCTGCACCGCAAGGGAGTGTGCCGCGATTTCGCCCACCTCGCCATCGCGTTGTTGAGGGCCAAGGACGTACCTGCCCGGCTCGCTGCTGTGTACGCCCCCGGGTTGAGTCCCATGGATTTCCATGCCGTGGCCGAAGCGTACATTGACGGCGCTTGGTACATCATCGACCCCACGGGCCTGGCACCCCGTGAATCCATGCTGAGGATCACGGCCGGCCGGGATTCCTCGGATACGGCATTTCTCTCCACTGTGGGTGGCAGCCTGACGTTGAAGACCCTTAAAGTCAGTGCCTCAGTTAACGGCGAGCTCCCGGTAGAGGATCTCCGGGAGCCCGTCAGCCTTCGCTAGTGTCCCGTCACGGAAGCACGGAGTTTTTCCGTCAGCCGAAGGAGTTCGCGCTGTTCCTCGGGGGTGAGGGCCGGTCCCACCAAGTGGGCGATGTCCCGCACGTGTTCGCGCCCGATCGTTTTTTGAAGCTCGCTGCCCGCTTCGGTGAGTGAGAGCAGCACTCCGCGGCCGTCGTCGGGGGCTGCCGTCCGCTCCACCAAACCGCGCTTCTCAAGACGGTCCACCAAGCGGCTCAGGCTCGACTGGCTCAACAGCACTTTGTCGTTGATTTCATTGAGCCGGAGCTGCCCCGATGGGCACTTGGACAGCGTAAAAAGAACGTCGTATTCCTTGACGGGGATGGTCTTGAACGCCGGTCCTGACTGAAGCTTCCGCATCACCGCCACCTGGGAGCGGAACAACGACTCCCAGGTTTCGGCGGCGAGGCGAACGGCGGAGGACGCCGCGCCCGTTGGACCGGACATCAGGCGTCCTGCCCCGCGGCACCGGCAGTTGCGGATTCGCTGACTTTTTCTTCCAATGCTGCGGCAACGCGGGATGCGTGCGTCGGAGCGTCCGGCACGTGGGCCGGCTTCATGGCAGCATATTCCTTGCGCAGGACGGGAAGGACTTCCTCGCCGAAGAGGTCCAACTGCTCCAGGACAGTCTTCAGGGGAAGGCCGGCGTGGTCGATCAGGAACAGCTGGCGCTGGTAGTCTCCGAAGGCCTCGCGGAAGGTCAGGGTCTTTTCAATGACTTCCTGGGGGCTTCCTACGGTCAACGGCGTCTGGGACGTGAAGTCCTCCAGCGACGGTCCGTGTCCATAGACCGGCGCATTATCAAAGTACGGGCGGAATTCCTTGACAGCGTCCTGGGAGTTCTTCCTCATGAAGAATTGCCCGCCGAGGCCAACAATCGCCTGGTCTGCCTTGCCATGTCCGTAGTGCTCGTACCGCTCGCGGTAAAGGCCGATCAGCTGCTGGTAGTGCTCCTTGGGCCAGAAGATGTTGTTGGCAAAGAATCCATCGCCAAAGTACGCAGCAACTTCTGCGATCTGCGGCGTACGGATGGAACCGTGCCACACGAAGGGAGCGACGCCGTCGAGCGGTCGCGGGGTGGAGGTGAAGTTCTGCAGCGGCGTGCGGAACTTGCCGGACCAATTGACGGTGTCCTCATCCCACAGCTTGCGGAGCAGGCTGTAGTTTTCGATCGCGAGTTCTACGCCGTCCTGGATGTTCTTGCCGAACCAGGGGTAGACCGGCGCCGTATTGCCGCGGCCGAGGACGAGGTCCACGCGGCCGTCCGAAAGGTGCTGAAGCATCGCGAAGTCTTCGGCAATCTTCACCGGATCATTGGTGGTGATCAGCGTGGTTGCAGTGGAGAGCGTGATGCGCTCGGTCTGCGCGGCGATGTAAGCCAAGGTGGTGGTGGGGGAGGAGGAGAAGAACGGCCGGTTGTGGTGCTCGCCCAGGGCGTAGACATCCATGCCGATTTCTTCGACCTTTTTGGCGATGGCAACGGAGGCCTTGATGCGTTCGTTTTCCGTGGGCGTGCGGCCCGTGGTGGGGTCAGTGGTGATGTCGCTGACGCTGAATACGCCGATCTGCATGATGTGCCTTTCTCCCTGCCCGTGGTCCCGGGCTCTGTCAACAGTGTATCTCAAACTAGATGCATTTGCATGTATCGATACCTGTAACAGGGCAGGGCCGGGAAATGTTCCCGGCCCTGCCCGTGAAGGTGAGTCTGTTGGAGGTGGTTGCTATTCGCTGGGATGATGGGCTGCGCGGCGGCCCTTGACCCTGGGAATCATGCCAGTGGTCCAATCCTGGAACTCGTCCGACGAGCCGTTGGCTGCGTTGCCGGACGTGCCGTTTCCGGACGGCGTCGGCTTGTCCTGCAGGGCGTTCAGCAGGTCCTTCTTCTCCCTGCGTCCCTCCACCAGCTTGTAAAGGACCGGGACCAGCACCAGCGTCAAGGCCGTGGAGGAGACCAGCCCGCCGATCACCACAATGGCCAGTGGTTGGGAAATGAACCCGCCGCCGCCCGTGAGTCCCAAGGCCATGGGCGTCAGTGCGAACACCGTGGCCAATGCCGTCATCAGGATGGGACGGAGGCGTTGGCGCGCACCGTGCGTGATGGCGTCCGCCACGTTCATGCCCGGGCTGCCATCGTGGGGCTTGCGGTACTGGTTGATGAGGTCGATCAGGACGATTGCGTTGGTCACCACGATGCCCACCAGCATCAGCATGCCGATCAGCGAGGGCAGGCCCAGCGGAACGCCGGTCACCAACAGCAAGCCGACGGCGCCCGTGGCGGCGAACGGAACCGACACCAGCAGGATCAGCGGTTGGATGAGTGACTTGAATGCGGCCACCATGATGACGTAAACAATCGCGATAGCCGCCAGCAGTGCCAGGCCCAACTGCCGGAAGGACTCCGCCTGCTGGGTTGTGGCACCTCCGATGGTGGCAGTGACCCCGGCCGGAAGTTCCACCGTTGCCAGTCGCTCCTGAACGGCGGTGCTCACACTGCCCAGGTTGGAACCCGACGGCGTCACGGTCACCCGCGCCGTGCGTTGCCCGTTGCTGCTGGTGATGGAGACGGGAGTATCAACCTGCTCGACGGCGGCAATGGACTCCAACGCCACCCCACCGCGTGCTGTGGGTAGCTGAAGTGCCCGGACTGAAGCGATGCTGGTGAAGCGTGTGCCCTCACCGATCTGCACCGGGTAGTCGTTGGTGTCGATCCGGACGGTGCCCGCAGGAATGGGGCTGACGGTGGAGGCCAGGAAGGCCCCTACCTGCTCCTCCGTCAAGCCGGCCGCCACGGCTTTGGCGCGGTCAACGCGGACTTGGACGACCGATTGCTTGGACGCGAGGTTGGTAGCTACCTCGGAACTGCCAGGCACTCCGTCCATGGCCTTCACCATGGCATCGCTGGCAGTTTGGAGGTCGGCGGAGTTAGCCGCCCGGATGGTGATGTCCACCGTCGAGGAAGTGCCGAAACCGCCTTGCTGGGATCCGACGGTAACCTTCCCCGCGGCACCAACCAGTGAGGATCTGACCTCCTCCTGGAGCTTGGTCTGGTTCACTTTCTCGTCGGTGACAATGGTGAACGTCGAGTTGGACGAACCGGTTGATGTCAGGGCAGCGAAGCCTGTCTGCGCATTTCCGGAGGTGACCTGCACGTCCTTGATGCCGTTGATGCCCTTCAGGGCATCTTCGATTTTGGCTGCTTCATCGCTGGTGGCCTGCAGGCTGGTCCCGGCGGGGAGGACCTGCCGTACGGTCATGCTGTTCTCGCCGGAGCGGCCCAGCAGGTCGGTGGCCAGAAGCGGTGAAACGGCAACGGTCGCCACGAGCACCAAAGCCGCGGCAGACAACGTGATGACCGGGTGCTTTTGTGTCTTCGCAAGGATCGGAAGGTAACCGCGCTGGAGCCTGCTTTTTTGCTCGGCTTCCCGGGCCTTCTTCGCCGCCTCCTGGGTGGAGGCCGCCGCTTCAGCGCCCTTTGCCGGGGACGCGAGGAACCAGTAGGCCAGCACAGGAACGATCGTGAGCGAAACCAACAATGAGGACAACAGCGCGATGGTCACTGTGAGGGCGAACGGCCGGAACAGCTCGCCGGCGAGGTCGCCCACAAAGGCGATGGGCAGGAAGACGGCCACGGTGGTCAGTGTGGAGGCCGTGATGGCTCCGGCGACTTCACGGATGGAGGTCAGGATGGCGGTGAGCTTGTGTTCGCCGTAGCTGAGGTGTCGCTTGATGTTCTCGATCACCACGATGGAGTCATCCACCACACGCCCGATCGCAATGGTCAGTGCACCCAAAGTGAGGATGTTCAGTGAATAGCCGGTTGCGGAGATGCCAATGAAGGTGATCAGAAGGGACAGCGGTATGGAAACGGCGGTCACCAGGGTGGATCGCACGGACATCAGGAACACCAGGATGACGGCCACGGCGAAGCCCAGTCCGAGAAGGCCTTCGGTGGTGAGGTCCTTGATGGACTTCTCGATGAACGGGGCTTGATCGAAGACCGGAGTGAAGGTGGCGTTGTTGCCCAGTTCGTCCTGCATGGGTCCGATCGCATCGCGCACGGCATGCGAGATCGCTACAGTATCGCCCTCGGGCTTTTTGGTGACGGACAGCGCCAGAGTCGGCTTGCCATTGGTGCGCGTGATGGAGGTAGCAGCATCGTCCTCGATGCTGACGTCGGCCACCGCCCCGATGGTGGCAGCATTCTTTGCACCTGTCAGGGGAAGTCCCTTAATGATCTCCAAGGAATCCACGGGACTGCCGAGCTGGAGGGACAACGTCTTGCCTTGGTCCTCGATGGTGCCCACTGGGACCAAAGTTCCGTTGTTCTTCAAGGCATTGCTGATGGCCTGGATGGACGCGCCGCTGGTGGCCAGGTCTGCCGGACGGGGCTGGATCAGGATGTGCTGGTTGGACCCGCCCGTCACATCGGCGCCGCGGACGCCGTCGATCTTCTGGAGCCGGGGAACGCTCAGCCGCAAGAGGTCGGCATTGAGCTCACTGAGGGGCTTGTCCGATGATACGGCCAGGTAGACGATGGGAAAGTCGCTGATGTTCCCGGCAATGGATTGGGGCTCGACGTCGGCGGGCAGCACCCGCTTGGCGTTCGAGATGGCCCGGTCGATCTGGTTCCGTGCCCGGTCAAGGTTGGACCCGTACGTGAACACCATGGTGATCTGCGATACACCGTTACGGGAAGTGGACGTGGTGGACTCCAGTCCCTCAACACTGTTCAGTGCTGTTTCCAGGGGCTGGCTCAATTGCTTGTCCACGACCTCCGGGGACGCGCCTGGCATGGAGGTCACCACAGTGATCTGCGGGAACTCGATGGACGGAATGAGTTCCTGCTTCAGGGATCCCATGGTGATCACGCCGAACACCGCCGCAAAGACGGTGATCAGCGCGATCAGGGCCCGGTTTCCCAGAGAAAGCTTGGCCAGGCGGAACATTGCATTGACTCCCAGGGTCTACGTAACGATTCGTCTGACGGGAACCGGCCGCAGCCCCGGGTATGGCCTAGCTTTGGACGGCGTTGGCCCCGTCAAGCTGCAGGGACCGCGCGGTGCTTGCTTCCAGTTCGGCAGCGAGCTCAGGGTTCTCGTTGAGCTTGACGCCGTAGCCCGGCATCATGTCCTTGAGCCTGGACTGCCAGCCCTTGAAGTTCTTGGGGAAGGACTTCTGCAGCAATTCGATCATGATCGGTACAGCCGTGGATGCGCCCGGCGAGGCACCCAGCAGCGCGCCAACGGAACCATCGCGGGAGGCAATGACCTCGGTGCCGAACTGCAGGACGCCACCCTTCTGAGGGTGCTTCTTGATGATTTGAACACGCTGGCCGGCGGTAATCAGTTCCCAGTTGCCGCCCGCTGCCTCGGGGTAGTACTCACGCAGGGCCTCAACCTTGGCCTCGTGCCGCTTGGCGACCTCTTTGATGAGGTACGCGGTGAGGTCCATGTTGTCCTTGGCTACAGCCAACATGGGAATGATGTTTCCGGGCCGGATGGACAGCGGAAGGTCCAGGTAGCTGGAGGTCTTCAGGAAGTTGGTGGAGAATCCGGCGTACGGGCCGAACAGGAGGGAGCGCTTGCCGTCCACGTAGCGGGTATCCAGGTGCGGGACGGACATGGGCGGCGCGCCCACGGATGCCTGGCCGTAAACCTTGGCGCTGTGCTGGGACGTGATGGCGTCGTCGGTGCAGCGGAAGAACTGGCCGGAAACGGGGAACCCGCCGTAGCCCTTGCTCTCAGGAATGCCGGAGGCCTGAAGCAGGTGCAGGGCTCCGCCGCCGGCTCCCACGAAGACAAACTTCGCGTGGATGCGGCCGTGCTCGCCGGATTTGGGGTGCTTGATGGACAGGTCCCATCCACCACCGGCTGCGCGGCTGATGTTGGTGACGTCGTGACCGTAGTTGACCTCGGCGCCGCTGTCCTGCAGGTAGGTTGTGAGCTCACGCGTCAGGGCACCGAAGTCGACGTCGGTGCCTTCAGCTGCGCGGGTAGCGGCAACACGCTGCTTGCGGTCCCGTCCCTTGACGATCAGGGGGGCCCATTTGGCAATCTGGTCCTGGTCCTCGGTGTATTCCATGCTGCGGAACAGCGTATTGGGCTTGAGTGCCTCGTATCGGGTCTTGAGGAAGTCCGCATGGTCGTCGCCAATGACGAAGCTCATGTGCGGAACGGTGTTGATGAAGCCCTTGGGGGAGCCAATGACCTTGGTGTCCACCAGATGGGACCAGAACTGACGTGAGAGTTGGAACTGCTCGTTGATGTGGAGGGCCTTGGAAGGGTCCACGGAGCCGTCTTTGGCTGCGGGGGAGTAGTTAAGCTCACACAGCGCGGCATGCCCGGTGCCGGCGTTGTTCCACGGTCCGGAGCTCTCAAGCCCCGCTTCGTCGAGTCGTTCGAACAGGGAGATGGTCCAGGTGGGTTCGAGTTGCTTGATGAACGCACCAAGGGTGGCACTCATGATTCCGCCGCCAATAAGGACGACGTCGGCATGTTGAGTCTTGGAAATGAAGGTCACGATCAATCTCCGTTAGCGGCGGCACTGGCTGTCACAGAATATCCCCGCGCAGACCCAATACTGAAATTGCGGGCGAACGTCAAGGCTTTAAGCGGACGTTCGTGAAAACTTCGTTGAGGACAGGTGAAGCCGGGTAGCTTTCCACCTTGTTGGACAACGCCAAAGCGGAGATGGGAAAGGCGATCGGCACAGCCGGTACCGAGGCCGCGATCTCAGCGTTGATGGCCTGGTACTGGGCGTTGCGGTCGTCTCCGTCAGGCATGGCGCGTGCCCGCTCGATCTTATGGAAGACTTCCGAATCCGCATAGCCGAACTCTGCCCGGGTTTCGCCGAACAGCGGCCCCAGGAAGTTATCGGCGTCGGCGTAGGAGCCGTTCCAACCCAGAAGGTGCAGTCCGCGATCTCCTGCCGACTGGACGCGCTGCAGGTAGCCGCCCTCCCAGTCCACTGGCACTGGCTTGATGTTGAAGCCTACGGCAACCAGTTGGCGGCTGATTTCGGCATAGATCTTTTCGGGAGTGGGCATGTAGGCGCGGGTGGCGTTCAGTGGGTAGTAGAACTTGATTTCCTCACCCTTGTAGCCCGCCTTCTCCAGCAGTTCCTTGGCCTTCTCGGGGTTGTATCCGAGGGACGGGGCATTGTTGTTGAAACCACTGAGCTTGGGCGGCACGAACTGTGAGGCCTGTGCCGTGTTGTCGATGAAGAACCGCCGGATCAGCGTTTCCTTGTCGACTGCCATTTCGATTGCCTGGCGGACTTCGAGCTTCTCCAAGGGCGCCACGGCTTGGTTGATCCCGAGGTACATCACTGAGAACGGGTCGCGCTGGATTATCTGGACACCCTTCTTGACCAGTTGGTCAAAGGTTCCGGGCGTTACGAGGTCGTAAGCGTCGATCTTCCCGTCCAGAAGGGCTTGCTGCCGCGTTTCGGCGCGATCGTAGGGGATGAAATTGATGGTGGCTATTTGGCCCCGGTTGCCCCAGTAGCCCTTGTACGTGGCGAGCGTGAGTTTGTTCTCATCCCAGGCGTTGAATTCATAGGGGCCCGTCCCTACGGGGTGGCTGGCATAGGCGGACACGGCCTGGCCGTTCAAGGTCTGGTCCAGCACGTTCGCTTTTTGCGCTTCAAGGGCGGTGGGCGAGGAGATGGCGAAGGCGGGCAGGGTCAACGCCTGCAGGAAACCGGTGAAGGGCCGCGTCAGGTTGATCTGGACGTCGTTGGCCGAGACCACTTTGCAGTCTTTGAAAATGGAGAACACCGGTTCGTCGGAATAGGCTTTGAACACCCCTTGGAACGAAATGCCGGGTGCTTGTTTCCGGAGTTCAGAGGGGAAAGTGAACCAGCGGTTGAAGTTTGCGCAGACAGCGGCAGCGTCCAGTGGAGTGCCGTCGTGGAAGGTCACTTCGGAGCGGAGCGTGAAATCGTAGCTGAGCCCGTTGTTGCTGTCTTTCCACTCCGTGGCCAGAAGTGGAGTTGTCTCACCGGTGGCGCCATCCACGCCGACCAGGCCTTCGAGGACTTGGCGGGTGACACGGTAGGACTCCGAATCCGCGGTCATGGCGGGATCGAGTCCCAGCGGCATGGAGGCGGTGCCGAAGTTGAAAGTGGCGGTAGGCTCCACCGGAGCGGTGCTGCTGGAGGACGAAGACGGTGCCGGGCCCGGTGTTCCTGTACACGCTGCCAGCCCCAAAACCGCTACTGCAGCTCCGAACTGTACGGTCAGGCGCCGCATTTTGCTGCTTGCCACTCTTGTCCCCTCAAGCCGGTTGGAAGTGCTGTGGCCGGCTTCGGCCAGACCGCATTCCAGTCTAGTTGAACGTCCTGAGTGCACCTCCCAGCACATTTTCAGGAAGCCATCCCCGCTGCTTGAGGAAAAAACACCCCCGTGCTGCAAATTCTGCAACCGGGGGTATTCCGGGTGGCCCATGGCCACTGTGTTCATGCTGTGCGCAAGGGGGGACTTGAACCCCCACGCCCGAAGGCACAGGAACCTAAATCCTGCGTGTCTGCCAATTTCACCACTCGCGCTGGCTGAAAGCTGGTGCCCCTGGGGGCGGCCCGCTATCGGCCTCCAGTGTACCCGCTACTTGTCCAGCTTGAGGTCCCGGCGAAGCTTGGCAACATGCCCGGTTGCGCGGACGTTGTATTGCGCCAGGGACACCTTCCCCTCGGGGTCCACCACGATGGTGGACCGGATCAGTCCCATGTAGGTCTTGCCATAGTTCTTCTTCTCGCCCCAGGCCGCGTAAGCGTCAGCCACTGCATGATCCTCGTCCGAGAGGAGCGGGAACGTCAGTTGCTCTTCAGCTGCAAACTTTGCCAGTGCCTTGACGGGATCGGGGGAGACGCCAATGACGTCGTAGCCTGCAGCCTGGAGCGACGCCAGGGTGTCACGGAAGTCACACGCTTCCTTGGTGCACCCCGGGGTGGATGCTGCAGGGTAGAAATACACGATGGTGTTGCGCCCTTGGAAGTCCGACAAGCTGACGCTTTTGCCGGTTTCGTCGGGAAGTGTGAAGTTCGGGGCAACGTCGCCCGGGATAAGTCGTTCTGCCACAATATGCTCCTTGCTGGGGATCGCGATTTCCCAGTTTAGTGGGGAGAAGCCGCGCTGGCTCCCCGTCCGCGCATATACTGTCGGCATGCCAGATATGGAGAGATGGCCCACCACCCGATTGCTTTCGACAGCTGCGCGCCTGGTGGAAATCTCGTGGAACGAAAAATTGAAGTCCATCGGCCTTACCCATGCCGGGGTCATTGCCATGCAAGTGCTTGCCGCCAAAGGTGCAATTACTCAGGCGGCATTGGCCGAAGTTGCACGGGTCAAGGCCCAGACAATGGGTACTACTCTTGCGCGGTTGGAGCTGCACGGGCACATCGCGCGCCAGCGCAGCGACTCCGACCGCAGGAGCCATGTGGTGACCCTGACCGAGGCCGGCAGTGCAGCTCTGGCAGAAGCAGTGAAGCTCGAGCAGGACGTCTTGTCGCCCGTTGCCGTTGATACCGCACGGCTGCGCGAGGAACTCAGGATTGTCGTCCGGGGGCTGGCAGGTTTACCGGCTCCTGAGCAGGAACCCCGCGACGAAGCTACCGACGTCGCGCAGAGCTGACCCACACCAAAGTCCGATCCAAGGTGTTCCGTCCCGGAGCGCCTTGGATGGGAAACAAAAAGGCTCCGGATCGTTTTCACGATCCGGAGCCTTTGTTATTGGTGCACCCCCCGGGACTCGAACCCGGAACCCATTGATTAAGAGTCAATTGCTCTGCCAGTTGAGCTAGAGGTGCAGCTGTTGTTTCGGTCTCTCCGGGGAATTCGTATTCCTCGTTGAGCTCCGCAACGACAAATAACTCTACACCAGATTTTGTAGCTTCAAAACCACCAAGGCCCCGGAGTGATGCATGCCATGAAGGGGTGATTCAAAGCCCTGCGGAAATGAAAAAAGGCCTTGGAGTGAAATACACTCCAAGGCCTTTCGTGGTGCACCCCCCGGGACTCGAACCCGGAACCCATTGATTAAGAGTCAATTGCTCTGCCAGTTGAGCTAGAGGTGCAGCTGTTGAATTGGACCTAACCGGAAGCTTTTCTTTCCCCGGCGATCTCCGCAACGACATGTAACTCTACACGACATCCGCCCAACTGTGAAATCGGCCCATCGCCTATCGCTGACCCTGGGGCGTGACCCTCAGAATCAGCGCAAAGTCGGGGTTTCTGTTGTTGCTGACCACCCATAAAGTGCCGTCCGGGGCACGCGCTACGTCCCTTAGTCGCCCGTGCTGTCCTGTGAAATAGGCCACAGGGTCTCCGGCTGACTCGCCGTCGAGCGGCACCGTCCACAGCCGTTGACCGCGGAGGGCACCTGTGTACGCCACACCGCCGACGATCTCAAGGCCGCTAGGAGACGCTTCGGATGTTGAAGGCCACACGACCTTTGCATCGATCAGGCCGTTCCTGCCCGGTGCGCCGGTGACTGTGGGCCACCCGTAGTTGCCGCCCGGCGTGATCAGGTTCAACTCATCATCCACGTCCGGGCCGAACTCACTGGCCCACAACCTTCCCTCGCTGTCCCATGCCAAACCCTGTACGTTTCGGTGCCCGTAACTGAAGACGGGATTGTCGCCGAAGGGATTTCCGGGGGCTGGCCGTCCCTCGGGGGTGAGGCGCAGGATCTTGCCACCCAGGGCGTTGGTGTCCTGCGGTTGTTCCCGGCGTTGCGAGTCTCCCGTGCCCACATAAAGGAAGCCGTCGGGGCCAAAGCGGATTCGCCCACCGTTATGGGTTGAGGCCTTGGAAATCCCCGAGAAAATTACGTCGGGTTCGCCGAGCGACAACGTCCCCCCGTTCTCTTCGCCGAGCTTCATCCTCGCAATACGGTTGTCGTTGGCGGACGTGAAATAGGCATAGAGCCAGCGGTCGTTCTGGAACATCGGGGACACTGCGAGGCCCAGAAGGCCACCTTCGCCTCCAGGAACGACGCCGGCTACCTCACCTATGGTGGTGGACCGGCCGTCACTGATGGCTTTGACCTGGGCGGAGTCGCGCTCAGACACCACCGCGGTTCCATCCGGCAGGAACACCACCGACCACGGCAGCTGCAACCCGACGTCGAGCTTTTCAGCGAGCTCGGGAGCCTGCGGGCTGCCGGCCGTACCTTGACCGCCTGCTTGCCCCTGGCTGCTGCCGGGGCTGGAAGGTGTTGGGGCCGGGGTGGTGGGGTTCGGCGTTGCCGCGGTTCCCGGTGATGATGGGCTGCCTGTGCAGCCCGTCATCACCAGGATTGTCGCGAACGCGGACGCAAGCATCAGCCGCCTTCGCCGTTCCGGTGAGTGCGTGCCCATGCCAGTGTCCGTTATCGAGGTCCGTAGTTACCGGTCAAGTGGTGGCTTACCGGGTCAGTGCCTGTTGCGCCTGGGTGGCCTGAACCCCGCGGCTTCTGCATGCGCGGCCGATTCGAACCACACATCAGCGGCAACGTCGTCATAGTCCGCAGTGTCTTCGTCGTAGTACGTCATGGCCGTCGCGTTGGCTTTTACGGGGTAGGCGTCTCCCGCAATGCTGGAGGAGCCGGTTCCGTAGGGGTGCTCGGCGGCAAGGTGCCCGGAGGTTGTGGGATCCTCCGCCGCTGCAGACTCGGCGCCCGGAAGGGTGGGGGAGTGCGCGTCCGTGTATTCGTGGTGGTGGACAGGTGCACCGGATGAGTCGGTCCACGACGATTCCCACTCGGCCTTGTCTGCAGCGTCATCCTTGCCTGCGGGCTCCGACGCACCCGCATCCCAGTCGTCAACGTCGCCGGCATCGGCCGAGTGCACCGTATCGGCCGGGTGACCCGTATCAGCTGAATGGACAGTGGCGTCGCTGTCTACTGTCGGCTGGGCCACCACGGGTTCTTCAACCACCGGTTCCTCCACCACTGGAGCGGCAACAACGGGCTCTTCCACCGTGAGGCCGGGTGTGGGAGACGGCACGGGGCCGGGAGACGGGGTTGCCACTGGTTCCCGGGGTGATTCGTCACCGATGATGGCGGCCGGCTCAGCTTGTGTGCCCCTGGCCAACGAGGCGTCGGCAGCCTCCTGGTCCCTGCGTGCTTTGAGCTCAGCCGGTTCATCAGCGATGGACTCGTCCACCGGTTCCCGGGCTGGTTGCCTTGCTGGGTCCTGAGGGGATTCGTCGCCGGTGGGACCGCTGCCCTCGGCGGCCGCCTTACCCAGGTTGGTGACGCCGGCCAAGCCTGCCACCCCTGCTGTTGCTGCGGCCGCATCCGGCAGGGACGTGGTGTTGGCGGGCTCCATTGCGGCGGGAGCGTGGGTTGAGGAGGAATTAAGTGCTTTGTTGCGGTTCATAAGCCACCAAACAATGGCAATGACCAACACAATGACAATGACCCAAATTATCCAGTCCATGTGGATGCCCTTCTGCTCACAGGGGTGCAGTTCGTGGTGTTCCTGACGTTACGTGCCTGTTAATGGGCTGTCCAGCCTTTGACCTGCTGTTCCGTGGAATGTGATCAGTTTGCTGAGGAAAATCGCGGTGCTGCAAAATCATGGGGAATGGAATTCCGCCGGGTCGCCTAGTCTGGCTGAATGGACGTGAAAAGACTGCAGATTTTGCGCGAGCTGGCAGACCGTCAAAGTGTGGGTGCCACGGCTGAAGCGATGAATGTCACGGCGTCGGCAGTCTCGCAGCAACTGAAGACGTTGCAGGCGGAAATTGGTGTTGTGCTGGTGGAAAAGGTCGGCAGGGGCGTGCAGCTGACCGAAGCGGGATATGCCATGGCTGCCGCGGCTGCCGACATCGCCACGGCCATGGCGCGGGCTGAGTCCACCATCGATACCTACAGGAAGGGATGGCAGACCCGTGTGTCCGCGGCTTTCTTCCCCAGCGCGGCAGAAATGCTGCTGCCCGGGGTGCTGCATCGGGTGTCCTCCGTGGAGGGACTGACTTTCGACGCACATTTCGAGGATCCGGGAACCGCGCACTTCGCGCCATTGGTGGCCGACTATGACATTGTCCTGGCCCACAGCGTGGACGGCCCGGAAGTATTTGCCCGGCAGGGACTGGCGGTGGTTCCGCTGCTCGAAGAAGCCCTCGACGTCGCCGTGCCTGCGGGCCACCCGCTGGCAGCCAAGGCGAGATTGAGTCCGGGCGATGTTGTCGACTACCCCTGGATCGGTGTGCCGGAGGGGTTTCCCTTTGACACCGTTCTTCGCCAAATCGAGCTCCATGCGGGCCGTCAGGCCAACCGTGGCCAGCGGTATCCGGACCTGCGGGTGCTGGAGGCACTGGTAGGTGCGGGCCATGGGATCTGCCTCCTCCCGCGGTACACGGCCCGGGCCAGTGCCAGGCGGGGCCTGGTGCTTCGGCCACTCACGGAGGTGAAGGCCAGCAGGAGCATCGTGGCACTTTCCCGTCAGGAGGTTGCCGCCCGGGGAACCATCGGGATCGTCCTTGACATGCTCAGGAGCGAGGCCGCGGAAATCGCCAAGGAGCTCCAGGACTCCCCTCCGGGTAAGTGCCCCCCGGAACATCAGGACCGACCTGCCGGGAAACCTTGATTCCTCCGCAATATTCGGTTGATCCGACTTAACCCGGCATGGAACAGCGGCGGTGGCAGCGAGGTACCCATAGACTTTGGTCATGAGTGACACCGAGATTGCGACAGACATCACCCCGGACATCAAGCCCCGCAGCCGGGTGGTCACCGATGGCATCCACGCGGCACCGGCCAGGGGGATGTTCCGTGCGGTTGGCATGGGAGACGACGACTTCGCCAAGCCGCAAATTGGTGTCGCCAGTTCGTGGAACGAAATCACGCCCTGCAACCTCTCCCTCAACCGCCTTGCACAAGGCGCCAAAGAAGGCGTCCATGCCGGCGGGGGCTTTCCCATGCAGTTCGGCACGATTTCCGTTTCGGACGGCATTTCCATGGGGCACGAAGGCATGCACTTCTCGCTCGTATCCCGCGAGGTCATTGCCGACTCCGTGGAGACCGTGATGCAGGCCGAGCGTATTGACGGTTCGGTCCTGCTGGCTGGTTGCGACAAATCCCTTCCCGGGATGCTCATGGCTGCTGCCCGCCTGGACCTCGCCTCCGTCTTCCTTTACGCCGGCTCCATCATGCCCGGATGGGTCAAGCTCGAGGACGGCTCCGAGAAGGAAGTCACCCTCATTGACGCCTTCGAAGCCGTGGGTGCCTGCGCTGCAGGCAAGATGAGCATGGAAGACCTCACCCGCATCGAAAAAGCCATTTGCCCTGGCGAAGGCGCCTGTGGCGGCATGTACACGGCCAACACCATGGCGTGCATCGGCGAAGCCCTGGGAATGTCCCTGCCGGGCTCCGCCGCCCCGCCGTCGGCGGACCGTCGTCGTGATGACTTCGCCCGCAAGTCCGGCGAAGCGGTGGTCAATCTTCTGCGTCTTGGGATCACGGCCCGCGACATCATGACCAAGAAGGCCTTCGAAAACGCCATTGCCGTCACCATGGCTTTCGGCGGTTCCACCAATGCTGTCCTGCACTTGTTGGCCATTGCCCGCGAGGCAGAAGTTGAGCTGACGCTCGATGACTTCAACCGCATCGGTGACAAGATTCCGCACCTCGGCGACCTCAAGCCATTCGGCCGCTACGTCATGACCGATGTGGACAAGATCGGCGGCGTGCCCGTCATCATGAAGGCACTGCTCGACGCCGGACTGCTGCACGGTGACTGCCTCACCGTGACCGGCAAGACCCTCGCCGAAAACCTCGCCTCGATCAACCCGCCGGACCTTGACGGCAAGATCCTCCGCGCCCTGGACAATCCGATCCACAAGACCGGCGGCATCACCATCCTCCACGGTTCCATGGCTCCCGAAGGCGCCGTAGTGAAAAGCGCCGGCTTCGACGCCGACGTCTTTGAAGGAACTGCGCGTGTCTTCGAGCGTGAGCAGGGGGCCCTCAGCGCGTTGGACAACGGCGAAATCAACAAGGGCGACGTCGTGGTGATCCGCTACGAAGGCCCCAAGGGCGGCCCGGGCATGCGCGAGATGCTGGCTATTACGGGAGCCATCAAGGGCGCAGGGCTGGGCAAGGATGTGCTCCTGCTCACCGATGGCCGTTTCTCGGGCGGTACCACCGGATTATGCATTGGCCACGTTGCGCCGGAAGCGGTCGACGGCGGACCCATCGCCTTCGTGAAGGACGGGGACCGCATCCGTGTGGACATCGCCGCACGCTCGTTCGACCTCTTGGTGGACGAGTCCGAGCTTGAGGCCCGCAAGGAGGGCTGGGAGCCGCTGCCGGCCAAGTTCACCAAAGGCGTCCTGGCCAAATACGCCAAGCTTGTCCACAGTGCCTCCACCGGGGCGTACTGCGGGTAGTTCCTGCTCTCGGCTCCGCCCGCCACTGACGGGCGGAGTCCGGCAGGCGGACATAGCTGTCCAAATAGTGAGATACGATTGTGGTCAATTGACACGTATCTCACTTAGAGGGAACACTGAACGCATGATCACATTCGTTACCGTCGGCGTCGTCGTCCTTACCAAGCGCGTGGCTTAGCCCGACTGGTAACGAACCGTCACGCGCAAACCCCTCGAAGAGCCGGAAGGCTGAGGGGTTTTTTTATTCCCCCAAGCAAGACCCATCTATTGAAGATCCACTAAGGAAGAGTCCGATGAGCAAAGGATCGCCGATCAGCCCCTCGCTGATGGCTGCAAAGTCCGCTGGAGCCCACAAAGCTCCGGAAAAGGTCGACCGTACGGCTGAGGCCGTCGTCGTCGACGCTGCTGCACCTCTCTCTCCTGTACTTGGGCCGAACACCGTTGTACCCCCAACGGTGATGTCCGGCTCGCAAGCAATTGTCCGTTCGCTCGAAGAACTCGGCGTGGACGATATTTTCGGTTTGCCCGGTGGCGCGATCCTGCCCACCTACGACCCCTTGATGGCCTCCAGCATGAATCACATCCTGGTCCGTCACGAACAGGGAGCCGGCCACGCCGCGCAAGGCTACGCCATGGTTACCGGACGGGTTGGCGTTTGCATCGCCACCTCGGGCCCCGGTGCCACCAACCTCGTTACCGCCATCATGGACGCCCACATGGACTCCGTGCCGATGGTGGCCATCACCGGCCAGGTGTCCAGCGGAGTCATCGGCACCGATGCCTTCCAGGAAGCGGACATCGTGGGTATCACGATGCCCATTACCAAGCACTCGTTCCTGGTGACCGACCCCAATGACATCCCGCACGTCATGGCCGAGGCATTCCACCTCGCGTCCACCGGCCGCCCGGGACCCGTCCTGGTGGACATCGCCAAGGACGCCCAGGTGGGCCAGATGACCTTCTCCTGGCCGCCCAAGGTGGATTTGCCGGGATACCGCCCCGTGGTGCGGGGACACAATAAGCAGGTCCGCGAAGCTGCCAAGCTGATCGCTGCTGCCAGCAAGCCGGTCCTTTACGTGGGCGGCGGCGTCGTCAAGGGCCACGCCTCGGCCGAGCTCATGGAACTTGCGCTGGCTACCGGCGCTCCCGTGGTCACCACACTGATGGCGCGCGGTGCCTTCCCTGATTCGCATCCCCAGCATGTCGGCATGCCCGGCATGCACGGATCAGTCTCCGCCGTGACTGCCCTCCAGCAGGCCGACCTCCTGATCACCCTCGGAGCCCGGTTCGATGACCGCGTCACCGGCGTGCTGAAGACCTTCGCCCCGTTTGCCAAGGTCATCCACGCTGACATCGACCCCGCGGAAATCTCCAAGAACCGCACCGCCGACGTCCCGATCGTTGGCTCGGTCAAGGAGATCATTCCCGAACTCACCGAAGCCGTGAAGACGCAGTTTGAACTGAGCGGCACCCCGGACCTGGATTCCTGGTGGGCCTTCCTCGGAAACCTGCGCGATACGTACCCGCTGGGCTGGACCGAGCCGGAAGACGGGCTCACCGCACCGCAGCGCGTGATCAAGCGCATCGGCGAGCTCACCGGTCCCGAAGGCATCTATGTTGCCGGCGTCGGCCAGCACCAGATGTGGGCCGCCCAGTTCATCAAGTACGAACGGCCCCACGCCTGGCTGAACTCCGGTGGAGCAGGAACCATGGGATACTCGGTTCCGGCAGCAATGGGTGCCAAGGTTGGTGAGCCGGACCGCGTGGTCTGGGCCATCGACGGTGACGGCTGCTTCCAGATGACCAATCAGGAACTGGCTACCTGCGCCATCAACAACATCCCCATCAAGGTGGCCATCATCAACAACTCCTCGCTGGGCATGGTCCGCCAATGGCAGACGCTGTTCTACGAGGGCCGCTACTCCAACACGGATCTGAACACAGGCCACGACACCGTCCGGATCCCGGACTTCGTGAAACTGGCTGACGCCTACGGTTGCGCAGCACTGCGGTGTGAACGTGACGAAGACATCGACGCCACCATCCAGAAGGCACTCGAGATCAATGACCGCCCAGTGGTCATAGACTTCGTCGTCAGCCCCAACTCGATGGTGTGGCCCATGGTGCCTTCGGGCGTCAGTAACGACCAGATCCAGGTTGCCCGCAACATGACCCCGGAATGGGAAGAGGAGGACTAGGCATGACCCGCCACACACTGTCCGTTCTGGTAGAAGACAAGCCCGGCGTGCTGACCCGCGTGGCCAGCCTCTTTGCCCGGCGCGCATTCAACATCAATTCCCTGGCTGTGGGACCCACCGAGGTTCCCGGCATGTCCCGCATGACGGTTGTCGTCGACGCCGACGGCGACCTCATTGAGCAGGTCACCAAGCAGCTCAACAAATTGGTCAACGTGATCAAGATTGTGGAGCTGACTTCCGAATCTTCCGTACAACGCGACCACATCCTGGTCAAGGTACGTGCGGATGCCGCGACACGCCTGCAGGTTACCCAAGCTGCAGACTTGTTCCGTGCCGCCGTCGTCGACGTGTCCACAGACTCGTTGGTGATAGAGGCAACCGGTACCCCCGAGAAGCTCGCAGCACTGCTTTCAGTGCTCGAGCCGTTCGGCATCCGTGAAATCGTGCAGTCCGGCACCTTGGCCGTTGGACGGGGATCCCGCTCCATGAGTGACAGGGCGCTCCGCTCCGCGTGAGCAGAACGTCCAGTACCGCAGCACCACAATCAATATCTAAGAAAACCACTCAAGAGGAGTTACGCAAGTGACTGAAATGTTCTACGACGACGACGCAGACCTGTCGATCATCCAGGGCCGCAAAGTAGCCATCGTTGGCTACGGCTCGCAGGGCCACGCCCACGCACTGAACCTCCGCGATTCCGGCGTCGAGGTTGTCATCGCGCTGAAGGATGGCTCCAAGTCGGCCGCCAAGGCAGAAGACGCAGGCTTCACGGTCAAGAACGTTGCCGACGCCGCCGAATGGGCAGACGTCATCATGATCCTGGCTCCGGACCAGCACCAGCGCGCCATCTACAACGACTCCATCAAGGACAAGCTGACCGAAGGCAAGGCCCTGGCCTTCGCCCACGGCTTCAACATCCGCTTTGGTTACATCGAAGCTCCGGCCGGCGTTGACGTCATCCTGATCGCCCCGAAGGCTCCGGGCCACACGGTTCGCCGCGAATTCGAAGCCGGCCGCGGCATCCCGGACATCATCGCCGTTGAACAGGACGCATCCGGTTCTGCCTGGGACCTGGCGAAGTCCTACGCCAAGGCCATCGGCGGAACCCGCGCCGGCGTTATCAAGACCACCTTCACCGAAGAGACCGAAACCGACCTCTTCGGCGAGCAGTCCGTCCTGTGCGGCGGTGTCTCACAGCTGGTCCAGTACGGCTTCGAAACCCTCACCGAAGCCGGCTACCAGCCGCAGATAGCCTACTTCGAGGTACTCCACGAGCTCAAGCTCATTGTTGACCTCATGTGGGAAGGCGGCATCGCCAAGCAGCGCTGGAGCGTTTCGGACACCGCAGAGTACGGCGACTACGTCTCCGGCCCGCGCGTCATCACCCCCGAGGTGAAGGAAAACATGAAGGCTGTCCTCGCCGACATCCAGAGCGGTGCTTTCGCCAAGCGCTTCATCGATGACCAGGACAACGGTGGCACCGAGTTCAAGGAACTGCGTGCCAAGGCAGAGCAGCACCCCATCGAAGAGGTCGGCCGCGAACTGCGCTCCCTCTTCTCCTGGCAGCAGCAGGACGCTGACTACGTTGAAGGTTCTGCAGCCCGCTGATCCTTCGGCGCCGGCCTGACGGCCTCCGCCACAACGACGCGCCCGCCCGGTGGACAAAGCCGGGCGGGCGTTGCCGTATCACCGGCATTTCGCTCCCGTTTCCATCAGTCTCCTTGGCTGTGAACTTCTTCACAACGGCTACCGGCCCGGCCGTAACATCCCCCGCCGGCACCGGAATCCCTGCCCGGATTCGATATTCTGGGCTGGTCCCGGCGCCGTGCCCCGGGCCACGCATCCGCTCCTTGTCCAGTCCTGTCCCAAAAGTTGTCCAAAGTAAGGTGCCTCCCCGTGTCAGCCAGCAAACCCGTCGTCCTCCTCGCCGAGGAACTTTCGCCCGCCACAGTCGAGGCTCTGGGCCCGGACTTTGAAATCCGCCAGACCGACGGCGCAGACCGTTCCCAGCTGCTGTCCGCAATCGTTGACGTTGACGCCATTTTGGTCCGCTCGGCTACCCAGGTGGATGCCGAAGCCATTGCCGCCGCGAAGAACCTGAAGGTCATCGCCCGCGCGGGTGTTGGGCTGGACAATGTAGACATCAAGGCCGCCACCCAGGCAGGCGTCATGGTGGTTAATGCCCCGACGTCCAACATTGTCTCCGCCGCCGAGCTCACGGTAGGACACATCCTCAGCTTGGCCCGCCACATTCCGCAGGCCAGCTCTGCGCTGAAGAACGGTGAGTGGAAGCGCTCCAAGTACACGGGAATCGAACTCTTCGAGAAGAAGATCGGCATCATCGGCCTGGGCCGCATCGGTGCTTTGGTGGCAGCACGCCTCCAGGGTTTTGATACCCAGATCCTTGCGTACGACCCCTACATCACTGCAGCCCGCGCCGCCCAGCTGGGCGTCAAGCTGGTCACCTTGGATGAACTTCTGGAGAATTCCGACTTCATCACCATCCACATGCCCAAGACGCCGGAAACGGTGGGCATGCTGGGAGCCGACGCCTTCCGCAAGATGAAGGAAACGGCCTACGTGGTCAACGTGGCCCGTGGCGGCCTGGTGGACGAGGAAGCACTTCACGTTGCCCTGAAGGAAGGCCAGATCGCCGGTGCCGGCGTGGACGTCTTCGTCAAGGAGCCCAGCACGGACCTGCCGTTCTTCGAGTTCGACAACGTCATTGTGACCCCGCACCTGGGTGCTTCCACCGACGAAGCACAGGAGAAAGCCGGCGTCTCGGTGGCCAAGTCGGTTCGCCTGGCACTTGCCGGCGAGCTGGTACCCGACGCCGTCAACGTCGCCGGCGGCGTCATCGCTCCGGATGTCCGTCCGGGTATCCCGCTGATCGAAAAGCTGGGCCGGATCTTCACGGCGCTGACCCACGCTTCCCTCACCCAGATCGACGTGGAAGTGGCGGGCGAAATTGCCGCACTGGACGTCAAGGTTCTCGAACTTGCCGCACTGAAGGGCGTTTTCGCCGACGTGGTGACGGAGCAGGTCTCCTACGTCAATGCACCCGTGATCGCCGAACAGCGCGGCATCAACACCCGCCTCATCACCACCCCGGACGCTGAGGACTACCGCAACGTCCTGACCATCCGTGGTGCCCTCAGCGATGGTTCCCAGATCTCCGTAGCCGGAACCCTCACAGGGCCCAAGCAAGTGGAGAAGCTCGTGGGCGTCAACGGGTACGACGTGGAAATCCCCATCAGCGAGCACCTGGTGGTGGTGGCCTATGCAGACCGTCCCGGCGTCATCGGCACCATTGGACACATCCTGGGCATGAACAACATCAACATCGGCGGCATGCAGGTGGCCCGCCAGACTGAAGGCGGCCAGGTTCTTGCTCTCCTGACCATCGACAGCTCTGTTCCGCAGCAGGTCCTGGAGGCCATCAAGGCCGGCATCGGAGCCGACATGGTCCGGGAAGTGGATCTGGAGGACTAGGACTGCAACTGATTTCCATCAGCTGAGTTCGCGTGCCGGCGACACACCTTTGGCACGCAGGCGTGGCCGGTCTGCTTACAATGGCTGGGTCCGGGATTCGGACCCGGCAGCAGGCCGGCCACAACTTTTGCACCTAAAGCCCGGTATTCCCCTGTGTCTTTTGAGGAATTCCGGTCTCCGTGTGCGCGCCCGCAATCAAGGTCTCAGGGAGCCCAATGAACGCCGTCCAAAGGTTCATCAGAAGCCGTGTGCTGCTGCTGACCGCGGCCATTTTGATCGTCGCAATGTGCTTGTCCGTCCTCGTCCAGAGCCAGTCCCAGGCTGCTTTGAACCGGACAGTGGATGAGAACTCGCGGGGACTCTACGACATCCTGGTCCAGGCCAAGCCTGACCAGGCCCAAGATGGCGACGGCGGTGCATTGATCCAGCCGGAAATCGCCAACGGCCAAGGCGGCATCAGCTTTGAGCAGCTGGAGAAGATCCGCACCATGGGCCAAACGGCTGTGGCCGCACCCATCAGCCTGGTTTCGCGCGTTTCGCAGAACCTGGAGGCTCCCCGCCTCAATGCCATGGACTACCTTGGGTACAACGCCGGCCTGGCCGGAGCCGTGACCGCGGGGGATCCTTCGGCCATGGATTCCAGCAAATGGCCCGCTGCGGAATCGGTGTTGTCCGATACCCCCAAGAAGTACCGCCTGACGGCCTCTGCCACGAGTTCTGATGGTGTGAACCAGCAGACGCTCTTCAAGACCAGCGCAGAAGGCACCTTGGGCAAAGGCCGCTTGATCCAAGAGCAGGCTGCAGGCGGCTCCAACGTCAGGATCGCCGGCCCCGAAGGCGAGACCGGCATCAAATTCCCGGCTCCGGCACTTGGCTCCGAGCACAACCTTTTCAACCTCTCCGTGGCGCTGCCACTGGCCCCGGAGGTGACCGAGTCCGTCGTCGCGGTTGACCCTGCCGCCGAAAGGGCGCTGTTGGGATCCGCAGGAGACTTCCTGGCACCCCTTGAGAAGGCTCCGCCGGCCGATGCCCGTGACGCAGGAGCCATTGGACGCCACTTCGAGAGCCTCTTCACCACCGGCCTCAGCATGGACCAGTTGGAAGAAGGTCCTGACTTCCTGGGCGTCAAGCTCAAGTACTGGGCGCCTCTGATGACCCAGTACCAGCAGGCCAAGCGTGACGGTTTGCTGACCGACGATTCCCAGGCCATCCCGCTGATTGTCCGCTCCGGCACATCCCTTGACCTGCAGTACTCGGTGAAGATCGAGGAACTGGACGCCAGTGGCAAGGTGGTCAACGAGGTCGGCACGGTGACGCGGAGCCTGGACAAGGACTACCTCCCCTTCGTTTCCAAGTCCCCGTTTGCCCTCGAATGGCCGGGTTCCACAGATCACAGCAAGCTGCTGGGCAGCACGGCCTCCTTCAGCCAGGGCCTGTACAACCCCGCCACCTGGAGCGCGGCGTTTGCCGCAGCCCCCAAGTACAAGGACGGCGACGAAGCCTCCAACGGTGCTTCGGACAAGAGCGCGACGCCGGGCGACTGGGTGACGGTCAACCGCCTGCCTGAGAAGTCCTCCTTCGGTGCCGCCGTGGACCAGACGCAGCGCAAACCAGTCGATGAGCGCTCCTACCGGGAAGACCTGGAAACGGGCAAGAAGCCGGCCGCGCCGTTGCCCATGGTGTACGGCACGTTTGACCCCGCCGACGTCCAGTCGGCAGCCGGGGACGTCAACAAGCTCCCCCTGGGCGGCTACGATCCCACGCCGATGACGCTCACCAAGGACGCTGAGGGCAAGGACGTCGAAGGTACGGAACTGAAGCCTTCGCTGAGCGCTACCGGTCTGGTCAGCCAGTCCGCCGGTGCCATCACCGATTACTACGGTCTAGCCGCAGCCCGTGGCTACGACACCAACGCCGACGTCATTGACGCCGTCCGGGTCAAGGCCTCCGCCGCCGGCAACTGGAAGACGGCGCAGCCCGAGGTGGAGAAGCTGGCCACGCAGATTCGCGAGCTCGGCCTGGAAGCCACAGTCGTTGCAGGTTCGGCACGCGAAGATGCCAATATCTTTGTCCCCGGATACAGCAAGGACGACGCCGGCAAGGAATCGCCGTTGGGCACCGTCCAGCAGTCCTGGGTCCGCCAGGATGCTGCCGATGCGGTCTCCGGTTCGCTGACCAGTACCAACATCACCTTGCTCTTCCTGACCCTGCTGGGCGCAACCCTCCTGACAGGCGCCTCGACCGTCAGCTACATCCGCCAGCGCCGGAGCGAAGCAGGCATCCTCAGGGCGATGGGCTGGACGCAGAAACGCATCCGGTCCTGGGTCCTCGAAGAGTTTGCGGTGGGCGCTGCGGCCCTTGCCGCAGCCGGTCTCGTCCTGAGCTTGCTCAGCTGGAATATTGCCACCGTCATTGTTTCCGTGACCATGCTCATCATCTACAGTGGGGCCGCGCTGCTGGCAGCCCAGCAGCTGCGTCACCGTGTAGTGATCGATCAGGAACCACAGCACGATGATCGCCTGGTAACGGTGGATTCCCCCTTGACGTTCGCCAACCGGCAGCTCACCACCAACCGGTTCAACTCCATCTCCCTTGCCGTGGCAGTAGGCGTGTTCGGTGCTGCAGTGGGTGCCTTGATCGCCCTGCTGATTGACATCCCCCGGGCAGCCGGTGCCAGTGCTTTGAGTGGCTTGGCAGCTGCAAGCATCGCCTTGCCGAGCGTCATCCTGGCGGTCTTCGGAGTAGTGGTGGGCCTGCTGCTGACCCTCGTGACCGGGCGCTTTGAACTCCATGCCAAGCGGGAGTACCTCGGTACCTTGAAGGCCATGGGCTGGAACCCGGACATGCTGGGCCAGGTCCGCTTCTTCGAGAACGCCCTTGTGGGCACAGTGGCTCTTCCCCTGGGCGTCCTTGGCGCCTTGGGGCTGGGACTGCTGTTGGCTCCCTACGCGGCCCTCTGGGCCGGTCTGGCCGGTCTGCTGGCCGTAATTTGCTGGATTCCGATTGCAACGAAAGTAGTCAAATGACTGACAAACTCAACCCCGAGCTGACGGCCACCCCGGAATCCACGGAAGAGTCGCTGCAGACCCGCGCCAACACGATCGTGAAGGCCTCCGACCACGCAACTCCCTTGGAATTGAGCCGCGTCACCATCCACTACGGTGGCGACAAGGGTGGCGCCGAGGAAGTGGACGTCGTCGACGACTTCAACCTCACCCTGCACGCCGGAGAGATGCACTGCATCGCCGGCCGAAGCGGCTCCGGCAAGACCAGCATCTTGACGGTGAGCGCCGGACTGACGCTCCCGACGTCGGGCAAGGTCTTTTGGGAGGGCCTGCCTCTGGACACCATGGGCGATGACGAGATCGCCGACCGCCGCCGCGCACTCATCGGCTATGTGGACCAGGGCGGCGCCCTGATCGACGGCATGAGCGCCCTGGAGAACGTCCTGCTTCCCGCCGTGCCCGACGGCGAAGTGGAACAGCGGACGGAAATGGCCAAGGACCTCCTGGACCTGGTGGGCCTGGGTCGTCGCATGCGGCACCGTCCTGCACAGCTCTCCGGCGGTGAGCGCCAGCGCGTCGCCATCGCCCGCGCGCTGATCCTGGGCACCCGTGTGCTGGTAGTGGACGAACCCACGGCCAGCCTGGACCGGGCAGCAGCCAACCGCATCATCGGGATCCTGAAGGACACCACAAGCGATGGCATCGCCGTTCTGGTAGCCTCCCACGACCACGAGCTGGTGCGGCTCAGCGATACGCTGACCGAACTTAACTAAGCTATTTCATCCCAAAAAAAGGTAACTTCTTAGAGTGACGTCTCCAGAGAAATCCCCGTTCTACATCACCACCGCAATCAGCTACCCCAACGGCGTGCCGCACATCGGCCACGCCTACGAGGTCATTGCAACTGATGCCATGGCGCGCTTCAAGCGCCTTGACGGCCATGAAGTGTTCTTCATGACCGGAACGGACGAGCACGGACTCAAGATGCAGCAGTCTGCCGAGAAAGAAGGCATCACTGCCAAGCAGCTCGCCGACCGCAACTCGGCTGCGTTCAAGCAGATGAGCCAGGACCTGGGGATCTCCCATGACCGCTTCATCCGCACCACCGACCAGGACCACTACGCCGCCTCGCAGGCCATTTGGAAGAAGATGGAAGCCAATGGCGACATCTACCTGTCCAAGTACGAGGGCTGGTACTCCGTCCGTGACGAGGCGTACTACGTAGAAGACGACACCGTTGTGAAAGAGGACGGTCTCCGTTACTCCAAGGAGACGGACACCCTGGTCACCTGGACTGCGGAGGAGAGCTACTTCTTCCGGCTTTCCAACTACCAGGAAAAGCTCCTTGCCCTCTATGAGGCGCAGCCCGAGTTCGGCGCACCGCAGTCCCGTTTCAACGAGGTCATCAGTTTCGTCAAGCGTGGTCTTGAGGACCTGTCCATCAGCCGTACCACCTTCGACTGGGGCGTTCCTGTCCCCGGCGATGAGAAGCACGTCATGTACGTCTGGGTTGACGCCCTGACCAACTACCTTACCGGCGTTGGCTACCCGGACATCGAGTCGGAATCCTTCAAGAAGTTCTGGCCCGCCGACGTCCACGTGATCGGCAAGGACATTTCGCGTTTCCATGCGATCTACTGGCCGGCGTTCCTCATGAGCGCCGGACTTGAGCTGCCACAGCGCGTCATGATCCACGGCTTCCTCACCAACAACGGCGTGAAGATGTCCAAGTCCCTGGGCAACGTCGTCGCGCCGCAGGACTTCGTAGCGCAGTACGGCCTGGACCAGTGCCGGTACTTCTTCCTCCGCGAAGTTCCGTTCGGTGCGGATGGCAATTACAACCACGAGGCGATCGTGGGCCGCATGAACTCGGATCTGGCCAACAACTTCGGCAACCTTGCCCAGCGTTCGCTGTCCATGGTGGCGAAAAACTGCGAAGGCAAGGTCCCGGTGCCCGGAGATTTCACGGCGGAGGACACTGCCTTGCTGACGCAGGCAGGGGAGTTGCTGGCAACAGCCCGTTCAGCGTTCGACAAGCAGGAATTCAGCCGCGCGCTGGAAGCCATCTGGACCGTACTGGGCGATACCAACGCCTACTTTGCGGACCAGGCCCCCTGGGTCCTGCGGAAGACCGACATCGCCCGCATGAATACGGTTTTGTACGTCACCTTGGAGGTAGTGAGGATCGTCGCGATCCTCGCCCAGCCGGTCATGCCGTCGTCGTCCGCCAAGCTGCTTGAAGTCCTGGGCCAAGCCGAAGGCGAGGCGAGGCAGTTCGCCGCGATCGCCACGCCGATCGTTGCGGGCACCCAGTTGCCGGCTCCTGCCCCGATCTTCCCCCGCTACGAAGAGCCTGCCGAAGCCTAGGACGTTCTCTCACATACCATCCATAAAGAGGAATCGCTCTCTCACTTCCCGTCAGCTTTACCGCGGGAAGTGAGAGAGCGATTCTCGTTTGGCGTGGTGATGTGAGCGAGCGTTGATGCCTTAGGCGGTGGCCAGGCCCTCGACGGGGGAGAGGCGTGCGGCGCGCCGGGCCGGGATCACCGACGCCAGGAGCCCGGCCACCACGGCCACTCCAAATACTGCGGCCAGTTGCAGCCACGGTACGGCCGGAACAACGCTGGCTACGCCTCCGAGGGTCGCCTGCGCCCCCAGCCATCCGTAGACGATGCCCATGCCTGCACCCATGATGGCGGCCACCCCGGCGACGAGCACGGCTTCGATGGCCAGCATGCCCCGCAGCTGGCCCTTGGTCAGGCCCAGGGCCCTGAGGAGGGAGTTCTCCCTGGTCCGTTCCAAGACCGAGAGGGACAAGGTGTTGGCCACGCCGATCAACGCAATCACCACGGCGATACCAAGCAGTCCGGTGACAACCAACAGGAGCACATCAATGATGCTGTTGAACGTCACGCGCTCGATCGCAGCCCCGCTGACGGTTCGCTCCTGCACCCCCAATGCTGCCGCGATGTCTTTCTGGAGAGCCTGCACCCGGTCCGTGGACACGGAATCGTCCAGCTTCACCCACACCATGGATGCCGTTTCCGGCAGCGGGGACGCAGCGATGCTGGAACTTTCCACAAACGCCGGAACATGGCGGGTCCGCAGCACCTTGGCGTCGAGCGAAACCGTGCCCGCCGCCGTCGAGATAGTCGCAGTACCCTCTGGAGAGTCTTCTGGAAGGTAAACCGTGCCCGGGCCCGGCTTCAGGTTGTTATCGCGCAGCACAGAGACTGCATCTGCGGCGGAAAGGCCGTAGATGGTCATGCCGCCTTCCGGTGCAGCGGAATCGCCCAGTGTTCCTACCGGCTGCAGCAAGACCGCAGCGCTGACGCCGTCGAGTGCCTTGATCCTCGCGAGGGCCTGCCCGTGGTCGCCTGAACCATCCACGGCAGTCTGTGCCGACAGGTCCACAGGGTAGTTCTCGGCCAAGGTGTCGTTGAATGCCTGCCGGGATGTGGCCGCGCCCGTCATCATGAGCGAGACCAACGTGACACCGATGAGCAGCGCGGCCGCGGTCGCCGAGGTGCGGGCTGGGTTGCGCGTGGCGTTCACGGCCGCGAGCTTGCCCGGGACTCCCGCGGGTGCGGCGAGCCTGCCGGCCAGGGCAACCACCGTGGGGATGAACAGCGTGGAGCAGAGGAGAATGCCCACGAACGAGGCAGCCCCGCCCAACAGCGCAACGCCCAGCGAAACGTTCACGCTGCCGTACACCAGGGCTGCTGCTCCGCCCAGCAGGGCCACCAAGCCCAGGACAAGGCGTACCTTGCCGCGCTTGTTCCGGACGGACGCGTCATCGCTTGGCCGCAAGGCGGCAAGAGGCGCGACGGCGGTAGCCGCCTTGGCCGGAACCAACGCCGCGACCACGGTCAACAAGGTTCCGGCCACCAGGCCGGCAATAATGGCCGACGGCGGTACAGCCAGTGTCGCGAACGCCTGCTCAGGCTGGGACTTGGCCCAAGCGATCAACCCGGTCATCAGGCCCGTAGCCGCCAGGACGCCCATTACAGAGGAAAGGAAACCGACCACCAGGGCTTCGAGCATGACGGACCCACGGATTTGTGCCCGCCCGGCACCGAGGCAGCGCAGCAGCGCCAACTCCCTGGTTCGCTGTGCCACAAGAACGGAGAAGGTGTTGGCCACCACCAACGTGGAGACCAGGATGGCCACGCCGGCGAACGCGAGCAGCACGATGGTCAGTTGATCCTGACCAGCGCTCAGCATGGCAACAGTGGAGGTGACCTTCTCCTGGGCTGTTTCCAGCACAGGCCCAGCAGCCCCCGCAGCTTCCATGCGATGGGTGATGTACTCCTTGGCGGCGGCCACGTCCTCGCCGGCCTTGAGCGAGAACTGCACCCCGGTAAACCCTGCCCCGGCGTCCTGGACCGCGTTCAGCACAGATTCCGAGGCCACCAGCTGGGCTGCCGACGACGAGAAGGGATCATTGGTGGCCTGTATGAGGCCCGTAATGCTCACCTTGGCGTTCTTGACAGGTCCGGCGCCACGGAGCTCAAGCGTGCTCCCCACGGTCAGGCCAAGATGCCCGGCCGTCTTGACGTCGATCACAGCCTCCGAAGCCTTTGACGGCATGGACCCCGAGGACAGGACCGCGCCCTCCAAGGAAGCGGGCGCCGCATTGCGCAACCGCCCATACTGCTCGCCACCACCGGCCTCGAACATGACATAAGTGGACCGCTCGGCGTAGCTGTCCTCCACTGAAGGAGCGGACGCGGCAGCCTCCACAGCTGCCTGGGTGAATGCTTCACCGTTCTTGGACGTGGCGACAAGGTCAGCGTTGCGGTACGCCTCACCGATGCTGGCCCCCAAGGAGGCATTCGTGCTTGCACCCACCATCAGCGTGGCGGAGAGGAACATGACGGACAACATGACCGCGAGTCCGATTGCGACGAACCGCCGGAAATGGGTCGTCAGTTGGGAAACGGCGACACGCAGCATGCTCAGGCCCCCAGCTTGCCGATGGCTGCCAGGACGGAGTCTGCGGTGGGATCGTGGATCTCGCCCACCAGGCCGCCGTCGCTCATCAGGACAACGCGGTCGGCATAGCTGGCGGCCACGGGATCGTGGGTGACCATGATGATGGTCTGTCCCATCTCCTGGCTGCTCCGGCGGAGCAACGCCAGCACTTCGCCGCCGGCCTTGGAGTCAAGGTTGCCCGTAGGCTCATCACCAAAAACGACGTCGGGACGGGTCAACAGGGCACGGGCTACTGCTACGCGCTGCTGCTGGCCGCCGGAAAGCTCATGGGGGCGGTGCTTCAGGCGGTCCTTCAAACCCAGGGTGCTGACAACGGTATCGAGCCATCCGGCGTCGGCGGTGGTCCCCGCCAAAGCGAGCGGAAGCGTGATGTTCTGCTCGGCCGTCAACGTAGGCACCAGGTTGAAAGCCTGGAAAACGAAGCCGATCCTCTCCCGGCGGAGCGCGGTGAGCTGACGGTCGTTGAGGCCGGTCAATTCAGTGCCCCCCAGGACGATGCGGCCGGAGTCAGCCGTATCAAGGCCGGCCAGGCAATGCATCAAGGTGGACTTCCCGGATCCTGAGGGGCCCATGATCGCCGTGAACTTTCCGGCGTCAAAGCTCACGGACACCTTGTCCAGCGCGGTGACAGTGGTATCGGCGCGGCCGTAGCTCTTGGTCAGCTCGTGGGCCTCGACGGCGGGTCGGGCCTGGGCATCATCGGACCCCGCGGGGCGATCGGTTCCTGACGGGTGGGAGAGGGGCGTGAAGGTTGTCATGGTTTCACGCTATGTTTTGCGGCACCCCGTCAGGATCGGGCCAGGGGCCCATTGTCCGGCGGAGGCCCTCATACCGTGGTCTGAGGTGCTAGGAGCCGGGGGCTACTACGCCGGTCTCATAGGCTATGACCACCACTTGCACCCGGTCCCGGGCACCCAACTTGGCAAGGATATGCCCCACATGGGTTTTCACCGTGGCCTCGGAGAGGAACAGCCCTGCTGCGATCTCGGGATTGGACTGTCCCTGCGCGATGAGCTGGAACACCTCGCGCTCGCGGGCCGTCAGGCGCTCGACGGCAGCAGCGTGCTCGCTCTGCTCGGGTGTTTGCGTCCGCAGCAAGGGTGCCACATGGTCCAGCAAACGCCGGGTGGTGGAGGGAGCTATCACCGCGTCCCCACGGTAAACGGTGCGGATGGCCTCCAGGAGCTCTTCGGGTGGAGCGTCCTTCAGGAGGAATCCGCTGGCGCCGGCTTGGATGGCGGCCAGCGCATACTCATCCAGGTCGAAGGTGGTCAGTACCACGATCTTGATCTCCGCCCGCTGCGAACCGGAGGGCTGTGCCGCCGCCTGTTCCAGGATGCGGCGGGTCGCTTCTATGCCATCCATACCGGGCATGCGGACATCCATCAGGACCACATCGGCGGCGGTAGCGGACAGGGCCTGGACAGCCTCGATCCCATTGCCTGCCTCGGCCACGACTTCGAGGTCCGGCTGCGAATTGATCAGCATGCCAAAACCCGAACGGACCAACTGTTGGTCATCAACGAGTGCCACCCTGATGGGCGCAGGAATTTCTGGCATGGCTAGGCCTCCGAATACGGGATGAAAGCGGACACACGGAAACCGCCGCCCTGCTCCGGGCGTGCGGTCAAAGAACCATCGTAGAGGGAGACCCTCTCACCCATGCCCAGCAAGCCGTTGCCGCCGCCAGGTGCCGGCGGATCAGCAGCGGCGCCCCGGCCGTCGTCGACGATGTCCAGTTGCAGGCCCCGGGCCTGCCACGTCAGGGTGACGCCCGCCGTCGCCTTCGGTCCGGCGTGCTTCATGACATTGGTGAGGGCTTCCTGGATGATGCGATACGCCGTGAGCTCCGCTCCGGCCGGGAGTGCGCGGCGAGGGACGCCGCTCTGTTCAAAAGCCACCTGAAGGGTGGCCGCACGGAAGCCGAGGAGGAGCTCGTCCAAGTCCGAGAGCCGCGGTTGCGGGCGGGTAGGGGAGTCGTCGTCGGAGCGGAGGACACCCAGCAGCCTGCGCATTTCGCCCAGGGAGTCCCTGCCCGTGGCGGCAATGGTAGCCAGCGCTTCCGTAGCGAGTTCGGGTTTCGCGGCGGCAGCGTATCGGGCTCCATCGGCCTGGGTGATGATCACGGACAAGGAGTGCGCCACGATGTCGTGCATTTCCCGGGCAATGTGGGAGCGTTCGTCGGCAGC
Source organism: Arthrobacter sp. YN (assembly GCF_002224285.1). Taxonomy (GTDB): domain Bacteria; phylum Actinomycetota; class Actinomycetes; order Actinomycetales; family Micrococcaceae; genus Arthrobacter. The sequence goes on along the minus strand of NZ_CP022436.1, from coordinate 3,193,654 downwards.
GGCCAGTTTACGTTCCTGCACCTGTTCCACCTCGAGGCGCCGCGTTCGGTCTTCCAGCGCCTGAAGTTGGAGCCTGCGGACGCGTGTGAGGTCGCCGAGGGTCCAGCTCACCAGCACCAGCATCCAGATCAGGACGGTGTACAGCGTGCCGATGGTGAGGCCCATGATTCCCGATTCCGCGGTGGTCGAGAACAGCCGGGTGGTCAGCATGACGCCACCGGCGAGGCCTGCAATCAGGACACTGCGGCTGGCCCACGCAGGACCATAGGCCGCCGTCGCGTAGATGACCAGGGGAACGGCGATTTGCCCTGCCACCGGTTCGGCGCCCACCGCCCATTGGATCAGGCATACAACGATCACCGCGCCGGCGGCCATGGCGGGTTGGGTGCGTCGCCAAGCAAGGGGGAGCAGGAGGCTGCAGGACAAGAGGGAGAGCCACGGGCGGTCAGCAATCAGGTAGACCGGGCCGAAGAGGAGGATCAGCAGGCACGTTGCCGTCAGGTCCACGATGAAGCGGTTGATCCGGAACCATTCGTATACTGCGTGCCTTCTATCCACGCTTAGACTCTATGCGCTTGTTCACGCGGAGGGCATCATGCTGTGGTCTGACTCGTCCCGGACTCAAGTGTTCGCAGAATGAGACGATTTTGACCAGCATGTGGATTGCTTGGCTAGATAGAGCTATGAGTGCAACGTCCATCAATCTCGCTGTCATCCCAGGCGACGGCATTGGCCCTGAGGTCATCGCCGAAGCCGTCAAGGTCCTCGAAAAGGCTGTCGCCGCCGAAGGCGTTGCCCTCGAACTGACCAACTACAAGCTCGGCGCCCAGCACTGGCTTGAGACCGGCGAGACCCTCCCGGACGAGGTCCTGACCGACCTCCGCACCCGCGATGCCATCCTCTTCGGGGCAGTCGGTGCGGCCCCGGGCGATACCCGCATCCCATCCGGGATCATCGAACGCGAAATGCTGCTCAAGCTCCGCTTCAGCCTGGACCACTTTGTGAACCTGCGCCCGTCCCGCTTGTACGGCACCGTCGGCAGCCCCCTGGCAAACCCGGGCACCATCGACTTCATCGTGGTGCGCGAAGGCACCGAAGGTCCCTATGTAGGCAACGGCGGCACCCTGCGCGGCGGCACTCCCCACGAGGTGGCCACCGAGGTGTCCCTCAATACCGCCCACGGCGTGGAGCGCGTTGTCCGCGATGCGTTCCGTCGCGCCAACGAGCGTCCGCGCAAGCACGTCACGCTCGTCCACAAGCACAATGTGCTGGTGTTCGCCGGGCACTTGTGGAAGCGCACCGTTGAAGCAGTGGCCCAGGAATTCCCCGAGGTCACCCACGACTACCTCCACATCGACGCCGCCACCATTTTCATGGTGACCGACCCGTCCCGCTTCGATGTCATCGTCACCGACAACCTCTTCGGCGACATCCTCACCGACCTCGCCGCAGCCGTGACCGGCGGCATTGGCCTGGCGGCATCGGGCAACATCAACATGGACCGCACCGCACCGTCCATGTTTGAGCCCGTCCATGGCTCAGCTCCGGATATCGCCGGACAACAGAAAGCCGATCCCACCGCGGCCATCCTCTCCGCAGTGCTCCTCCTGGACCACCTTGGCTACACCACGGCGGCCCGCAAGATCGAGGCGGCAGTAGTCGCCGACGTCGAAAGCCGCACCGGCGAGCCACGCAGCACAGCTGCCATCGGCGATGCCATCGCGGCCGCACTCTAGGCCCAAAACTCAGGCGTAAGCTTGTGTTGAATTATTTACCTGCTTCCCTGGTCCATCGCTGAACCACACCCTTTTCAGGGTCCGGTTCGCCCTGCCAGGTAGCTGACTGTGGAGGAAACATGACTCAGACTGCCCATGGCGTCGAATTCAGCCAGCAGCTTTCGGAAACCCCGAAGTCTGCTGAGGAGCGTGCAGCCGTCCTGGCGAACCCAGGCTTCGGCGACTACTTCACCGACCACACCGCCGTCGTCGACTACAAAGTTGACGCCGATGGCAATGGCGGTTGGCAGAATGCCCGGATCGAGCCCTACGGACCCATCTCCCTGGACCCTTCGGCTGCGGTCCTGCACTACGGCCAGGAAATCTTCGAGGGCCTCAAGGCCTACCGTCACGCTGACGGTTCCGTCTGGACCTTCCGGCCCGAAGCCAACGCTGCGCGCTTGAACAAGTCCGCGCGTCGCCTCGCCCTCCCGGAGTTGCCCGAGGAGTACTTCCTGGGCGCCATCCGCGAACTCGTGCAGGCAGACAAGGAATGGGTTCCGTCCGGCGACGGTGAAGCCCTTTACCTGCGTCCGTTCATGATCGCGACGGAGGCGTTCCTCGGCGTCCGGGCTGCCCGCGAAGTGTCCTTCCGCGTCATCGCCTCGCCGGCCGGCAACTACTTCGGTGGCGAGCTCAAGCCCGTCTCCATCTGGATCTCCCGCGAATACGCCCGTGCCGGCCGCGGCGGTACCGGTGCTGCAAAGTGTGGCGGCAACTACGCCGCTTCCCTGATCGCGCAGCAGGAAGCCGAAGCGAACGGGTGCAAGCAGGTACTCTTCCTGGACCACTTCAACGACGACGCCGTGGAAGAACTCGGCGGTATGAACGTCTTCTTCGTCATGAAGGACGGCTCCCTGGTCACCCCGGCCCTCAGCGGCACCATCCTTGAAGGGGTCACCCGCATGTCGGTCATCCAGGTGGCCAAGGACATGGGGCGCGAAGTCACCGAGCGTAAGATCACCCTGGACGAATGGCGCGACGGTGTGGCCTCCGGCGACATCACCGAGGTCTTCGCTTGCGGTACGGCAGCCGTGATCACACCAATCGGAGTTCTCAAGGACGCCACGGAGTTCATCGGCTCCGAAGACGCAAAGGCCGGCGACACCACCATGGCTATCCGCCAGCAGCTTTTGGGCATCCAGACCGGAACCGTAGAGGACACCCACGGCTGGCTGACCCGCCTGGTCTAGCCTCCGGACGTTCCGAAACGCCACCGTACGACGGCGGCCCTCCCCTTGGTTTATCAAGCGGAAGGGCCGCCGTTCTGCTTCCCGGACGCTCGCTCACTTCCCTCGGGTTTGGGGCGGACCCTCTATCAGGTTCCGCGGGTTTGGGGCGGACGCTCGCTCGCTGGCTTGAGGCCTGCTGCCGTGTTGTCTCTTCGAATCGCTCCACTTTTGCGCGTGGATGTGAGAGAGGACCGGCGGGAAGGGCACGGGATGTGAGAGAGGATCGGCGGGAAGGGCGCGGATGTGAGAGAGGATCCACTGAGGTGTCAAGATGGGGGAGTGACTTCAGAATCAATGGCGGCTTCCGGCACTTCACCGAACGACGACTCCTCCCTGCAGCGCAGCAGTGAATTCACCCGCTTCCGGTTGGCCCCAAACCCCGGACCCATGAGTCTGGACGGCACCAACTCTTACATTATTGGCGTGCCGGGCTCCGGCCACGTGGCGGTGGTGGACCCGGGACCGGCCGATGAACGGCATCTGGCGGCACTCGCGGCGGCCGGCGCTGTTGATGCAGTACTGATCACCCACCGCCACGCAGACCACACGGAGGCCTCGGCCCGCTTCCATCAGCTGACCGGGGCTCCGGTCCGGGCTGCATCCCCGGAGTATTGTCACGGGGGCGAGCCACTCACGGACGGCGAAGTCCTGACGGCAGGCGGCGTTGAAATCCGCGTTGTTGCAACCCCTGGCCACACCTCCGATTCCGTGTGCTTCCATCTCCCCGGCGACGGCCCGCACGGCTCAGTGCTCACGGGGGACACCATTCTGGGACGCGGCACCACGGTCCTTGATTATCCCGACGGCCGGTTGGGCGACTATCTTGCAAGCTTGGACAGGCTGGAAGCAATTGGACCTGCAACCCTTCTACCGGCCCATGGTCCCGTGCTCCCTGCGTTGGACGCGACGTGCCGCGAGTATCGTGAGCATCGCGAACAGCGCCTCGACCAGATCAGGGCTGCCCTGAAGCACTTGGGCAGTGACGCATCGATCGAGGCAGTCACCGACGCCGTCTATCCCGACGTCGACCCTTCCGTCAGGTGGGCGGCGGAGACTTCCGTGGCAGCGCAACTGGATTACCTCCGGAGCTAAGCCCGGACTGTAGGCTTGAGCCCATGCGTATCGCCCGGTTTGTAGTTGATTCTGATCCCCTTTACGGCGTTGTTGACGGTGAGCCCGGCAGTGAGGAAATCACTGTCATTAACGGCGACCCGTTCTTCAATGGCGTCGAACGTACCCATGTGAAGCACAAGCTCGAGGACGTGCGGCTCCTGGCGCCCATCATTCCCCGCAGCAAGGTGATTGGTGTCGGCCGCAACTTTGCCGAGCACGCAGCGGAGCTCGGCAACGAAGTTCCCCAGCAGCCCTTGTTGTTCCTGAAGCCCAACACCTCGGTCATCGGCCCGAACGATCCCATCATCCTCCCTGAGTTCTCGGAGGAGGTCTCCTTCGAAGCCGAGCTGTGCGTGGTCATCGGCCGCATCTGCAAGGACGTCCCGGAGGATCGCGCGGACGACGTCATTTTTGGCTACACCTGCGGCAACGACCTCACCGCCCGCGATGTCCAGAAGACGGACCTCCAGTGGGCCCGCGCCAAGGGTTTCGACACCTCCGCACCGCTGGGCCCGTGGATCGAAACCGAGCTCGACCACGAAGACCTGTCCATCCAGGGACGGCTGAATGGTGAGCTTCGCCAGGACGGCAGCACCAGCCAGATGATCCGCGGCGTCCGCGAACTCGTCTCGATCGTTTCCCACGCCTTCACGCTCCTTCCGGGCGACGTCATCATGACCGGTACCCCGGCAGGCGTCGGCCTGGTCAGTGAGGGCGACCGTTTTGAGGTAGAGATCGAAGGCATCGGACGCCTGTCCAACCCGGTGGTTCGCCGCTAGGCTCCCAGCGAAACCTCAAAAAGCCAGGGTTCGACGGCGGCACTGACCTTTCGTACGAAGGGTCAGTGCCGCCGTCGGGCGCTTCCAGCCGGGAAACCGGGGCGGCGCCAAGCGGTAAAGTTGGAACCACTATGACTACTGCTTCTGCGTCGAACGCTGCCTCCAGCGCCATCCCTGCCGTCAACGCCGAGACTCCGGTCCGCGTCCGTTTCTGCCCGTCGCCGACGGGAACGCCGCACGTTGGCCTGATCCGCACCGCCCTGTTCAACTGGGCGTATGCGCGCCACACTGGCGGCAAGCTGATCTTCCGTATCGAGGACACCGACTCTGCCCGTGACAGCGAGGAGAGCTACCACCAGTTGCTGGATGCCCTCAAGTGGCTCGGGATCAACTGGGACGAGGGCGTAGAGGTCGGCGGCCCGCACGAGCCGTACCGCCAGTCCCAGCGCGGCGACATCTACCAGGACGTCATCGCCAAGCTTAAGGCCGGGGGACACGTCTATGAGTCCTACTCCACGCCGGATGAGATCGAGGCCCGCCACAAAGCCGCAGGCCGCGACCCGAAGCTGGGCTATGACGGATTTGACCGTCACTTGACCGAGGAACAGCTGGCACAGTTCAAGGCCGAAGGCCGCGAGGCTGTCCTGCGTCTCCGCATGCCGGACGAGGACCTGACCTTCAACGACCTCGTCCGCGGCGAGATCACGTTCAAGGCCGGTTCCGTTCCCGACTTTGCAGTTGTCCGTGCCAATGGCGCCCCGCTGTACACCCTGGTGAACCCGGTGGATGACGCGCTGATGGGGATCACCCACGTCCTGCGCGGCGAGGACCTGCTGAGCTCCACCCCGCGCCAGATCGCACTGTACCGTGCGCTCTACGCCATCGGTGTTGCCGAGTACATGCCGGAGTTCGGCCACCTGCCGTACGTCATGGGCCAGGGCAACAAGAAGCTCTCGAAGCGTGACCCGAGTCCAGCTTGTTCCTGCACCGCGAGCGTGGCTTCATCCCCGAGGGCCTGCTCAACTACCTGTCCCTGCTTGGCTGGTCGCTGAGCGCAGATGAGGACATCTTCACCGTGGAACAGCTCGTGGCCAACTTCGACATCCACGATGTCCTGGGCAACCCGGCCCGCTTCGATATCAAGAAGGCCGAGGCCATCAACGGAACGCACGTTCGTTTGCTGGCGCCGGAGGACTTCAAGGAGCGTTTGGTCCCTTACCTCCGCGCTGGCGGGTTCGTAGGGGAGATCCTCACACCGCGGCAGGAAGAGATTCTTGCCGAGGCCGCCCCGCTGGTACAGGAACGCATTACCCTCCTGGGTGAGGCTCCTGAGATGCTGGCGTTCCTGTTCAAGGCCGACGACGCCATTGACGTGGCCGATGACGCCCGGAAGGGACTTCCCGCCAATCTGGACGAGGTCCTCGACGCCGCCCTGGCAGCGCTGGAGCCCATCGAGGAGTGGACGGCTGAGAACATCCAGACGGCGCTGAAGCAGGCTCTTGTGGAGGACTTGGGCATCAAGCCCCGGGCCGCCTTCGGGCCTGTGCGCACGGCCATCTCCGGCCGCCGCATCTCTCCGCCGCTGTTCGAATCCATGGTGATCCTTGGTAAGGATTCGTCCCTGGCCCGCGTTCGCGCTTTCCGCGGCTAAGGACGGCTTCAGTCATGGCGATCGCAAGCTCCTTCGGCACTGTCCGCGGTGTCCTCTTCGACATCGATGACACCCTGGTGGACCTTGAGTACGCCATGACCACAGCGTTGCGTGACGTCAGCGAACATCTCCTGCCCGGCCTGGACCAGGCCGGGTGGGTGAAGTTCGGCCGCATTTTTACGCACGAGACCACGCACTTCTATGACCGATACCTGGCCGGCGAGTTGACGTTCAATGAACAGCGGCTGCTTCGCGGCAGGGCTGCGTTGGGTCACTTCGGCGTGGAACTCGGTGAAGGCGACGAGTCCCAGGCCTGGGTTTCTGAGTACCACCAGCGCCAGACGGCGTACGTGAGGGCCTTCGACGACGTCGGAGAGGTGCTGGATGCGCTCGACGCCGCCGGCATTCCCTATGGAGCCGTCAGCAATAACGTGCACGATTACCAGCGCGCCAAGTTGGACGGTGCGGGTCTTTCAAGGATCAAGGTTCTGGTGGGCACTGATACCGTTGGCGTGCCCAAACCGGATCCTGCCATTTACCTCGAGGGCGTGCGCCTCCTGGGCACGGCGGCTGGCGAGACCCTTTACGTCGGGGATAACAGGCTGCTCGACGCTGATGGCGCCACGGCGGCCGGGCTCATTGGCGTGTGGCTCAACAGGACCGGAGAAGTTGTGGAGGAATTCACCGGACGCCAAGTGGACTCCCTGGCACGGTTGCTGGCCACAGCTCCAAGCACCGTTGAGGGCACGCATCCAACGGCGCGGATCATGTGATGCAGGTAACGGCTTCCCGATTTGTGCAGGTGGCAAGACTCCGGTAGAGTCATTACTCGTGCTGAGGGGCACGGAGGGAAAAGCTAAGGGAAACCGAAGCGCAGAACTCCGGCCTGAAAGTCACTTTGGGATATGGTGTAATTGGCAACACTACGGTTTCTGGTACCGTCATTCTAGGTTCGAGTCCTGGTATCCCAGCTCTGAAAATCCGCGTTAGTACGCAGAATTTTCGGAAGTTTCGAGTCGCTCAAGCGATTTGGAACGGAGCTGAAAGTATGAAATACTCATTCAGCTTGATCGCCGGAAACGGTGATAAAAGTGCAAGGCCCCATCGTATAGCGGCCTAGTACGCTGCCCTCTCACGGCGGTAACGCGGGTTCGAATCCCGCTGGGGTCACCACAGAAATCCCCCGGAACTACGGTTCCGGGGGATTTCTTTTTGCCACCGTTTTCCCCATAACGCCTGCCGAGCACCCGGGACATGGATCGGGCTGGCATGATGATGCTGTGACCGCAAACGAAGACCCGGCAGCTATCCGGCAAGCCCCCGTACCTCAAGGTGCGGCAGCCGCCGTCGAGGCCTTGGAAGCTGCCCGCGCCGAGCTTGCGGCCACCACCCTTCCCCTCGCCGTGCCGGAGGCCCCGGAAGCCCGTCAATGGATTCGCGATTCCCTTGCGCAACTCGACGACTACGTCATTCCCCGCTACCGCAGCCTGGACGCGCCGCTGCTGGCCGTCGTTGGGGGTTCAACGGGTGCGGGAAAGTCCACGCTGGTCAACGCGCTGGTGGGGTATCCGGTAACCAGGGCAGGCGCCATCAGGCCCACTACACGCCAACCCGTCCTCCTGCACCACCCCAACGACTCCGGATGGTTTGAAGGCCACAGGATACTTCCCAGCCTGGACCGCATCCGGGGTACCGTCTCAACTCATCCGTTGCCCGCCAACCAGGCAGGTGCCGCGCCGGACGCCCACGCGATCACGTCATTGGTGTTGGTGGGCCATGACGCTGTGCCGCAGGGCATAGCACTCCTGGACGCGCCGGACGTCGACTCGATCTCAGATGACAACCGCAGGCTCGCTGGACAGCTGCTCGCGGCCGCGGACCTCTGGGTGTTTGTCACCACGGCAAACCGCTACGCCGACGCCGTCCCCTGGCGGCTGCTTCTGGACGCGGCGTCGCGTGACATCACCGTAGCCGTGGTGCTGGACCGTGTGCCCCCGGCCGCTGAAGAAGAAGTCAGGACTGACCTTAAAGCCATGCTCGACCGGCAAGGGCTCAGTGCGGCAGAGCTTTTCGTCGTTCCTGAAAGTGCCTTGGACGGGCTGGGAATGCTGCCGGAGGAATCGGTGTCAGCGCTGCGTCAATGGCTGGGAGCCTTGGCAGCGAATGCGGCCGGAAGGGCGGACGTCGCACGGCGGACTCTCAATGGAGCTGTCAAAGCGGTCAGCGTCCGTTTGGAGGGCATCGCCGAAGCGGCATCAGCCCAGGATGCCGCTGCGCACGAACTCCAGTCCATCTGCGTTCAGGAGTATGAGCAGGCCCTTTCCCGCATTCTTGAGGCCACCAAGGACGGTGCACTGCTCCGCGGAGAGGTACTGGCGAGGTGGCAGGACTTTGTGGGCACTGGAGAATTTTTCCGGGCATTGGAGCAAAACATCGGGCGGATGCGGGACCGGGTGGGCGCTTTCTTCCGCGGGGAGCCGGCTCCCGCGGTGAAGGTGGAGACCGCCATCGAGACCGGGTTGCAGGCAGTAATCCTGGACGAGGCTGCCACTGCAGCAGAAAACGTGGACCGGCGTTGGCGTGCTGACGCTGCGGGCCGCCACCTCCTTGGCGCCGACGACTTGTCAGGGACTAATGAGGGCTTCGACGCGAAATCAGCCGCTGCCATCCGGACCTGGCAGGAAGGGTTGATGGAGATGATCCGCACCCAGGGGCAGGGGAAACGGACCCAGGCCCGCTGGCTGTCCTTCGGCGTCAACGGCCTGGGCGCTGCGCTCATGGTGGTGGTGTTCTCCATGACAGCAGGCTTGAGCGGGCTGGAGATCGGCATCGCCGGCGGCACGGCAGTAGTCGGCCAGAAGCTGTTGGAAGCCGTATTCGGCGAGGACGCCGTGCGTCGCCTGGCGCAGCAGGCGCGGGATGACCTGCATACGCAATGCCAACGGCTGTTGGACGATGAACGGCTGCGTTTCCTCGACCGCCTTGAAGCGGCGCATCCAAGCTCAGGGAACCAACTGGCCGGGCACGCCAAGACCCTCCGCCGTCTGGCGGGGGCCGCATGAGCCGCCACGGCCACGTCCGCGAGGCATCCCAACTGCAGCGGCGGCTCGAGGCGCTGAACACGGCCCGCGAACTCGCTGAAGGCGTGCTTCCGGACGATAACCTGCAATCTGTCTATGACGTCCTGGAGCGTGCCACCTCGCGGCGTTCATTGTCGGCCGGGCACACCGTGGTGGGGTTTTTTGGGGCCACAGGCAGTGGCAAGTCTTCACTGTTCAATGCCGTGTCCGGCACCGGGCTCGCCACCGCGACGGCGCGACGCCCCACGACTTCAGCGCCGTTGGCGGGAATTTGGGGTGAGGACGGCAGCGGCCCGTTGCTCGACTGGCTGGACGTCAAGGATCGGCACATACTGCCCCCTGTCCCGGGACTGGCCGAGGCAGACTCAGGCCTGGTGCTCCTCGATCTGCCGGACTTCGACTCCACCAGGGTGGAAAACCGGGAGATCGCCCAGCGCATGGTGGGCATGGTGGATGTCCTCGTCTGGGTCCTGGACCCGCAAAAGTACGCTGATGCAGCAGTGCATAATGACTTCCTTCGGCCCATGGCCTCCCATGGCGCCGTCACCCTGGTGGTACTGAACCAGGTGGATAAGCTCCACGCAGCGGATGCTTCTGCGGTGATGCAATCGCTGGAGGGCATCCTGGAGCGTGACGGGCTGGGGACAGTCCGCGTGGTGGGCGCGTCAGCACTAACCGGCGACGGCGTCCCTGCCGTCCGGGCTGCCATCAGGAACGTCGTGGTCCAACGCGAGGCAACAACGCGGAGGCTGGCGGCCGACGTCGTCAAGGCCGGCGCGGAACTCGCCCACGCGTCCGGCGAAGGTGAAGCCCGCGGCATCACTGCAGGTGCCAAGGCGCGGCTTGCGTCTGAACTGGCGACGGCGGCCAACGTGCCGGTGGTGGTGGACGCAGTCCAGCGGTCCTTCAAGAGGGAGTCGGCCCGAAGGACCGGATGGCCCGTGACGCGCTGGCTGCTGCGCTTCCGTCCGGACCCCTTGCGGAGGCTGAACCTGCGGCGGGAGGACACCAGGCCCGAACTCAGCCGGACATCGTTGCCGCCCGCCGGTGCGCCGGAGCGGGCACGAACCGATGCTGCGGTTCGGGATTTTGCGGACGAAGCATCCGCCGGTGCTCCGGGACCGTGGCGGGCAGCCATCCGCGCCGTGGCTCGGGACGGCCGGGAGCAGTTGCCCGATGCCTTGGATCAAGCCATCGCCGGTACTGACCTGAAGGCCGCACAGCGGCCCCTATGGTGGGCGTTGTTCAACACGCTCCAATGGCTGGCGTTCGTGCTGGCCGTTGGCGGCCTGGGATGGCTGGGGGTGTTGGCCGTTCTCGGCTACTTCCAAATGCCGGTACCCGAGGTTCCCCGAACGGAAGGGTGGCCGTGGCCTACCCTCATGGTCGCCGGGGGAGTGGGGCTGGGGATCGTCCTTGCCATCACCGGCAGGATTCTTGGAGGCTGGGCTGCGCGCGTCAGGGCGTCGGGCGCGGCAAAGCGCTTGAAGGCCGCGGTGGCATCAGTTGCCGAGCAGAGAATAGTGGAGCCTGTCGAGGTGGAAATGACGCGCTTGAAAGCGTTCAATGCGGCGCTGAAGGTGGCGCGCTCCAAGTAGACGCGCTCCAAATAGAGGAGTGCAGCTTAGAGGGCCGCTGCGGCGTCCCGGACTTTGATGAGGGTGCGCAGGTTCCTGGTGGTGGTCCCGGCTTTGTAGCGCGCTTTGGCGGAGAGTTTGCTGAACGGGCTGTCCAGGGTGCCGCCGGCGGGTGCCAGCCATGCTGACGCTTCGGGGCCCAGGCGTACCTGCTCCACGCCGCCCAGGGCAGCACCGGCGTCGAAGAGTTCATCCAGCATCGCGGTATCGGAGGCAAGGGTGATGTAGCTGTGGGTGGATTTGTCATCAGCCGGGTAGGGGCAGGCCTCCACGAGCTCGGCCACCCTTGCTGCTGTGAGGACCACTACCCAGGCGTCGTAGCCGAAGGTCTTCCGCAGGCACTGCTCGAACTGCGCCTTGACCTCATGGGCCTTGAGGTCGGTCTGCAGCACCACGTTTCCGCTGGCCAGGAGTGTCTTGACCTTGGCGAACGGGTAGTCCTGGAGTGCAGCCTTGAGGTCGGCCATCTTGATGTTGATGCCACCAACATTGATACCGCGGAGGAAAACGGCGTAGTTATCCATGCCGGACCTAGTCGTTGTTCTTTCGCAGGGCTTCGGTCAGCACCCGGGCGGCGTTGCAGACTACTTCGGCGTGCAGGCGGCCCGGCTGGCGGGTAAGCCGCTCAATGGGACCCGAAATCGACACGGCAGCAATAACCCGGCCGGACGGTCCACGAACGGGGGCAGAGACCGAGGCGACCCCAGGCTCGCGTTCGCCGAGGCTCTGACCCCAGCCCCGGCGTCGTACTCCCGCCAGTACGGTGGGCGTAAAGCGGGCGTTTTGCAGCCCTTCAAGAAGGCGGTCGTGGTCCTCCCACGCCAGCAGGACCTGGGCGGCGGAGCCGGCCTTCATGGACAGCTGCGTGCCCACCGGGATGGTGTCGCGCAAGCCGATGGGACGTTCGGCCGATGCGACGCAGACACGCCAATCGCCCTGCCTGCGGAAAATCTGGGCACTTTCGCCTGTGGCGTCGCGCAACTGGATCAGGACCGGTCCCGCGGAAGCGATCAGCCGGTCTTCGCCTGCAGCGGAGGCCAACTCCACGAGCCTGCTTCCCAGGACGAAGCGTCCTTGGATGTCGCGGCTCACCAGCCGGTGGTGGACCAGCGCCAGCGCGAGGCGGTGAACCGTGGGCCGGGCAAGGCCCGTAGCCGCTACAAGTTGCGCGAGTGTCGTGGGCCCGGCCTCGAGCGCATCGAGTACCTGGGCCGCTTTATCAATGACACCGACTCCACTAGAATTGTCCATGTAATGATATTGCCGTCTCAATATCTGAGCTGCAAGTTCTTTCGCTGGCCTATTTCGCAGCGATGCTGCTTCAGTGGACCAAGAACAACGCAACAAACCAACGCAGTGAAGGGAGCAAGGCCGTGGGAAAGACACTGGCCGAGAAAGTCTGGGACGCGCACGTAGTGCGCAAAGGTGAAGGCGAAGGAGCCAACGCCCAGCCCGATCTTCTCTTCATCGACCTTCACCTGGTTCACGAAGTGACCTCCCCGCAAGCCTTTGAAGGCCTGCGTTTGGCCGGCCGGCCGCTGCGCCGTGTTGACCTCACCATTGCCACCGAGGACCACAACACTCCCACGCTGGACATCGACAAGCCAATTGCCGACCTCACCAGCCGCACCCAGATTGAAACCCTGCGTGCCAACTGCAAGGAATTCGGCGTCCGCCTGCACTCCCTGGGTGACAAGGAACAGGGGATCGTGCACGTGGTCGGCCCGCAACTGGGCCTCACCCAGCCGGGCATGACCGTGGTCTGCGGCGATTCCCACACCTCGACCCATGGTGCCTTCGGCGCTTTGGCCATGGGTATTGGGACGTCCGAGGTTGAGCACGTCATGGCAACGCAGACGCTGTCCCTGAAGCCGTTCAAGACCATGGCCATCAACGTCGAAGGCACCTTGCGTCCCGGAGTGACCGCCAAGGACATCATCCTCGCGGTCATCGCCAAGATCGGCACAGGCGGCGGCCAGGGATACGTCCTGGAATACCGCGGCTCGGCCATTCGCGCCCTGTCCATGGACGCCCGCATGACCATCTGCAACATGTCCATCGAGGCAGGCGCCCGCGCAGGCATGGTGGCTCCGGACCCGACCACCTACGACTACATGCAGGGCCGCCCGCACGCACCCGAAGGTGCTGACTGGGACGCCGCCGTCGAGTATTGGAACACGCTCCACACCGATGCCGACGCCACCTTTGATGTTGAGGTGGACCTGGACGCGGATACCCTGGAGCCGTTCGTGACCTGGGGTACCAACCCAGGCCAGGGCGTTTCCCTCTCGGCGAAGGTTCCCTCTCCGGAGGACTTCGGTGACGAGAACGCCAAGGCCGCGGCCGAGCGGGCCCTCCAGTACATGGGCTTGGAAGCCGGCACTCCCATGAAGGACATCCGTGTGGATACGGTCTTCCTGGGCTCCTGCACCAACTCCCGGATTGAGGACCTCCGCGTTGCCGCCGACATCATCCGCGGCCGTGAGAAGGATCCCAACGTCCGTATGCTGGTGGTCCCCGGATCGGCCCGAGTCCGGTTGGAGGCCGAAGCTGAAGGCCTGGACAAGGTCTTCAAGGAATTCGGTGCCGAATGGCGTTTTGCCGGTTGCTCGATGTGCCTGGGCATGAACCCGGACCAGTTGGAGCCGGGGGAGCGCTGCGCGTCGACGTCCAACCGCAACTTTGAAGGCCGCCAGGGCAAGGGAGGCCGCACGCACTTGGTCTCACCCGTCGTTGCCGCAGCCACGGCTGTGCGCGGCACGCTGAGCTCGCCGTCGGACCTGGAGTCCGTCACGGCCGGCAGCCTGACCGGAACCGCAGTCTAGGAGGATCACCATGGAAGCATTCACTACCCACACCGGCATCGGCGTGCCGCTGCGCCAAAGCAACGTGGACACCGACCAGATCATCCCTGCTGTCTACCTCAAGCGCATCACGCGAACAGGCTTCGAAGATGCACTCTTTGCCGCCTGGCGCAAGGATGATTCCTTTATCCTCAACCAGGCCCCGTTCAATGCCGGTTCGGTCCTGGTGGCCGGACCGGACTTCGGCACGGGTTCATCCCGCGAGCACGCCGTCTGGGCGCTGAAGGATTACGGTTTCAAAGCCGTACTGTCTTCCCGCTTTGCCGATATCTTCCGGGGAAACTCCGGTAAACAGGGCCTGCTCGCCGCGCAGGTCGCGCAGGATGACATTGAGCTCATCTGGAAAGTGCTGGAGAACGCTCCCGGCACCGAAGTCAAGGTTGACCTTGTCAGCAAGACCGTGGAGTGCGGCAACATCGTGGCTCCGTTCGACATTGACGACTACACCCGCTGGCGCCTCCTGGAAGGCCTCGATGACATCGGCCTGACACTTCAGCATGAAGAAGACATCACCGCCTACGAGGCCACGCGTCCTTCCTTCAAGCCCAAGACGCTTCCTGCGAAGGTTCAAGCTGGATAGCGCCGCCGTTTGAGGCCGCGAGCTGCAGATTACGGACCGGTGGGCACCCTGTGGGAGTGCCCCCCGGTCCTTTTTCGTCAACGTTCAACTGATGGCTGAAGCTCGCGGCGCCGGGTGCGTCCATTTCGGTTCGGTAACGCGAGCTTCTATGCTTAGCTGGAGCCTTTGTAAGTTTGGGGGGCGAGTAGTCGTGAGGAAACCGGTATAGATGAGTAGTGTTCTGACAATCCGCGGTGGCGTCCCCTTAACAGGACGAGTGACCGTTCGCGGTGCCAAGAACCTGGTGCCCAAGGCCATGGTGGCGGCGTTGCTGGGCAGCGAACCATCGGTGCTGAGGAACGTGCCGGAAATCAAGGATGTAGAGGTTGTTACCAGCCTGCTGCAGTTGCACGGCGTGACAGTAGTGAAGGATCCGGTCACGGGTGACCTCACCCTGGACCCCAAGGATGCCAAGACAGCGTCCAGTACCGCCATTGACGCCCACGCCGGGGATTCCCGGATTCCCATCCTGCTGTGCGGGCCCCTGATCCATGCCATTGGCGAGGCCTTCATCCCTGACCTGGGTGGCTGCAAAATTGGCGACAGGCCCATTGATTACCACCTGAACGTGCTCCGCCAGTTTGGTGCAGTCGTGGAAAAGCGCCCGGGCGGCATCCACATCTCCGCGCCGCACGGCCTCCATGGAGCAAAAATCTCCCTTCCGTATCCCTCGGTTGGTGCCACGGAGCAGGTGCTGCTGAGCGCAACGCGAGCTGAGGGCATCACTGAACTCATCGGTGCCGCAACTGAGCCCGAGATCATCGACCTCATTGCTGTCCTCCAGAAAATGGGCGCCATCATCAGTGTCCAGACTGACCGCACCATCAGGATCGAGGGCGTCAAGGATCTCCGCGGGTACAACCACCGTGCTCTTCCGGACCGCAACGAGTCCGCGTCCTGGGCGTCCGCTGCATTGGTGACCAGGGGAGACATCTTCGTTGAAGGCGCGTCGCAGCGGGACATGATGACCTTCCTGAACACCTACCGCAAAGTGGGTGGCGGCATGGACATCGGCGACGACGGCATCCGCTTCTACCACCAGGGCGGGAAGCTCTCCCCATTGGTCCTGGAGACGGACGTGCACCCCGGTTTCATGACGGACTGGCAGCAGCCCCTGGTCGTGGCCCTGACACAGGCAGAAGGCGTGTCGATCGTCCACGAGACCGTCTACGAGAACCGGTTCGGGTTCACCGATGCCTTGGCCCGGATGGGCGCGAACATTCAGGTGCATCGCGAGTGTCTGGGCAGTGTCCCGTGCCGGTTCGGACAGCGGAACTTCCTTCACTCCGCCGTCATCTCGGGACCAACCCCGCTCCGGGGTACCGACATCGACATTCCGGACCTTCGGGGCGGCTTCAGCCACCTCATCGCGGCGCTGGCAGCCACTGGTACCTCCAGGGTGACGGGCATCGACATCATCAACCGCGGTTACGAGCGCTTTACCGAGAAGCTGGCCGGCCTGGGCGCCGACTTCGATATCACCACCACCAAGTAGCGGGGGATCCCTTGAAGGAATCGGCCAAGAGCCGTGCCACGTTCGTGCTGCTGGCAGGCATCGCACGCCCGTTGATGAACCTCCTGATGGCCAAAAAGTGGGAAGGTGTTGAGAACCTTCCGCCCGGCGGTTTCATTGCGGCGCCAAACCACTGCACCGAGATCGATCCCATCGTGATCGGGCACATGGTGTACAACCAGCAGCGTCCGCCGCACTTCCTGGCGAAGAAGGGCCTCTTCAAGGTGCCCGTGCTCGGGGCCTTGCTGAATGCCACCAAACAGATACCCGTTGAACGCTCGACGGCGGGAGCGAACCACTCGCTGCAGGTCGCCAAAGAGGTGGTGGATGCCGGCGGTGCCATCATTATCTATCCCGAAGGCACCCTGACCCGCGATCCCGACCTTTGGCCCATGAAAGGGCATACAGGGGCCGCCCGGCTTGCCTTGCAGACCGGTGCGCCCGTCGTGCCCATGGCGCACTGGGGTGCGCAGGATGTCTTCCCGCGCTATGCCAAGCGGTTCCACCTTTTCCCGCGCAAAACGGTTCGGGTCCTTGTCGGGAAACCGGTGGACCTCAGTGCCTTCGCTGACCGGCCCATGGACCGCGCCACGCTGACTGAGGCAACCGAGGTCATCATGGACGCCATCACCGCTCTGCTGGCGACGCTGCGCAACGAGCCCGCACCTGCTGAACGCTGGGATCCGGCTGTTCACAAACAGACAAAGCACGGCCGTTTCGTTGAGCGCGGATCCTCCGAGGCGCCGGAACCGGAGGACGGTAAGTGACCATTCTCCAGAGCCCCGTCCACGCACCGGACATCGTGGCGGTTTTGGGTGCCGGATCGTGGGGCACCACGTTTGCCAAAATCCTCGCCGACGCCGCGGAGGCTGCCGGCGCTGAACGCAGTATCCGGATCTGGGGCCGCCGTCCTGAGGTGGTGGAGCAGATCAATTCGCTGCACCGCAATCCCCAGTACCTGAAAGACATTGAACTTCCCGCAACCATCACCGCGTCCACGGACGTGGCGGAGGTGCTGAAGGACGCCACGTTGGTGATCCTCGCCGTTCCGGCCCAATCCTTGCGGCCGCAACTGGGCGAGTGGAAGCCCTTGCTGGCCCCCGATGCCGTGGTGGTGTCCCTGATGAAGGGTCTGGAGTTGGGGACTGATGCCCGGATGAGCGAGGTCATTGCGCAGGAACTGGGGCTTCCCGCGTCCCGTGTAGCAGTGGTTTCCGGTCCCAACCTGGCGATGGAAATCGCCAGGGAGCAACCAACTGCGTCCGTGGTTGCCTGCAGCGACGCTGATACCGCCGCCGCGATCGCGTTATCCTGCACCGCGCCGTACTTCCGGCCGTACACCAGCACGGACGTTGTTGGTGTTGAGATCGGCGGGATCGTCAAGAACGTCATTGCCCTTGCCGTGGGCATATGCGAAGGCCGGCAGATGGGCGACAACACCAAGGCTTCGGTGATCACCCGGGGACTCGCAGAGACCTCCCGGCTTGCCCTGGCCCTCGGCGGCGAAGCCCACACCATGGCCGGCCTGGCCGGCTTGGGCGACCTTGTGGCCACCTGTTCATCTGCGTTGTCACGCAATCACACTGCTGGCCGTTTGCTCGGAGAAGGGCTCAGCCTTGAACAGGTCGCGGAACAGATGACGCAGACCGCCGAGGGCATCAAGTCCGGCCCCGCCGTGCACGAGCTTGCCGGCAAGTTGAACGTTGAAATGCCCATTACGGCAGCCGTGGTAGCGGTGCTGGAAGGCAGAATGTCCGTTGATGACCTGGGACCACGTTTGCTGGCCCGGGCACTGAAGTCCGAAGGCGACTACTGATGGTGACAGACCACTCCACCCCTGCAACCGGCCGCCCCCGCGTAGCGGTTCTCTTTGGCGGACGCTCCAGCGAACATGCCGTCAGCTGTGTCACCGCGGCCGGCGTCATGGGGGCCATCGATAAGAGCAAGTACGAGGTCATTCCCATCGGCATCGCCAAATCAGGACAATGGGTCCTGGCCTCGGGCGACACCAGTCAGTGGTCCTTGAGTTCCGCAGCCCTTCCTGAGGTGGCGCCGTCGGGAAAGACTGTGACGTTGGCCGAAGTGGGCGGTGAGCACCAACTGATCGTGACCGAGCCCAACGCCG
Source organism: Arthrobacter sp. YN (assembly GCF_002224285.1). Lineage (GTDB taxonomy): Bacteria > Actinomycetota > Actinomycetes > Actinomycetales > Micrococcaceae > Arthrobacter. Next base: position 3,175,266 of record NZ_CP022436.1, on the reverse strand, counting down.
TGCCACAGGAGCTGGGATCGGTGGACGTGGTGTTCCCGCTGCTTCATGGGCCGTGGGGCGAGGACGGAACCATCCAGGGCCTCTTGGAACTCTCCGACACGCGTTATGTTGGCGCCGGAGTCCTGGCCTCCGCAGTGGGGATGGACAAGCACTTCATGAAGGTCGTGTTCGAGTCCGCGGGCCTGAGCGTTGGACCGTACATTGCAGTTACGGACCGTCAATGGCTGACCGACGCCGAGGCTGTCCGGAAGCGCGTCGACAAGCTCGGTTTCCCCGTGTTCGTTAAGCCTGCCCGCGCCGGTTCGTCCATGGGAATCTCCAAAGTGGATTCCCTGGATGGCTTGGACGCCGCGATTGAAGAAGCCCGCCGGCATGACCTGAAGCTGGTGATCGAAGCCGGGATTGTGGGCCGCGAGATTGAATGTGCCGTCCTCCAGGGACGGGGCACCGACGCGCCCCGAACGTCCATGCCCGGTGAAATTGCGGTGGCAGCGGGGGAGCACCAGTTCTATGACTTCGCTGCCAAGTACGTCGAAGACGGTGCGGCCGCTCTGAGCTGCCCGGCCGACATGCCGGAGGAAGCCATCAGCCGAGTGCGTGAGCTGGCTGCTGTGGCTTTTGATGCTGTGGGAGCCGAAGGCCTCAGCCGTGTGGACTTTTTCTATACCCCTGCCGGCGAGCTGATCATCAATGAGATCAACACCATGCCGGGTTTCACCCCCAAGAGCATGTACCCGCAAATGTGGGCGGCGTCAGGTCTGGCCTATGGCGAGCTGATCGACGAATTGATCCATCTGGCGCTGACCCGTAAGACCGGCCTGCGCTGACCCGTGGCCTGCTGACCGTGTCCGGCCGGTACTACTTGCCGGCCGGCAGGTTCTGCAGGTCTTCCTGGCCCACGCATTTGCCGGATGCCTTGATCTTGCCCACCGCGGCCGCGAGTTCTGTGAGCACCGTTGCGGAGCTGATGTTCGCCGCTTCCAACTTGACCGGATCAATCAGGATCTCGGTGGCCGGTTCGCGGCCAAACGTGGTCAGGGTGTACACGGGATCGCCTTCTTTGATGACCCAATCGATGTCATTGACGCTCACGCAGCGGTCTGTGGTGGGTCCGGGAACATTCACTCCGCACCGGAGGATGACCTGCGACGGCTCGCCCCATGCTGCCGTGGCCTGGCTGTTGGTCTTGCGGAGTGCGGCATCGCCAATCTGGTCGGGGAGGGCAACCATCATGGGCGCGCAGGCAGGATTGGCGGCGTCGGTGGCGGCCGTGACATCAACGGCTGGGGAACAAGCCGACAAAGCGAGGACGGACACAGCGGCCATGGATACGGCCAGGGCTGTCCGGCGGAGGGTCTTTCGGTGCATCCATCCAGCCTATCCCGCGCGGGCTGCCCGGCAGATTCACGTATCCCCGGTCACATTCACCCGAGTGCCCGGCGACAAGTGCACGGCACTATTCTGTCAGTGGATCGCGATAGCGTAGAGCCGTGCCCGCAGAACAAATGACCGTCCAAGACCTTTCGGAATCCGAGCTCCTTGCCAGGATCTTTCCGCGCCTGAACCACAGCCCCGGCATCCTGCTGGGTCCGGGGGACGATGCTGCCCTGATCGCGGCACCGGATGGCCGCGCCCTGATTTCCATAGACACCCAAACCCAGGACCAGGACTTCAGGTTGGCGTGGAACAACGGATACCGGACCACCGGATATGACGTCGGATGGAAGGCTGCGGCGCAAAACCTGAGCGACATCAATGCCATGGGCGGCAGCGCCACCTCCCTTGTTGTCAGCCTGACCATGCCGCCGGACACTCCCGTCGAATGGGTCGAGGCATTCGCCGATGGCCTCACTGCCGCAATCATTGGCCTGGGCGCCCCTGATTGTTCTGTTGCCGGCGGAGACCTCGGCAGGGGCCGCGAGCTGGCGGTGACGGTGGCCGTCGTCGGAACCCTCGGTGGTGTGGCGCCTGTGCTGCGGTCCGGAGCCAAACCCGGGGACGTAGTGGCTGTTGCAGGGACCTTGGGCCGGGCCGCTGCCGGTTGGGCACTGTTGGAAAGCGGGTTTCCCATGGGCAGCCTGGACAATGAACAGCGTAGTTTGGTGGAGAGCCAATGCCGTCCGCAGCCTCCTTTGGCAGCAGGACCCTTGGCGGCCCGCGCCGGTGCCACCGCCATGATGGATATTTCTGACGGCCTGCTTCGGGACGGGAGCAGGCTCGCTGCCGCCAGCGACGTTGCCCTGGATTTCGATCCCGTGGCCTTGAAGACCCATGCGCTGCCGCTGGAACCGGCTGCAGTACTCCTGGGCCGCGACGCGATGCCCTGGGTCTTGGGCGGGGGAGAGGACCACGGATTGCTTGCCACCTTCCCAGCAGGAATTCAGCTGCCGCGGGGGTTCACTGCGATAGGCTCAGTTCAAGCCGTTGTCGAGCCGCCAGGCACCGGCGTCCGGATAGCCGGGCAAGCTGCTGACACCGTTGGATGGGATCACTTTGCAGACTAAGATCGCCGCGAATGCGCACGCCATGAAGCGTTGGCTCGGCAAGGCGGAGGTGGTCCTCGGCAACCACAGTGATCGCCTCAATGCGATCAACATCTTCCCTGTAGCCGACGGCGATACCGGCACCAACCTGTACCTCACGGTTCGTGCAGCGGTGTCCGCCCTTGACGGCGCAGCACCGGACAGCACCGAAACGGGTAGCGACGTGGGCGCAGTCTTGTCGCGCGCCGGCCAGGCTGCCATGGAGCAGGCCCGGGGTAATTCGGGCACGCTGTTCGCTGTCTTCCTGTGTGCCGCTGCCGAACCGTTGGCCGGTAAATCGCGGCTGAGCGCACCGCTGCTCGCCACGGCGCTGAACAGGGCCCAGATCCGGGCATGGTCCGCATTGAGTGAGCCGGTAGCCGGAACAATGCTGTCGGTCCTGGAAGCTGCATCGGACGCTGCGCAGGCCGTGGATGCTTCCCAAAACTCCGACGACAGCAACCACGCCCTTGGCCTCGCTCTCGATGCCATCGTGGAGGCTGCCTACCAGGCGGTTGTCCGAACCGAGGGCGAGCTCGCACAACTTCAGGAAGCCCACGTGGTGGACGCCGGGGGCGTTGGCATGCTGCTGATCCTGGACTGCCTGCGTTCCGCAGTTCTTGGCGAAGAACTTCAGGACGAACTCCTGGACGGGCTTCATGGCTATAAGCTGCAGGACCCCCACATCCATGAGCGCATGCCGGCCGACGACGGCGTGGAAGTCATGTGCACCATCAACCTTTCCCCCTTGAATGCAGCCATCCTGAGGCAGCGTTTGGATGAGATGGGTGATTCGGTCATCATGAGCCAAGTCGGCGGTGCCCGGAGCCAGGATGATGAGGACGAGGAATCCACGGTTGAAGCAAGCTATCGGTGGAGGGTCCACGTTCACGTCCCAGATCCCGAGCCGGCGGTGGCACTGATTCGGTCACTGGGCGAGCCCACGGACATCGCAGTCAGCCAATTGGCGCTGCCCAGCGGGAATGGACAGGCTCCAACATCACAGGACCCCAGCATTACAGGCCAGTCACGGCATGATTACTGAGCTGGAACTACCCCTCGAGCGCAGAATCGGCAAGCGGTCCGCGGCAGTCATCGAAAAGCACTTGGGCCTCAAAACCACGGGTGCCCTGCTGAACTACTTCCCGCGCCGTTATCTGAGCCGTGGCGAGCTGACTCCCATCAGCAATCTTCCGCTGGATGAGGAAGTCACCCTGATTGCACGTGTCCTGTCCAACAGCACGCGCCAGATGCGGGCCCGCCGCGGCTCCATCACTGATGTTGTGGTGACCGACGAAGCCGGTGGAAGCGGCGCTCCGGGGACGTTGAAAGTCAGCTTCTTCAACGGATTCAGGGCCAAAGCGGAACTTCAGGCAGGCAGGCGGGCCATGTTCTCCGGCAAGGTCACCCGCTACGGTGGCTCACTTGGCCTGACCAACCCCGACTTTCTGCTGCTGGACGAGGACCCAGAAGCTGAAGGCTCCATGGACCCCGAAAAGCTTGCCGCCATGCCCATCCCGGTCTACCCGGCAACCGCCAAACTGACCAGTTGGTCCATCCACAAAGTGATCACGGCCTTGCTTCAGACCATGGACCTTGACGCCTTGGAAGACCCACTTCCGGCGAGCATCGTCCGCAGGGACGGGCTGCTCAGCGTGGTTGAGGCTTACCGCCTGATCCATTCGCCGGAGACCGCCAAGGACTGGCAACGGGCGCAGGAGCGGTTCCGGTACCAGGAAGCCTTGGTCCTGCAGACGGCCCTCGCACGCCGGCGCGCCCAGCTTGCAGCCGAGGAAGCCACGGCACGGCGGCCCCGCGCCGACGGATTGCTCAGCAGCTTTGACAGGAACCTGCCTTTCACACTGACTGCCGGCCAGTCCGCCGTCGGAAAGACGCTTGCTGAAGAACTGGCGCGGGATGCGCCCATGAACCGGCTGTTGCAAGGCGAAGTGGGTTCCGGAAAAACCATTGTTGCCCTCAGGGCCATGTTGCAGGTGGTGGATGCCGGCGGCCAAGCTGCGCTGTTGGCACCCACCGAAGTCTTGGCGGCCCAGCACTTCCACTCGATCCGTCGGACGTTGGGATCGTTGGCACGTGACGATGTCTTCGGCGGGGCCGGGATGCTCGGCGGAGACCTGGCGCAGGAATCCGTCCACGTGACGCTGCTGACGGGCTCCATGCCCACCGCGGCGCGCAAACAGGCCATGTTGGACGCCGCCTCGGGCAACGCCGGAATCGTTATTGGCACCCACGCCTTGCTGAGTGACAAAACCAGCTTCCAGGATCTCGGCTTGATTGTGGTGGACGAGCAACACCGTTTCGGCGTAGAGCAACGTGACGCCCTCCGGGCCAAAGCGCAGCGACCGCCCCACCTGCTGGTCATGACAGCAACGCCCATTCCACGCACCGTGGCGATGACGGTTTTCGGAGACCTTGAGACCTCCATCCTGGACGAGCTTCCCGCTGGTCGGGCCCCGATCTCCACTCATGTGGTGGGACTGGTGGAGAACCCCGGCTGGGTGGACCGTATTTGGAAGCGGTCGCGCGAAGAGGTTGAGTCGGGCCATCAGGTGTACGTGGTGTGCCCCAAGATTGGAACGGACGACGACGGCGATTTCAGTCCGGGAGAGGCCGAACCCAGCGACGCCGACCTCGCGGAGGAAGGATCGGCCCGGGAGCTCGCATCGGTGACTGCCGTCGTCGAGAGCCTTCTGCAGGAACCGGCCCTGGCCGGTGTCCCTGTGGCGCCGCTTCACGGCCGGCAGGACCCGCAACTGAAGTCCGAGACCATGGCATCCTTTGCCGCCAACCAGGTCAAGGTGCTCGTTTCCACCACCGTCATTGAGGTGGGTGTGGACGTCCACAACGCCACCCTGATGGTGATCCTGGACGCCGACCGCTTCGGAATTTCCCAACTTCACCAGCTTCGCGGCCGTGTAGGGCGTGGCGGATTGCCTGGCACGTGCCTGTTGGTGACCACCTTGGAACCCGGTCACCCGAGTCGCCGGCGGCTCGAGGCAGTGGCATCAACCACAGACGGGTTTGAGCTCTCGCAGGAAGACTTGAAGCTCCGCCGCGAAGGCGACATCCTGGGGGCCTCGCAATCCGGTGGGCGCTCCACGCTGAAGCTGTTGCGCGTCCTGGAGCATGAAGACATCATTGCCCGCGCACGCACCGACGCCCAGGGCTTTGTCGCAGAGGACCCCACCCTCCAGCACCAGCCGGGACTTGCTGCGGCCATCGACGAATACTTGAACCCTGAAAAGGAGGCGTTCCTTGAACGCGGTTAGAAACCCAGGGAATGACGGCCAGCAAGGCGCGTCAGCTCCCGGAGCAATCCTGTGAGCCGGATCATTGCAGGAGTAGGTGGGGGGAACCCGCTGACCAGCGTCCCCGGAACCGCTACGCGGCCTACGACCGACCGGGTCAAGGAAGCTCTTTTTTCCCGTCTGGAATCCTTGGCGGTCATCGCCGATTCCCGCGTCCTGGACCTTTACGCGGGCTCGGGAGCCCTGGGCATTGAGAGCGCCAGCCGGGGTGCACGGAGCGTGGACCTGGTGGAGTTCGACGCCAAGGCGAGCGACGTCTGCCAGCGCAACGCGGACTTGGTGAACCAGCTCCTGGGCGGCAAGAAGGTCTCGGTCCACCGTTCCAAGGTGGAATCGTACCTGGAACGGGCGCGCGAGGGCGGGCTGTGGGACTTGGTCTTCCTCGATCCGCCGTACCCCCTGGACGAACCGGCCCTGAGCGAGGTATTGGCAAAACTCGCGCCGCACTTGGATGAGGGCGCCGTGGTGGTTGTCGAGCGGAGTTCGCGGAGCCCGGAACCGGCGTGGCCCGGGACCATGGAGTGCTTCGCCGACAAGAAGTACGGCGAAACCAAGCTATGGTTCGCCGAACCAGCCTAGGCAATCCGGTCCAGGTCCATCCCGGTGAGGACAGCGGCAGGATGCGGGCCGCGGGCCAGCAACTCAACGGTCCATTCCGGGGTCCACCGTTTGCGTGTACCCACAAGAATGATGTTGCCTGGGTAACGGCCCTCAAACATGCCCGTTTCCGCGACCGCCGCAACGTCCGGCATGGCCTCACGCAAGGCCGTCACTTGGCTTCGCACCAAGGTCAGAGCGGGTTCGTCTCCCACGTTGACGATCAAGACCCCGTCAGGACCCAGCCGTGCGGCAGCTTCCTCATAGAACTCTTTGCACGCGATGTGTGCCGGCGCCTCTGGTCCGGAGAAGATATCAAGAATCACGACGTCGAATGTCACCTCGGCGTCAAACTCCGCCAGCGCGTCGCGCGCGTCGCCAATGTGGGTAGTCAGCGTGGTGCCGTCGGGCATGGGAAGTTTGTGGAGTACGAAGTCCAGGAGTTCGCGTTCCAGTTCAACGGCATACTGTGCCGAACCGGGCCGGGTGGCTTGGATATAACGGGCAAGTGTCAAAGCCCCTGCACCCAAATGCAGTGCGCGGATGGGAGCCGCCGGTTCAGCAGCCAAATCCACCACATGACCTATTCGGCGCAGGTACTCATAGAAAATCTCCCGCGGGTCCGCGAGGTTGACGTGTGATTGCTCGGCCCCGCCGATGCTGAGGATGAAGCTGCCCTCAATGAGGGTATCGGCGTCGATGGTGGCGTGCTGCCCGGTGGTCCGGAGGTAGCGCGAGGCGACGTGGTGTCCGGAGCCGGCGGTACTCAGAGCCGGTCCTTGAGCGAGGCGAGGCGTTCCGCGGCTTCTTCCAGGACGGATGTCTTTTTGCAGAAGGCGAAGCGCAGCAGGCTGCGGGTGCGCTCGGCTCCCTGTGGGTGGCAGAAGACGGGCACCGGAATTGCGGCAACTCCCACCAGCCCCGGCAGGCGCCGTGCGAGGTCCACGGAATCGCGGATACCCAAGGGGGCGGTGTCCACGTTGATGAAGTAGGTGCCGCTGGGGATGTACACCCCGAACCCTGCTGCACGCAGCCCTTCAGCCAGGATGTCGCGTTTGTGCTGGAGCGTACTGGCAATGCCGGTAAAGAACCCGTCGGGAAGGCCGAGGCCGACTGCAATGGCTCCCTGGAAGGGTGTCCCGGAGCTGTAGGTCAGGAACTGTTTCACTGTGCGCACAGCAGAAACCAAGCGTTCAGGGCCGCTGAGCCAACCGATTTTCCATCCGGTGAAGGAAAAGGTCTTGCCGGCCGAGGATATGGTGATGGTCCGGTCCGCGGCTCCCGGGAGGGAAGTGATGGGGATGTGGCCCACGCCAAAGGTCAAATGCTCGTAAACTTCGTCGCTGACAATGATGGCATCGTATCTGGCAGCGAGCTCCACGATCTTCGCCAGGACATGGTGGGGGAAGACGGCGCCCGTCGGGTTATGCGGATTATTGAGGAGGACAATGCGGGTCCGGTGACTGAAGACGTCTTCAAGGGCCGAGAGGTCAGGGAGGAAATCCGGTGCCAGCAGGGGAGCGGTGACGTGCGTGGCACCTGCCATGCCAATGATGGCGCCGTAGGAGTCATAGAAGGGCTCGAAGGTCAGGACTTCGTCACCCGGCTGGGTGAAGGCGAGCAGTGTTGCCGCGATCGCCTCCGTCGCTCCGGTGGTGACCAGGACCTCGGTGTCAGGATCCGGGGACAGGCCGTAAAACCGCTGCTGGTGTGCCGTGATCGCTTCCCTTAATACGGGAAGGCCTTTGCCGGGTGCGTATTGGTTCGCTCCGGAGGCTATGGCGGATTGGGCTGCTGCCTTGATCTCATCAGGTCCGTCCTCGTCAGGAAACCCCTGGCCAAGGTTGATGGCTCCGGTGGAGAGAGCAAGTGTGGTCATCTCCTCAAAGATGGTCACTCCCAGCCCGCCGTCGGGTGAGAGCAGATTGGCTCCTATTGCGGCCCGCTGCCAAGGTGCTGTGCTGGCACCCGGGGTGGTGCCGGCGCTCGTGTCCAAGGAGGGGCTGCTGCCTGCGGATGCCATGTCTGCCATGGTATCCCGGCGAAGCTATGGGGTAGGTTCGTCTCATGAGACGAGCGGTTTGCCCTGGATCCTTTGACCCTATCCACAACGGACATCTCGAAGTCATTGCCCGGGCCGCCGGCCTCTTTGACGAAGTCATTGTGGCCGTGTCCACCAACTACGCCAAAAAGTACAGGTTCAGCCTGGAAGACCGCATGGAAATGGCACGCGAAACGCTGGCGTCCCTTCGCGGAATCATCGTGGAGCCCATGGGCGAAGGACTGTTGGCTGAGTACTGCCGCCACCGGGGTGTATCGGCCATCGTCAAGGGCCTCCGCTCATCCTCTGATTTCGACTACGAATTGCCCATGGCCACCATGAACCGTCAGCTGGCCGGTGTGGAAACTGTGTTCCTTCCTGCTGAAGCGCACTATGTTCACTTGTCTTCGACACTCATCAAAGAGGTCAACGTTTTGGGAGGGGACATCTCGGATTTCGTCCCCAAGTCAGTGCTGAAACGTCTCCTCGCTGGCGAGCCTGCAACGGAACACCCGCGCAAGGGGTAGTCTTGATGGGTACCTCGCGCCCTTATGCGGAGTGCCCCAAGCTGAAACCACCGCGCATTTATGCGCGCCCGGCGTCAGTTTGAGTCCTCAAGCGTGATCAGGCTAAGATGGTACGTCGGTCATATGTTCTACAGGAGTTCTCATTAAGCGAGATGCAAGTTCGCCCTTGGCGCTGGTAGTCAAGGACCTTGGACGCAGTCCAGGGACCATGCGAACACTCAACGAGCATGTACCTGCGCCAAGTGACCTTGGTGTGGCGCTCATTGGCGTGAAGGAAGGCTCGGACATCGAGTTGGATCTTCGCCTTGAGGCCGTACACGAAGGAATTCTGGTATCCGGCACCGTTATCGTCGATGTAACCGGCGAGTGTGGCCGATGCCTGGATCCCCTTGCGTATGACCTTGAAGTCAATGTGCAAGAACTTTTCTTCTATGAAGGCGTAGAGCTTTCGGGCGGAGAAGACGATGAAGAGCAACGTCGAGTCGAGTACGATCTAATCGATCTTGAGCCGGTGTTGCGGGACGCAGTTGTCACTATGCTGCCGTTCCAGCCGGTGTGCCGGGAAGACTGCCAGGGTCTGTGCTCCGAATGCGGAGCGCGCCTGGAAGACGAGCCGGGGCACCACCACGAGGTCATTGACCCTCGCTGGGCTGCCCTAGCTGATCTGGCTAAGACTGACCGGCAAACCGATTAGTAAGTGTTCGTCTAAGAGAGAAATGAGATAGCCGTGGCTGTTCCCAAGCGGAAAATGTCTCGCGCAAATACACGCGCCCGCCGTGCCCAGTGGAAGGCAACTGCCCCCAACTTGGTCAAGACCATCGAAAACGGTCAGGTTACCTACAGCCTGCCGCACCAGGCAAAGGTCGTTACTGACTCTGCCGGCACCGCGCTGTTCCTTGAATACAAGGGCCGCAAGGTCGCAGACGCCTAATCTGCCGTACAGGCTGACTAAGGATGTCTTCAACTGAAGAGCTTCTGAAGCGTCTCGGTGTCTCGATTGACACCGAGACGCTTCGTCTTGCTCTGACACATCGCTCATACGCGTATGAGAACGGCGGGATTCCCACCAACGAGCGCCTCGAGTTCCTCGGCGACTCCATCCTGGGATTCTCCGTTACTGACTCTCTGTACCGTGAGAACCCCACGCTGCCTGAAGGCGAACTCGCAAAGCGGCGCTCCGCCGTCGTCAGTACGCGCGCCTTGGCCGGGATCGGCCGGGCCATTGGCGTTGGCGAGTTCATCTACCTCGGGCAAGGCGAGAAGCTGACCGACGGTAAGAACAAGGCCTCCATCCTGGCCGACACCATGGAAGCCTTGATTGGCGCCACCTATCTGTCCAACGACATGGAGACCGCCCGCCAATTGGTGATGCGGCTGGTGGGTCCGCTCCTCAAGGACGCCGGAGCCCTTGGCGCCGGCACTGACTGGAAGACGAGCATCCAGGAACTGACTGCCAGCCGGCAACTGGGCGCCATCCACTATGCCGTGGAAGGTTCCGGACCGGACCATGCCCGTACTTTTGAAGCCGTG